>CBFHJL010000004.1:30740-35026 GCA_965656195.1 Brumimicrobium sp. | reverse complement strand
AAACTTAATAAGTCATTCTTTTTATCAATTGATTCTACATACTCGTTTTTTATTTGATCTATCGTATAATCTTTATCTTGAACAACGTCTTCTAAATCCTGCACTTCTTTAGCCAGATTAATGTTAGAATTTTGAGTGTTTAAAAATACGGTTGTAGCGATTAAGAAAAGTACTAAGCACGCAGCTGCAACGAGTTTCCATGTATTATTATTCCCTCTGACTTCAATCTTTTTAGACTTTTCCGAAGTAAAATCATGCTGTATTACTCCTTGGTCAAGATCCTGATCAATTTCTTTATACAAGCCATTAAGAACTTGCTCTTTCAATTCTTTAGGTGGATTTACTGCATTATCATTTGCAACCTTTTCAATTGCTATTTGAAGGTTATTCAATTCACTCTTAAGCTCAGGGTAAATAGAAGTCAAGCATTCTACCTCTTGCTTTTGCTGAGCAGAAACTTCGCCGAGTACATAAGACTCGAGTATTCCAGATGATATGTATTCTTTTAAATCCAAAATATAAAATTTGTCATCATTTTTCTAAGCTTCTTCAATCCATTTCTTGCTCTTGTCTTAACCGTACCCAGCGGAATATCCAACTCATCTGATACTTCTTGTTGCGTATAGCCACCAAAATACAAGTACTTTATTATTATCTTGTGGTCATCGTCAAGCGTTTCTACCACCTCTTTTAATCCAAGAGTGTCCACGTTCAAAGAGGTTTGATGCACATTACTACTACTTACGAAGGATTCAAATGTTTGGATTTCAACTTGACCTTCCCTGCGTAATTTTCGTACTTTATCAATTGCTGTATTTCGCGCTATATTTAGCATCCAGGTATAGAGACGTCCCTTTTGGGGATCAAAAGTGGATATCTTTTTCCAAATTTTCACGAAAGATTCTTGCATTGCATCGGCCGAAGCATCTTCTTTTTGGATAATTCTGTAAACCACACCATAAAGCGCACTCGAATAATTATCATACAATAATTCAAAAGACCTTTTATCTCCTTTCTTAAGCTGACGAATCAATTCGTCCTGTTCTATTTGTTCTTTTGAATTCAAACGTATTTTAAATTTACTAAATTAATTAGAGTTGTTCCCTGTTTGGTCAAATAAATAGAAATAACAAAACAATGGTATAATTACTATTTAGAACTTACTCCTTTTTCGACTTTTATATAATTACTGCTTAGACCAAGTCGCTCCTTCTTTTCCATCTTTGACAGTAATCTTTGCTTCGGAAAGTTTATCCCTTATAGCATCTGAAGTATCCCAATCTTTATTCTGGCGCGCCTTACTTCGCATCTCTAAAACGAGCTCCATTACTTTTTCAAGACTGTCTCCTCCTTCTGCTTTATTGATCGATTTAAGACCTAACACATCAAAAACAAAAGAATTAATTTCTAAAGAAAGGAGGTTTTTATGCTTTTTAGAAATCGTTGCTTTCCCTGATGCTACTTGATGAATAAATTTTATGGCATCAAATAAATGAGCGATTAATATGGGTGTGTTGAAATCATCGTTCATGGCATCATAGAATCTCTGAGTCATCGCAACAATATCTGTTGAAGAAGTTTCTGAAACCTCTAATCCCTCTATGAGATCAATCGCCTCCATAAGTCTATTGTATCCCTTTTGAGCTGCCTCCAATGCATCTGCACTAAAGTCTAAGGTGCTTGCATAATGAGCTTGCATCATAAAGAATCGAACAACAATTGGGTCATATGCCTCGCCAATTGCTTCATTGTTGCCAGAGAATAATTCTTCAGGCAATAGTGTGTTGCCCGTCGATTTACTCATTTTCTTTCCGTTCAATGTAAGCATATTTGCATGCATCCAGTATCTGACTGGCTTCTTACCTGTAGCTGCGGTTCCCTGAGCAATCTCGCACTCGTGATGCGGAAACTTGAGGTCCATTCCTCCACCATGTATATCGAACTGTTCTCCGAGATACTTTGTACTCATTGCTGAACATTCAAGGTGCCAACCTGGAAACCCAATACCCCATGGAGAAGGCCATTTCATGATATGCTCTGGTTTTGCATTCTTCCATAGTGCAAAATCTAAAGGCGACTTTTTCTCATCCTGCCCGTCCAAACTTCTTGTACCGGCCATAAGGTCCTCTATTTTCCGTTTAGACAACTCACCATAATCTGAAGTCTGATTATACTTTTCAACGTCAAAATATACAGAGCCATTTGATTCATACGCCATACCATTTTCCATAATAGATTTAACCATTTCAATTTGCTCAATGATGTGACCTGTTGCTGTAGGCTCTATATTCGGTGGTAAATTATTGAATAAACTCAGTATTTCATGGAAGTTTAAGGTGTATTGTTGCACAACCTCCATAGGCTCGATCTGCTCAAGACGTGCCTTTTTCGCAATTTTGTCTTCTCCTTCTTCAGCATCATTTTCTAGATGCCCAGCATCCGTAATATTTCTGACATATCGCACCTTAAAACCTAAATGCTTCAGGTATCTGTACACCATATCAAAAGAGATGAATGTTCTGCAGTTTCCTAAGTGAACATAACTGTATACAGTTGGACCACAAACATACAGCCCAACAAAACCCTCGTTTAAAGGTTTAAAGATCTCTTTCTCTCCAGTTAAACTATTATAGATCTTCAAGTCTTTACTCTGTTGACTCATTCGAGATTATTTAAATTAGAAATACGAAAATACAATATTTAGTACATAAAAAAAGGGAACCAAAATGGTTCCCTTAAAATATATTTTAATCAATCTAAAGTTGACCATCTGAGTGGTAAACACCTTCTTTATAAACTTCCACTTTTAGCAGTAAACCATCTTCATCGTATATGTAAAGTCTACCGTCGAATAGACGTCCGTTCTTGAAGTCTCCCTCCATCCACAATTCCTTATCGTCATTGTAAATTTTGTTATATTCATTCGGCTTGAAGTCTTTAACCCCAGAAGGCGCAGGTCCTTTAGGCGCATCACTTTCACCTGGTTTTTCAACATTAACAGGAGGATTAACACGTTCTACTTCTCCTGTCGTTTCTTGAACAGTTCCATCAGCCGCATATGTAATTTCTTCCTTCACATCTCCATTAGGCCAATAACGCGTTGCTTTACCGGTAGGAACACCATTATTAGCCTGATAAACAAATTCTGGCTTACCATTGTCATGAAAGTATTTTACAGTTCCAGCTTCCTTACCTGCTTCGTTGTAAGAACTCTCATAAACAACTACACCTTCTTCATTAAATCGTTTCAAAGAATCAGTATAACGTCTTTTATTAAAAGTACCCATTTCTTTTATTTGTCCATTAGGATGGTACCTCACGAATGGACCGTTCGGACGATTGTTTACAAATTCACCTTCAATTTTAGGAGTTTCACCATCTTTATAGTACATGGTCCATCTACCGTTTCTGCGGTCATCTTTGTAAGTTCCCTCAGAAATCTTGCCCTCCATTGGGTAACCCTTTTCTGGCTCATCTTTTCCAAAAGTTATCCACTTACCTTGTTTTCGGTCTTGATCATCCTTCTGATTGATTTTGGGATCGTCCTGCTCATCGTTCGAATTGCGGACTTCTTCAGCATAGGTGTAGCTCCCTATACCCAAGAAAAAAACTAGTGTCCAAAGTAATTTTTTCATCTCTCAAGTAATTAAATTCCTAAATAGCGCAATAGCAATATATACAAAGTTTCAGCAAAATCAAAGGTTAAAGCAAGTTTTTTAGACCAATCCTTGTATTTTGTAGACGAACTAACATTTAAATGGTTGCTAAAATAATAATGAAGTATCAACTTTTTCTAACATTACATCTACAATCTTGTTCAAATCATAACGTTCTTTCCAGCCCCACTCTTTTTTCGCAACCTCATCATCAATAGATTCTGGCCATGTTGCTGCTATTTCTTGTCTATAGTCAGGTGCATAATCTATGCCAAAATGTGGAATTCTTTCTTTGATGAGTAAGGATAGGTCTTTCGGTGTAAAGCTCACTCCAGCCAAATTGTATGATGTACGGGTTTGAACATCACTTTCTGGAGCTTCCATTAATTCAATTGTTGCTCGAATTGCATCGTCCATATACATCATTGGTAAGGCAGTGTTCTCCTCTAAAAAACAAGTATAGTCACCATGCTCCTTTGCGTGATAAAAAATATCAACTGCGTAATCTGTAGTTCCCCCCCCAGGTAAGGAAGAGTATGATATAAGACCTGGGTATCTAATGCTTCGAACGTCTACACCATATTTGGCGTTATAATAAGAACACCACTGCTCTCCTGCCTGCTTTGAAAT
>CBFHJL010000004.1:0-30640 GCA_965656195.1 Brumimicrobium sp. | reverse complement strand
TATCTAATGCTTCGAACGTCTACACCATATTTGGCGTTATAATAAGAACACCACTGCTCTCCTGCCTGCTTTGAAATTCCATATACGGTTGACGGCTCCATTACTGTTTGCTGCGGTGTATTTCTTTTTGGTGTCGTGGGTCCAAATACTGCAATCGAACTGGGCCAAAAGACTTTTTTGATCTTTTCATCTTTCGCTAAATCCAATACATTAAAAAGTCCGTCCATATTCAATTTCCATGCAAACTTGGGGTCTTGCTCAGCCGTTGCCGAAAGCAAAGCTGCCAGCAAATACACATCAGAAACTGATTCTTTTATTACCAAGTCTTCTAGTCCAAGCTTATCTAAGACATTTAGTTTTTTATAATTATAACCCTCAAGTAATTTCGGACAATCATCTTTAATATCAGAAGCTATAACAGCATCTTTCCCAAAACGCCTTGCCAACTCAAGCACTAACTCAGTGCCTATCTGTCCTCCTGCTCCAATTACTAATATCTTCTTCATATATCAATTTTGCTGGGCACTAATATACCTTTTTCGTCTGATTTGGCTGTTCACAGATCAATTTTTAGCGGGGGTTTTTATCGAACTCACTATTTCACAAAGAGAATTCATGACATTTATCAGCAACAAAGAGAAACATGAGCATCTTTCTTTTAGTAAGCCATTTCAATTTTTTATATTTGTCTGGATACGAAAATAGCTTTATGAATACGTTCGGAAGAATTAATAAAAAATCAAAGCGCTTATTGAAGCGAAATCCAGAATGATCATGTGTTCTTGATCAGCTTCCACCTTTCAATATATTTTTCAAATTAAAAAACAAATTATGCCGTTTTATTCAACACTTGGCAAAATACCACATAAAAGACATACCACCTTTAAGAAAGAAGATGGCTCTTATTACTACGAGCAGCTATTTGGCACAGAAGGGTTTAGCGGAATGGCTTCTTTGATGTATCATGTTCACCGACCTACAATGGTTAAAAACATAGGTCCTCAAAAAGACCTTACCCCGAAAGCAGCAGTCGATAAGAACATTACTAGTCAAATGCTTCAGGGGTTTAAAGTTAAACCAGAAAAGGATTTTCTAGAGTCTCGCAAAACAGTATTGTTCAATAACGATTTGAATATTGTTTTGTCAGCTCCCCAAGAATCTCTTTCCGATTACTTTTATAAAAATGCTGATGCCGACGAGATGCTTTTTGTGCATGAAGGGACTGGGGTTTTGAGAACAATGTTGGGGAACATAAGATTCAGCGAAGGTGATTACTTAATTGTTCCTAGAGGAATTATTTACCAGATCAACTTCGACACGCCTGAAAATCGTTTGTTTATCGTTGAGTCTTTTTCTCCTCTCTATACTCCCAAGCAGTATCGAAATCATTTTGGTCAACTTATGGAGCACTCTCCATTTTGTGAACGTGACTTCAGAGCACCAGATGAGTTAGAGACTTATGATGAGAAAGGCGAATTCTTGATTAAAATTAAAAAAGAGAATGTATTGCACCATGTGACTTATGCCTCACATCCATTTGATGTTGTAGGGTGGGATGGTTACAATTTTCCATACGCATTCAACATAAAGGACTTTGAGCCAATCACTGGTCGAGTTCACTTACCGCCCCCAATACATCAAACTTTCGAGGCGCATAATTTTGTAGTATGTTCATTTGTACCTAGACTTTATGATTATCATCCTGAAGCAGTTCCTGCTCCATACAACCACAGTAATATAGACTCTGACGAAGTTCTTTATTATGTTGACGGTGACTTTATGTCTAGAAATCATGTAGAAAAAGGATTTATCTCTCTACACCCAGCGGGTATTCCGCATGGACCACACCCTGGAGCGATGGAGAAAAGTATTGGTAAAAAAGAAACAGGAGAAACAGCGGTAATGGTTGATACATTTAAACCATTAAGAATCACTCAGGAAGCTCTAGATATTTCCGACAGTGATTATGTACATAGCTGGTTAGAAGATTAATAGAATTTAAAAATTTAAGATAATGGCAAAAGATATTAAGAACGTAGAATATGGTTTAGAGAAAATATTTGCAGGAGCTCAAGATTTTCTTCCCCTGTTAGGAACGGATTATGTAGAGTTTTATGTTGGAAACGCGAAGCAAGCGGCACACTTTTACAAAACCGCTTTTGGATTCCAATCACATGCATATGCTGGACTAGAAACAGGTTTAAAAGACCGCGCTTCGTATGTATTAAAACAAGACAAAATACGAATAGTACTTACAACAGCTTTAAATAGTGACTCTCCAATTGGAGAACACGTGAAAAAACACGGTGACGGTGTTAAAGTTGTGGCTTTATGGGTGGAAGATGCTCGACAAGCTTATGAAGAAACTACTAAGAGAGGTGCCAAGTCATTTATGGAGCCAACTGTAGAGAAAGATGAACATGGTGAAGTTATAAGAGCTGGAATCTATACTTATGGTGAAACTGTTCACATCTTTGTAGAGCGTAAGAACTACAAAGGAGTATTTCTACCTGGTTATAAAAAGTGGGAATCAGATTACAATCCGGAACCTGTTGGATTGAAGTTTATCGATCACATGGTTGGTAATGTCGGATGGAATGAAATGAATACTTGGGTTAAATGGTATGAAGATGTAATGGGATTTGAAAACTTCCTTTCATTTGACGACAAACAGATACATACGGATTACTCTGCATTGATGTCAAAAGTAATGTCAAACGGTAATGGTCGAATTAAGTTCCCGATCAACGAACCAGCGGAAGGGAAAAAGAAATCGCAGATCGAAGAGTATCTTGATTATTATGAAAGTCCAGGTGTACAGCATATTGCAGTAGCAACTGATGATATTATCTCAACTGTTTCTGCTCTTCGAAGCAGAGGAGTTGAATTCTTGAGTGTACCACCGCAAACGTATTATGACGAAGTACCTCTTAGACTTGGAGAACACGATCATGAATTAAGAGAAGATCTAGACAAGCTTCAAAAGCTTGGGATTATGGTAGATGCCGATGAAGAGGGTTATCTATTACAAATCTTTACAAAGCCTGTGGAAGATCGACCTACATTGTTTTTTGAAATTATTCAAAGAATGGGCGCTAGAGGTTTTGGTGCTGGTAACTTTAAAGCACTATTTGAATCTATAGAAAGAGAACAGGAGCTCCGTGGAACTCTTTAGTACGATAATTTAACAATTATTCAACACCTTCTTTCTTTATCTGAAAGAAGGTGTTGTTGTTTTACTTAACTTTGAAAAAGATCAATTTTATTACAATGTCTAATTTTCAATCATACAAAACAATTACTGATCGTTTAAAGTCTCTTGGTGATAAACTATCTACCGATAAGTTATCTACGGAAGAGCTAGATGAGTTTGAGTCCCTATCTCGACAACTATTTGAAAGAGCTTTAATTCTCAATTACAAGGCAAAAGAGGTGCTAGTTCATGGAGAAAAAGACAAACCGCAGCAAGATGTTCTAGAGACTCATTCTGAGCCCGAATTGAAAGAGGAAAAGAAAGCTGAGGTGAAGGAAGAAGAGGTTGATACTGGAGAAATACAATTTGATTTCTCGAGTGATATGGATGCATTAGAAGATGTTGATCAGTCTTCTGAAAGCAATGAGGTTGAAGTGAAATCGGAAACTACTCCAAAATCAGAGATTGCAGAAGCAACTGAAAAAGTTGCAGAAGCCAAAACATTCGAAAGTAGAGCCCCTGAGGATACGATCAACGATAATTTCGATGATGAAAAGCAACAATCCTTTTATGAAAGATTTCAAAAGGTTCATAACGAGTCTATTGGTGACAGGTTAGGCGCCAGTAAACTAAGCACACTGAAGAATGCAATTGGGCTCAATGATAAAATGCAGTTCATTTCTGAGCTATTCGCTGGAGAAACTGATGCTTTTAATAAATCCATAGAAGCTTTGGATCAGCAGCCTTCTAACGAAGACGCACGAAGAACACTCAGTCAGATTGCTTCCAAGCATACCTGGGATGAAGAAAATCCTCTTGTTGAAGAATTCGCAAGACTTATAGAACGCAGGTATGTTGAAGAATAAACTCAAGTACCTATTTATTGTATTACTCCTTAGTGGAGGGATTTACGCTCAAGAGGAGAAAGCTCGAAGAATAACAAAAGTTCTTTGCAGTGATTCTTTATATGGACGCGGATATGTAAAAGATGGTACCAATAAAGCTGGAAGATTCCTCGCATCTGAATTCAAAAATTCGGGACTTCTACCTTTCATAAATGACTCTTCTTTCCTACAGCCATTTTCTCTTGATGTGAATACTTTTCCGAGCAAAGTATCCTTATCCGTAAATGGTGAACAACTCAACCCTGGTGTAGACTTTGTAGTAGATCCAATATCTGGTGGCGGGAGTGGAACCATGTCCTTTATTAAAATTGACTCAACAATTATTGATAACCCTCAACTGCTGCAGCCAATGGTCGGGAAGGTAAAGGCCGAGAAAGCAAACGCTTTTTTTGTTGATCTTGCAGGAGTGTCAACAAAGCTTGAAAATGAATTACAATATCAGCTCAAAGGACTAGCCAGATTTGCTCCTGTGATTTTTGTGACCTCTAGAAAGTTTACCTGGGCCGTGGGACGTATGCAAATAAAACATCCAATCTTCATTGTCAAAGAAGGAAAAATATCCCCAAAAAATGAAGTTTCTTTTGACGTAGACGCAACATTTAAGAAGGACTTCGAAAGCAATAACGTAGTTGGTTTCTTACCCGGGTCTAAAAAACGCGCCAAGACTATAGTCTTTACTGCACATTACGATCATCTTGGAGGTATGGGAACAGAAAGGTCAACCTATTTCCCAGGAGCGAATGATAATGCTAGCGGAACAGCTATGTTAATCTCAATGGCTGACTATTTCCGCGAAAACAGAACTAAGTACAATATGCTATTTATTGCTTTTGCTGGTGAGGAAGCAGGGCTCGTTGGCTCCGAATATTTTGTAAAGAACAGTCCCGTTAAAATGAAAAACATTAAGTTCTTACTCAACCTGGATATTATGGGAAGTGGCGAGAAAGGTATTACTGTTGTAAATGGTTCTGTACTTGAAAAACCTTTCAATAAACTGAAGAAAATCAACGACAAAAAGGGTTATCTAAATCAAGTAAAAAAGAGAGGGGAAACACAAAACAGCGACCATCATCATTTTTATGAAGAAGGGGTTCCGAGCTTTTTCATATATACGATGGGAGACAATAATCACTACCACGATGTATATGACACATACGAAGAACTAAGTTTTGCTGCTTATGAAAACGTTGTTCAGTTACTGATTGATTTTGTAGAGTGTATGTAATTCATTTCAGTAGACTAGCATGATAGATCTTTAGCTCTTCCCAGCCAATGCTTTTTCCTGCTTTTTCTTTAGCTTCAGATAAAGACATGTCTATTTCATCTCCAAACAAATTCTTTAATTGGTTTAGTTTTTCGGCATCCAGAACCTCTTCTACTTCTACTTTTTCATCCTTAATCAATTTACCAAGGTGTCTGAAGATAGTTTGATCCGTAACATTCCTTCTTTCGGCTATTTCTTTAGGGCTCCATCCTTTCTGGAACAGCTCTAACGTTTTCTCGTACGTATTTTGTTTCTTCTCCTTTTTTGGCTTTTTATTGGTCTTATTTAAGACTGTATCATCAACATCAAGGATACTCGGGTTCTGCCTGCGAATTTCATCTTTCACAACCTGGATCTTGGCAATCTTGAAATTTTTAACCTGCTCATTCCAAATAGACGAACGATTAATTTCAGCTCCATTAGACATTTGATCAACTAGGGCCTTAGACTTCTTGAGGTCCAAAATTGTTTCTGTCATCAAATCATCAAGCTCACTTAATTCCTCAAGGTAATTCTTAGTGCTTTTCTTGTTTCCCAATAAAAGAATCTGTTTTAAATTTTCTCGAAAGACCGGTTCTAAAACTTTTATGAAATACTGATATGCTGCTTCAACCCTTTCGCGCAAAAGCTCAATATCAAAATCACTAGGCTGACAAATTCTGAAAAGTTGACTTCTAAATTTTCTTGCTGGCTCAAGTGTAGTCGTTAATTGTTCAGTCAAGCGAATGAACTTTTCACGGTTCTTAGCCATTTCTGAGCGCTCACCTGCTACTTTATGTTGATGTTCAAGAGAAAGCCATTTGCTTACCATTCCATCCCAATTGAATGCGCTAGAAAGCCTACTATTCAAATAGAGAATTGTACTTGACTCCAATTGATTATTCAAGACTTCTTGGGATGCTTTATTTTGAGCGTAAGCGACAACATCTCTATCATTCGTCAAGCCATTTAACTTGATAGGGTTAAGTAAAACAAGTCCTTTCAAAGATCTCAATCTAGAAAGTGCTACATACGCCTGACCAGGGGCAAAAACTTTGGATAGATCCAGTACTGCCTTATCAAATGTTAATCCTTGACTTTTATGAACAGTTATGGCCCATGCTAACTTTAGCGGGAAATGCACGAAAGTTCCTTTTACTTCTTCCTGTATTTCACCTGACTTTTCATCCAAGGTAAATTTTACATTTTCCCATTCATATTTTTCAACCTCAATGGTTTTATTTTCTTCAGGAAAAGTTACGAATACAGCATCCGCATTCAACTCTGTGATCTGTCCGATTTTACCGTTAAAATACTCTTTTTGGAAAGACGTATCATTCTTTATGAACATGACCTGGGCTCCAACTTTCAATTCCATCTGCTCCGCAATCGGAAACATGTGTGGAGGAAAATCGCCTGAAACTTCAGCTTTGTATTTATATAGCTTTCCTTTCAAGGCATCCAATGACCTTTGATTGATCTCATCTGCTTTATTGTTGTGTGTGGTCAACGTGATAAAACCTTCATGTTTACTTGGTTCGAAGTCTTGTTTCACATAGTTGTTTAAGATATCTATATCCTCTTGGTCGACGAAATTATTTCTCAAATGATTTAGGACTTGTATGAACTGTTCATCGTCCTGTCTGTAGATCTTATCTAGTTCAACATACAAAGGTGGCCTAGCTTCCAAAACTTTTGCATGGAAGAAAAAATAACCTTTATAATAATTAGAAAGCGCACTTTTCTCTTCATTCTTAACAATTGGAGGCAATTGAAGAAGGTCTCCAATAAAAAGAACCTGTACCCCTCCAAAAGGGGCATTATTCCTCCTAACCTTTCTCAACATGAAATCAATAGCATCTAGTAGGTCCGCACGTAACATACTGACTTCATCAATAATCAATAATTCAAGATTCCTGATTATTGCCTGACGTTGCTTATTCATTTTGAAATGACGCTGCAATGTCGAT
This sequence comes from Brumimicrobium sp., assembly GCA_965656195.1. Classification (GTDB taxonomy): domain Bacteria; phylum Bacteroidota; class Bacteroidia; order Flavobacteriales_D; family Crocinitomicaceae; genus Brumimicrobium. The sequence goes on along the minus strand of CBFHJL010000004.1, from coordinate 23,329 downwards.
TGTGTATTCAACTGGAATCGATCTGAAACATGCGGAGGCTGTCCAGTTATGGGTAAAAATCCGCCAAAAGGCAATTGAAAGAAGGAGTGAATTGTAACCCCTCCCGCATTTAGAGCTGCTATTCCAGTAGGAGCTACTACCACAGTGTTTTTATGTGTGGTTTCAATGATTTTTTTAAGCAACGTAGTTTTACCTGTTCCAGCTTTACCTGTTAGAAAAACTGTTCGATTCGTCTGGTTTATAAAACGCTGTACCAATTCAGAAGGTGACTCAATTAAGGTTGTGTTTGTATCCATTTAATATGTAAGTTTTTAGTAACCTTAATATAAGTTAGCAAATAATATTCTATAAATCCTATCCAATTGACTACATTTTTTTCTGTTGATTTTAAAATCAACAAAACCTCAAACTTATTGTAATTTTGTCAAATGGCCGGCATTTACATACATATTCCTTTTTGTAAACAAGCATGTTCGTATTGTGATTTTCATTTCAGCACAACTTTCAAAAAATATAGAGTTGAATTAATCGATGCAATTTGTCAAGAGATACATCAAGAAAACGATTATCTCGACGGGCAATTTGTTGATACAATATACTTTGGGGGAGGTACTCCTTCATTATTAGAGCCTACTGAAATTAACAAAATTCTGACTTCCGTTTTTGATAATTTCAAATTAACAAAGCAGCCAGAAATAACGCTTGAAGCTAATCCGGACGATATCAATTCTGAAAACCTAGAGAGTTGGAAAAAATCAGGTGTAAACAGGTTGAGCATTGGATTACAGTCTTTCCATCAGGAAGACCTCGAATGGATGAATAGAGCACATACTGCGAAAGAATCTAACGACGCAGTTAAGATGGCTAGAGCGTTTGGTTTTAACTTAACCATCGATCTTATTTATGGTCTACCAAAAAGTAACTTAAGTAAGCTTCAAAAAAACCTGGAGATAGCCGTGGGACTTGAACCAGATCATATTTCAGCATACTGTTTAACTGTTGAACAAAGCACAGCCCTTCATAAATGGGTTGAGAACGGCAAAATCGAGCCCGCTGATGAGGACGAACAAGCTGATCAATTCTCTTTTTTGGTTAATTTCTTATCGGAAAGCGGTTTTCATCAGTATGAAATTTCAAATTTTGCAAAAAACGAAGCTTATTCCAGACACAATTCTAACTACTGGAGAGGTGTTCATTATTTGGGTATTGGACCCTCCGCACACTCTTTCAATGGTACTTCTAGACGATGGAATGTTTCAAATAACAAGAGATATATCTCAAAAATAGGTTCAAGAGATAAACACTATCAAACAGAACGTTTGACCACAGAAGATCAATTCAACGAGTATCTAATGACTGGACTAAGAACAACATGGGGTGTCAATGTAAAGGTGCTAAAAGAAATCAAAACACCAAGCAAAGCTTTCTCAGATCAATTAGCAACATTTGAGAAACAAAATTTAATCGAATACGATAAGGATTCTATTCGATTAACAAGGTCAGGGAAGTTACAGGCAGATGGAATTGCTGCGGCACTCTTTACGTAAGGTCTTACTTGATTAAAGAAAAGTGCCCGATATGTTCTTCCATAATGGAAATATGATTTCTAAATTTCAATCTCCAAATATAAACTCCGTCTGGAGCTAATTTTCCACCTATTCTTCCATCCCAGCCTTCTAGCGTCTCATTCGACTCAAAGATCACTTGTCCCCATCGATTGAAGATTAAAAATTCATAGTCCGTTACATCATAAACAATTGGACGAAAAACTTCATTTGTACCATCGGCATTTGGTGTAAAGGCATTAGGAACATATGATGTTGTTTGGGGTTCTACATATATCTGTCTTACAGCCGTGTCTTTACAACCAAATTCGTTGGTAACTACTTGATAGGGGTAATGATAGCCACCTTCTATAAAGTGATATGTCAAATTTCGTTCGGTAGTATCCGAGTTTGCATTCAATTGGTAAAAATGTTCTTCACTGTCAATACTAAAGTCTGTTAAAGTAATCTCAGTATTGAAAACATCAGTAACCGCAGGACTAACCGTAAAATCAGCTATAGGCGATGGGAAAACTTCTATTAAACCAGGCTTGTTTAAGGTGAGATCTGCTACACATCCTTCAGTTACTTGAATATTTAAAGTTACATCATATACCCCAGGATTCTCATATAAATGCACAGGGTCTGATACTGTGGATGTATTTCCATCTCCGAAGTCCCAATTGTAAGTAATAGGAGCATCTGACAAACTACTATCGACAAAATTGGCCACAAACGGTGCGCAATACAAGCCTGAATCTATTCCGAAATTAATCTCTGGCTCTCTGTAAACAAATACTGAGTCCGTGTAGGAGCCATCGCAAACATTCCAATTAACATCAAACGTTATAGGAATATATCCACTCGTATCGAAAACAACATTTGAAACATCTTCACTTGTTGAGTTGACAATACTCGCATTCGGACCAAAATTCCATTCGAAAGTGGCTGAGTTATCATAACTTCCTTGTCCTTGGAAATCAAACGAATTACCAACGATACATTGTGCAGACGGAGGAATAAAACTAGCATCAAGACTTTCATAGACCTGAAAAGTCCTGAAAGAAGTGTCTGTACAAGGCCATCCCGGATTTACAATTAACATCACATCATATTCGCCCTCACCAGGATAGGTGTAGCTTGGTTCAAATAAAGTACTATTTGGACCTGGATTATTTGCATCTCCAAAAAACCATTCATATGTTGATCCTCCAAAGCTTTCGTTCTCAAAATCGATCGTCAGTCCGTCACAGTAACTATTAAAATTCTCCAGATCTTCTTGCGCCACCGCTTCTGCTTCCAGTGAAATATTACAATTGAATACAACAAACTGAAAATCTCGTCTTGTAGTACTTATTAAGTTGCCATTTCTATATTCTTTTGCACAAACTCCAACTACAAACTTACCTAGCAATGTTGGAGACGCTGTCAACAAACCCGTATTTGGATCTAAATTAATTGGACCTGAAGCACTAAACGGTTGAGTCGCTGAAAAACCATTTTCCCACGCGATGTTATTGTATGGCGGATTGTTAGGAGGATTTGGTGCTGGGTCAAATTGAGAGCCTCCATCAAAAGGAGTACATAGTTCATACTCTATAACGTCTCCATCTGGATCTGTTGCTGAATGATCAAAAACGAGTTCTTCATTGTTGCATAGAAGTAGAGGCGGATAGTTTGTAAACCTAGGACTACTATTACATGTAACACCTGAATTCGTTCCTGGAACAGTTGCCGAAAGCGTAAGTCCTTGGCCATCTGGATTATTAAGGTTAACAATTGAAGGTCCTCTACAACACCTCTCATAAACGACTGTATAGCCCTCGGCTGTTTCTGGCAAAGTAATCAACACTTGGTATACGGCCTCCTGAACACATATGTTATTCGGTGGTTGAACACATGGATTACTGAAAACCACAGGTAAAACGGAACTGCCCGGATATGCAACATTAACAGTATTGTAGAGGCTGTTGTCCGAATTTCGGAAAATTCCGAGAGGTAAAGGAGAGTCGAATTGCGCACCTGAACTATTACAATCTCTGTAAACCTTAATCGTAAACCTGTATTGATCATTTCCTAAACAATCATAGTAAATCTCACCGCCCACAATATGCTCTGCTAACGCAGAGAATTGAATCAAAATAATAGATATGACCAGTAACAGTTTTTTCAAAGCATTTCAAAATTAATGAATTAGAGCGGTACCTCCATACATTCATACCGGAAAATCAAATGGATCATCATAAATATAGTTATAACTCAGTTCCTTTTTTGATGCTTGGTTGTTTATAACCTTGCCAGGACCATCGTTTGATATAAAATTTGGCGGCGCTAGATCGTACATAAATGCTACCTCAGTATAGTACTTTTCTTTTGAAGGATGTTTTGTAGAACATACGTTCAACGTTTTCCCCCAATAATTTTGTTCTACTGTTTTTTGAATAATTCCAATGCAATCATCGCGGTGAACTAAATTTATTGGTTGATGCGCTCCCTTTATATCCCTGCCTGACATAAATTTTACGGGGTGTCTATCCCCTCCAACTAAGCCTGCCATGCGCAAAACTGTTAATCTTTCAGCAAGAAGCTTTTGAAGCTCCTTCTCAGCGGCACTAACAGCCGGGCCATTTCGCTGACTTCCAGTTGAAGGAGTGTTTTCATCTACTTCTTGATTATTGTTAGGATAAACTGATGTTGAGCTTACGAATATCACCTTACAAGAGTCTTTCACTTGTTTGGCAACACCAACCATTGCCTTTGGATAATTTTCACCAAACGAACTTGGCGGGATATTTAACACTAAAATGTCTATTTCTTTCATCCATTCTGCCTCCTTCTGAAAATCTTTCATTGTGAAAAGATGCCCGGATATACCGAGGTTCTCTAATACATTTATTTTCTCTGGGGTACTTGTTGTGCCATGAACCTTATCTGCCTTACCTTTGATCGATTTTGCCAGCTCTAAACCAAGCCAACCACAACCTACAACACCCCATACTTTATTCATTCTATTTATGATTTAATACAAATGCTCAACGCAAATACCGTGCAAATTGTTGTCAATAAACAAAAAAAGGGCACAGATTACTCCATGCCCTCCTAAACGATATGCAGTTTACACTTCTTCCGCAGCGGAAGAAAGCGCTTCTTTAATCTTCGTTTCCAGCTCTTCCATGAGCTCAGGATTATCTCCAATAATTTGCTTTACCGCGTCTCTACCTTGACCTAATTTAGTATCGCCATAAGAGAACCAAGATCCGCTTTTATTGATAATGCCATGTTCAACACCTAGATCAAGTAGTTCTCCTACTTTCGATATACCTTCTCCATACATGATGTCAAACTCAGCTCTTCTGAACGGTGGAGCTACTTTATTCTTTACGATCTTCACCTTCGTTCTGTTTCCAATCACCTCGTCACCATCTTTGATTTGGCTCGAACGACGAATGTCAACACGTACAGAAGAATAGAACTTAAGTGCATTACCTCCTGTTGTTGTTTCCGGGTTACCGAACATAACCCCTATCTTATCACGCAGCTGGTTAATGAAAATACAGCATGTTCCTGCTTTATTGATAGAACCTGTCAGTTTTCTAAGTGCCTTAGACATCAATCTTGCCTGAAGTCCCATTTGACTATCTCCCATCTCTCCTTCAATCTCAGCTTTTGGTGTTAAAGCCGCAACTGAATCTACAATCAGAAGGTCAATAGCACCAGAACGGATTAAATTGTCTGCAATCTCAAGAGCTTGCTCACCGTTATCGGGTTGAGAAATAATAAGTTCACTTGTGTCTACTCCTAATTTTTTAGCATAGAACTGATCAAATGCATGCTCTGCATCAACAAAAGCCGCAATTCCCCCATTCTTTTGACATTCAGCGATAGCATGAATGGCTAAAGTTGTTTTACCAGAAGATTCCGGACCATATATTTCAACTACTCTACCTTTTGGGAAACCTCCTACTCCGAGAGCGATATCTAAGGTGACTGAACCTGAAGATATAACATCAATATCTTCAATGGCACCATCACCAAGTTTCATTACAGACCCTTTTCCAAAGGTCTTTTCCATTTTGTCCATAGTAAGCTGCAAAGCCTTTACCTTGTCCGCGTTTACTTTTTCTTTTTTGTCTTTCGTTTCTGCCATATCGTTTATTTTTTAGCAAATTTAGGTGGGTAGGTCGTAAACTTTTTACGATCTGAAAAATTTATTGATTTAAACTTAAAAAAGTTCTAGTATTTCTTCTGCGTGTGCTTTCGTTTTAGGTTTTTTGATCACATCGTGAATTTCACCTTTTTCATTAATAAGGAAAGTGGTTCTGTGAACTCCTTCATATTCCTTACCCATAAATTTCTTAGGACCCCAAATTCCGTAAGCGTTAATTACTTCTTTGTCGGGATCAGCTATCAAGGTAAACGGAAGCTCGTACTTATCGATAAATTTCTGATGTCTTTTTTCTTCATCCGGGCTTACACCGAGAACGACAATATCTTCCTTCTTTAAGGCATCAAAATTATCGCGTAAGTTGCAAGCTTGATTCGTACATCCTGGAGTCATATCTTTCGGATAAAAATAAAGTACAACCTTCTTTCCTGAATAATCAGAAAGCTTTACTTCGTTTCCATTTTGATCTTTTGCTGAGAATGTTGGAGCTTTATCTCCTTTACTTAACGTTGTCATTTTGTTGTTTTTTTAATCGCTTTGATGATTATTATTTAATCAAAAGTAATAATTATTTCAATTGAACCTCACCAAAACGTGATTTATTTATAGTTAACACTTAAAAAGCTTATCCGTTTAATTAAGTTAGTAAAAAAGTTAATCACCGAAACCTCAAATGACAGAATAATTAAAAGTTGCTAACTTTAAGGCATGAAAATTGTCTCTAGCACCAAAAACTAATTATTATGAAATTCAAATCACTACTTTTAATTTCTCTTACTGCCGGAGTAATAACCTCCTGTGGTGTTGAATATCAAGCCATATCTTTTGACAAAAAAAGGACTCCACTTAACCCTATTGCGCACAAAGGTGTCGTAAATTACAATACGAGTGTAGTACTTTCATATGCGGAGGCGGCTAGACAAGCACAAAAAGAGTATGAAACTACAGTTGCAAGAAATACACAGCAATATCAAACAGCTCTTGACAAATACAATAACGCTACAGTTGCTGAAAGAATTCTTCAAGGATTGACAAAACCAGAGTTAATTCTTCCTCCTCAGCCGGAAACCCCATACTTGCATAATGAGGCTCAACTTGCTCAGCAATTAAAAATCGATGGAATGACTCGAGGAACTCAAAATGCTCTTGAGGTTACCGCTTTCTATCTTGGGTATGAGGTGCAAAATCCTAAAGTTGAAAAAACAACGAAAAAAAGAAAAAAAGACGGCGTAGAGTACGTTGACACCGTATTCGTGGGTCAAGCTAATGTTAAGAATCCAGTTCGCCTTCATGTTGCGGCTGCAGGAAGTCAGGAATACAATCAAATGGTTTCTGAAACTAACGGTTTTAGAACCATCAAAACAACGACATTCCCAGATAGTACTAGCGCTCAATTAAAATTAAATGCTCAAATTAACCAAACAGAACAGACATTACCGCAAGGTCATATTGCGCACATTAATAAGCTTCTGAATAGTCAATTTGGAACAAAGGATGTAAACTATAGTGTTAAGCTTTTTAAATATAAAACCAATAAAAATCACAACTATTCAGATTTAGATAATGCTGTAATTCAGGCGCAAATGGGTTTCAAATTATTGAACGCTGAGCCTAACAAAGCTTACGAAAAGCTAGCAAATGCGCACGGAATATGGACTTCTGCCCTCGGAGAACATGATAGTTACAAGAAAGCTCGAATTAACGATGAAGTTAAGCAAGGAATACTTGTAAACCTTTATGCTTTATCAATCTTTACAGATGATTGGGACGGTGCATTGAACTATATGACTCAGTTGGACAATATGAAACTTAAGTCTGCATACGCTGCAGAGTTCAATCGTCTTCGCGGAATTTATAATGACCTTAAAAAACGTTACGACGCATTAAGCGAATAATACCTCAATATGGAGCTACTTCTTCCCGATTACCTCATCATATTTGGATTTTTTGCCATTGTATTGATGATTGGCGTTTACGTCTCTAAAAAATCAGGTAAAAGCAGTAGCGAGTATTTTTTGTCAGGTAGAAATATGCCTTGGTGGCTCCTGGGTTTTTCCATGGTAGCGACTACATTCTCAACCGATACTCCAAATCTCGTTACTAGCATAGTTCGAAAGGATGGTGTTTCTGGGAACTGGGTTTGGTGGGCATTTCTTCTAACTGGTTTACTTACTGTTTTTGTATATGCCAAGTTATGGCGTCGCTCAAATGTAACCACGGACATGGAGTTCTATGAGTTGCGCTATGGCGGAAAACCTGCATCTTTTCTCAGAGGATTTAGAGCGGTATATTTGGGAATCGGCTTCAATATTATGGCGATGGCTGCCGTTACTCTTGCAGCGATAAAGATTGGTCAGATCATGCTTGGCCTTTCTCCTATTGAAGTCGTTGGTATTGCTGGAACAATCACTGTTGTTTTTAGTGCGTTGGGAGGATTTAGAGGAGTAATTTACACCGATTTCCTTTTGTTCTTTGTGGCCATGGCCGGTGCAATTGGTGCTGCATACTATCTCGTTAACCTCCCTGAAGTTGGCGGTGTTAGTACCATGCTTGCTCATGAAAACGTTCAAGGGAAAATGGACTTATTACCTGACTTTAATGATCCCTCAGCCTTGATAGGCATATTAATTATCCCTTTGGCTGTTCAATGGTGGAGTGCCTGGTATCCAGGAGCTGAACCTGGGGGCGGAGGGTATATTGCTCAAAGAATGCTCGCAGCTAAAAATGAAAATCATGCCGTTGGAGCTACTTTCTTCTTTAATGTGATGCATTATGCACTTAGACCTTGGCCGTGGATTATTGTTGCACTGGCTTCTTTGGTCGTCTTCCCTGATATTGCGAGTATTCAAGAAGCTTTTCCAAATATTGCTGAGGATAAACTGGGGGATGACCTGGCTTATTCTGCTATGTTAACCTTGTTACCCACAGGACTTTTGGGATTAGTTTTAGCTTCATTAGGAGCTGCGTATATGTCTACCATATCTACACATCTCAACTGGGGATCATCGTACATTGTTAATGATTTCTACAAACAACATGTGAACAGTAAAGCAAGCGAAAAAGAACTGGTAATGGCCGGAAGATTATCAACTGTTGTTTTAATGGTTGTTAGTGGTGGATTTGCGCTGATTTTAAATGACGCAAAACAACTCTTCGATATTATTCTGATGTTTGGAGCAGGAACAGGGTTAATCTTTTTACTACGCTGGTTTTGGTCAAGAATAAATGCCTGGAGTGAGATTGCTGCAATGTTTTCCTCGGGAATTATCTCATTACTGATTAGTTTTACACCGTTAGGAGGAGTCCTTTTTGGAGAGAAAAACATTGAGGGAAAACTAATCGCTGAAGGACTATTCGCAGATTGGTTCCAGTATCCATTTGTTGTTGCTGTGACAACGCTGTGCTGGGTGACTGTTACTTTTCTAACGCCCTCAGAAAAGGACAGTACATTAGATCGTTTTTATAGAAGTACTCAACCCGGTGGCCCAGGTTGGCGAAAAACGATTGCTAGATTAAAAGAAAGCGGTGAAGAAAAAGTGAGTTCAGACTGGAGTGTTCCACATGGAGTTTTAGCAATGCTGTTGGGAGCAGTATCCATTTACAGTGCGTTATTTGCAACAGGAAACTGGATCTATGGCGAATATACTCTGGGAGCTATTCTAACTGGTGTTTGTTTATCTAGTGGTATTGCACTCCTATTTGTATGGAGAAAGTTGAAGCGAAAAATTATTTAGCTTCGTAAACAGCGTTAATCGCCTCTTTCAAATTTTCGTGTTCGAATTCAAATCCAGTGTCTTTGATCTTTGCATTACTCGCCTGCAATCCATCTAAAACAACAGTTGCCATTTCTCCAAGCATTATTTTCATGACAAATGAGGGGACATTCGGCAACCAAAGTGGTTTTTTATGATACTTCGCTAGTTCTTTGGTAAACTCCTTATTGGTATGCGCATTCGCCAGAGCATTGTATGCGCCTTCAAGTTTATGTTCCACCACATGGACATAGAGACTGACCATATCGTCAATTGTTAACCATGGCATCCATTGTTTACCCGATCCAAGTGGAGCTCCAACAAAGCTTTTAACAGTCTTCGCTATTTTTTCCATCGCTCCGCCGTTTGAATCGAGAACAACACCTGTTCTGATTTTAGCAACTTTATAGTCGGAGTCAAAAAGATCTGCTGCCCCTTCCCATCTTTTAACTACTACAGAAAGGAAATCTGTTCCATAATCATCTGTTTCGGGATGTTTGCGTTCCGGCTGATCATATCCGTAACAATTGATTCCTGAAGCGCTGATATATTGATTCAATTCAGGGATCTTATCTCTCAATTTGTATAGAAACTTTGTCGTTTTTACCCTTGAATCTATAAGTTCCTTTTTTCGTTTCTCGGTCCACCTTTTATCTGCGATACCCGCACCGGCAAGATTAATGATAGTATCAACACCTTTCAGCGCATCTTCGTCGATCGTTTTTTCAGAAGGCGACCATTTGAATTCGCCTGCTTTCTTTGGAGACCTTGTCAAAACAGCAACGCTATGCCCACGTTCTCCCAACTTATCGACCAACTTACGGCCAATTAGCCCAGTACCTCCTGCAATTAATATGGTTCTTTGTTCTTTCAAATTTTACTTGTCTTCTATCTCTCTAACACCAAAGCATTATCAAAAGTTTAAATCGTACTAACGAAGCGCAGATGAATTTAGGTCCAAAAGTAGGATAAAACTAACACCTTCCTTATCTTTGAATAAAACAAGTTAATTATGAAAACATTTATAGCCCTTTTTACCGTTCTTTTGATTTCCTCTTCATTCTCTTACAGTCAAATAGCGACTGAAACAGAAGAAAATAGAATAGAAAGAATTTCCAAAGAAGAATTCAAAGAAAATTTATCCTCAAATGAATACATTGTTTTTGACGTTCGTACCGTTGAGGAGTATCAAGCTGGTCACATAGAAGGATCCAAGTGTTTAAATTTCAAGGGAGAAACTTTTGATGCTACACTTGAACAACTTCCTAAGAACTACAAATACATGATTTACTGTCAATCTGGAGGCAGAAGTGCTAAAGCTTTAGAGAAAATGAAAGAAGCTGGATTCGTTCATGTTCTAGAATTAGAAGGCGGGTACAGCAAATGGTAATTTAGTTGAGTATTCAAACCTTTTTAAGCGATTCATTGTTATTTCTTTGGTAATTCAATTTTATGATTCGCGCAGCATCTTTTCAGGAAAGTTTTCAGAGGTATAAGAGTCTTATATTGATTCTCCTGCTTGTAATTTTTTATACGGTAGGAACTGTGGGCCTTTTGTCTAACAGTCGAGACTCCTTTCTTGAGTTAAGCTTCATGAATCTTGCCATTTCATTTGGCATATTATTGATTGCTCGGATTTCTCATTCGATTAAACTCTACCTATTCATCATAGCCGGGTTTTTCATTGGAATGGGTGCAGAATGGATTGGAGTGCATACTGGCTATTTATTTGGTGATTATGTTTACGGAAAAAACCTTGGCGTCTTATGGGAAGGGGTTCCTTTAATCATTGGTATAAACTGGGTAATGCTCACCATCATTACAGCTGCCGTTGTTGCACCAATCAAAATGCATTGGATCTTGAAAGCCATTGCCGCTACCCTTTTAATGTTAGTATTAGATCTGCTGATAGAACCTGTTGCGATCACGAGTGACTATTGGACATGGAATGGTGAAATACCCGTTTCTAACTTCGTGGATTGGTTTATTGTCGCTCTTGTTCTCCAAATTTTGTACTTTGGCAGCCGATTGAATGAACCAAACAAAGTTGCCGTTGTTCTGTTTTTGATTCAGATATCCTTTTTTACGATTCAAAATATATTTTAGTTATGTACTTGTGGGGACCTTTAGTTTTAATTGGAACATTCATCTTGATGGAATTCAGCGCTTGGGCAATGCATAAGTATGTCATGCATGGAATAATGTGGAAATTCCACAGGGATCATCATGTCCCTGAAGAAGGGGTTTTTGAAAGAAACGACATTTTCTTTTTAATCTATGCCATACCTTCCTGGCTATGCATAATGTTAGGAATTATGAACGAGGCATACCTCTCTGTATGGATTGGGTTTGGAATAGCTGCTTACGGTTTTGCTTATTTTCTTTTTCATGATGTTTATATACACAGAAGATTAAAGTTTTTAAGGGATATTAATCGACCATTTTTCATGGCGATAAGAAAAGCCCATAAAGTTCATCACAAACATAGAGGTAAAGAACACGGTGAGTGCTTTGGAATGTTGATCGTACCCTTCAAATATTACAAAGAAGCGAAACGTTCCTACAGAATGAAACATCAAAAATCATGAGTCTATACCTCTGGATCAATGTTCTGAGTTTTGCAGGTCCATTCTTTTTAAGTTTTGACAAGAAAGTACATTTCTATACCCATTGGAAAACGCTTTTACCAGGAATTTTAATTGTCGGATCGGGATTTATAGCTTGGGATGTTTACTTCACAGAGCATGGAATTTGGGGATTTAACCCTGACTACCTAAGCGGTATTACCATCTTTAATTTGCCTTTGGAAGAATGTCTATTTTTCTTTACTGTTCCTTATGCGTGTTTATTCATATACGAGGTAGTCAAGGCCTATTTCCCTTCCTTTAGACCAGCTCGTTTTTCATATTATTTCTCCCTTGTGTTTACATTAGCTGCATTAGTTCTGGGTGTCTATTTTCATGAGAACTGGTATACTTTTTATGCCTTATTGGGGGCTGGCGTAATCAATTGGATCGTTTATTTTGGTTTTACCCCCAAGTGGTACCCTTATTTTGTTGTGGCTTTTATTATTACTCAGATTCCTTTTTTAATCGTTAACGGAATATTGACTGGAGCAGTAACACCTGAACCTGTAGTTTGGTATAGTGAAAATCATATCATGGGGCCACGAATATATACGATACCAGTAGAAGATATATTCTACAATTTTTTCATGCTTTTCCCTATAGCGATCATTCATGAGTGGCTCAAGAAAAAAATCAATCCATCGGTCAATCTTTGACTTTATGTAATTTAGTGTATTGAGATTTAATATCTTTGGAGAAAAGAAGTTTTTATGTCAATTAGCAAACTCACCATTGCAATTTTCTCCATTGTAAGTATTGGACTGCTATCGGTATCCTTCTTTTTAGACCACGAATCGGAACTGTATAGACTCTTGAATTATTATGATTGGGGTCTATGTGCTTTTTTCTTGTATGATTTTTTCGAAGAGCTATTTACATCGAAAAATAAAGCAAAGTACTTTTTTACTGTTGGCTGGCTAGACTTACTGTCCTCAATTCCCGTTGTGCATGAATTTAGGTTTGCCCGAATTATTCGGGTGATAAGAATCATACGTATTTTCCATTCGGCAAGATTACTCATAGAATATTTGAGGTCTAATCGTAAATCTAGCCTCTATGGTGCTATTGTAATGGTCTTGGTTTCTATAATCATTTTATCCTCATTCTTCGTTCTATGGGTAGAACAAGATGTTGGAAACATCAATACTGCAGAGGACGCACTTTGGTGGACATTCATCAGCGTAACGACCGTTGGCTATGGCGATTATTATCCCGTAACGAATGAAGGTAAGTTACTTGCTTCATTGCTGATCATGTCTGGTATTGTTGGTTTTGGTACTGTTGTTTCTTTCCTTTCTAGTAAGTTCAATAAGTACAAAAATGCAAATGAAGAATAAAGAAGCCCACCTCCGTATTGGAAATGAGCTTCTTTTGTCAGCTTAACTGCTTATCGATTTAGGTGTTGCGCTATTTAGGCTGACTTGATTAGGTAGTTAGGTTAGATGATCATGAAAGTGCTACCGCTTTTTTAACCTCAATTGAAGTGAATTTGCGACTCGCACCCTCCTTGGACTTATACTCATTTGTAACCAGTTTGCCTGTAATTGCTAACTGAGTTCCTTTTTTTCCTGACTTTGCGATGTATGAGGCAGTGGGTCCCCAAGCATATAAGTTATGCCAAAAGGTTTTGTTTTGTTCTTCTCCCTCTTTGGTTTTATAACGTTCGTTTGTTGCAAGAGTAAAGCGCACTTTCTTTGCTCCACTTTCGAAGTTTGTAATTTCAGGATCGATTCCGATGTTTCCGATTAATTGAACTTGATTTCTCATATGTATTTGATTTAGGTTAACTATTTATAAAATGACCATATCGTTGATTTCTACCTCTGTGAAGGACTGACGCTGGCCTAATGGGGTATTAAAAAATCGAGATCTAAGGCGACCTTCTATTGCTAAAGCCTGACCCTTTGAGCCAAGTTGTTCCAACACAGGAACCCATTTTCCCCAAGCAGTGACACGATGCCAATTATTTATGTTTTTCGTATTCCCCTCGTCATCGAGGTAAGTTTCACGAGTTGATAATGAAAAGCGAGCAATTCGCTTTCCGTCTTTTAATTCTATAAATTTCGGATCAGAAGACATTTGTCCAATCAGGTTTACGTGATTCATTTCTTGTACTGTCATGATTTTATTATTTGGGTGAATAAAAAGGGGGGCAGGTTCTATACTACCCCCCTAGGCGCTGGTTAGGCTGATTTTTTTTCAGATTTTTCTTTATTTAAAAGCATAAACTCTCTCATATTTATTTGAGTTCTGTAACGCTTTTCTCCTTCCTTGTTCGTATAAGAATCATTGGTGAGTTTTCCTTCAAGCACTACTTCCGCACCTTTCTTAAGAAGTTTTCCGCACAACTCTGCGCTCTTACCCCAGGCAATCACATTATGCCATTCCGTACTTTCAATCCACTCGCCGTCTTTGTTTTTATACGATTCATTTGTTGCGACTGAAAAACGTGCAAGTGTTTTACCTGAGTCGAAGTTTGTAATTTCAGGATCTTGTCCCAAATTTCCGATTAAACTAACTGTGTTTTTTAATGTGTTCATGTCTGTAAATTTTAATTAATAATAGTTTGAACATTAGCGTCTTGCTGACTTTCAGCGATTGACACTGCAAAGGTGAGACATGAATCAAACTAGATACGGTTGTTTTTCATTTGTTGTCGATTATTTTTCGTTTGTAGTCGTTTATTATCGGCTTTGATCATGTAGTATTTAAACACAGAGAAAAATTGAACTCGAAAATATTTATATCGAAATAAAGCAGTTTTGTCGAAAAACGCATTCACTTCGTCGAATTATTATGCGTGCATCATAATTACATCCGTATTTTTGCGTAGCTATTCAGTGAAATACACCTAAGATGTGCGCGATGGAAAAACTTATATTATCTTTTCTTGCTTTTGGAATCTTTTCATTAACGAATGTTTTTAGTCAATACACATTTACTGCCAACATTCAAGGTCAAACAGGTATAGATGTTGATGTAACCATCACATTCAACCAAGTTGTTGTTAATTCATCGAATTGTGACTATGGATTCAACTATCAAATCAAGTATGATTACGACGTGAGCTATAATCAGTATGGGAATGGGAATGGTAACAATGACTTGAATACACTTCAGGGTAGACTTGCTTGTGGTTCGAATCAGAGCTTTTTTAATTTACCAACAGGTGGTGGAATCGGAACTTCTCAAACTGCCAATAACTGGACTTCTCAAACAAATTGTAACAGTATAAAAGTTCAAGACTTAATGTGCGACGAAATCGACCTTACTTTTCAGGGGCCAGGTATCGGTTACCAAACTATTCGTTTGAAAGCTATTTCGTCACTGCCTGTGGAATTCATCGATTTTGAAGTAGAATCAACTAAAAACAATAATATATTGAATTGGTCTACTGCTTCTGAAAAGAACAATGATTACTTTACAGTTGAACGCTCAATGGATGGTGAAAACTGGGTTGTTATTCAAACTTTAAGTGGAGCTGGAACAACTTCTGAAAAGTCTGAGTACACAATAAGAGACGAAAATTTCCATGAACTAACTTATTACCGTTTAAAGCAATTTGATTTTGACGGTACTGAAACTGAATTAAAGATAATTTCAGCAAAAAGCGTGTACACTGAAGAAATCACTGCTTATCCAAATCCTGCGGAAAACACAATCTATGTTAAAGGTGCAGACGCGAAAAACTTTCGAATTGTTGATGCTAAAGGAGCTGATCAAACTAAAGCTGCCACAATTAATAACGTTGGTGGTAAACTACAAGTTGATATCAGTAACTTAAATCGCGGTGTTTACTTTTTGTTTGCAAATTATCAACAATTAAAAATAATCAAGCAATAACGATTCTTCATAACCGTTAAGGTTTCATCCCCGTGTGTAATTCAAATTATATACGGGGATGTTTTTTTTACTCCCAAAAACGATCCTTCCAATTTATACAACTCAGGTTTTCCTCCCATTTACCGTTCAGCTGATTTAGTTCTTCCGCATCTACATGCTTCTGGATCAATTCGAAGAGCTCCCGTTCTTCAAAACGGATGTGTTTTCTAAGTAGATCAGCAAAAAGCTTACAGTCACTGAGTGTTCTTAATTCCTCAACGACTTTCCTGATCTCTGCATGCTGCAGCTCTGCGCTTTTACGGTATTCATTTGGAACAGGTAAAAAAGTGAATACTTCCCTTTCCTCAAATTGAAAATGCGGCTCCAATAACTCCACAAAATTTACATTGATGTATTTGGCAATTCGACTGAACTCGACCTCTTTTTTAACTCCTTTATCCACGTTCAACGCCAAGATCAATCCTTGATGATGTTCACGACTTAAGGGCTGCAGTCCTTTGTGTCTTTTTAGTGGTTGGGGACTCATGAAGAAGCTACCTTTTCGGGTAAAATCGCACTGATCTCATTTAGTGCCTTTTCAATACTGTCTACATCAGAATAAATCAAGCGAAGCTTATCATTCTTTTCACTCATCCTCACGTTTGGTGGATTACCTTGTATGTAATTCAGCACCTGCGTGAAAACTGGACTCTGATAATACGGATGCTCTGGATTGTTCAAAAAGTATCCTATCATCTTACCTGATTTGATCACAAGTTTCGTAAACCCAATATCTTGAGCTAACCAGCGCAGTCGCATCGATTGAATCAAAGTGATTACCGCTTCAGGTATCGTTCCAAATCGATCTTTTAATTGCGCTTCGAATTGACTCAATTGCTCGTTTGTTTCGATATTGTCCAACTCCTGATACAGCGCCAATCGCTCGGCTACATTGTTCACGTAATCATCTGGAATTCGAATCTCAAGGTCTGTTTCCAAAATACAGTCCTGAACATATTTCTGGAAACTATCGGAATTTCTGTCTTCAAAGACTTCCTTAAATTCCGACTGACGCAATTCATCAATCGCTTCATTTAGGATTTTCTGGTACATGTCGAATCCAATGTCTGCAATAAATCCACTTTGCTCTCCCCCAAGCAAATTACCTGCTCCACGGATATCCAAATCTTTCATGGCAATACTAAATCCTGCACCGAGGTCTGAGAATTGTACCAATGCATTCAGTCTTTTCTTCGCTTCAGAAGTCAACATGTTATAACGCGGTGCAATCAAATAACAAAATCCTTTCTTGGTCGATCGACCTACTCTACCTCTCAACTGGTGAAGATCACTCAACCCAAAGTTGTTAGCGTTGTTGATGATGATCGTATTGGCATTCGAAATATCAATCCCCGATTCAATAATCGTCGTAGCAAGCAGCACATCGTATTCATGATTGATAAAATCCATCATAATCTTTTCTAGCTTCTTACCGTCCATCTGACCATGGCCAATTCCTACGCGAACGCCTGGACACAGGCGCTGAATCATTCCTGCAACTTCCTTGATGTTCTCCAGTCGATTGTGCACGAAATAGACCTGTCCTCCTCTCGTAACTTCATACGAAATAGCATCACGAATGATTTCTTCGTTGAATTCAACAACCTCTGTGAGAACTGGCTGCCTGTTTGGTGGAGGCGTATTAATAATACTTAAATCTCTCGCTCCCATCAATGAAAACTGCAACGTTCTTGGTATTGGAGTCGCAGTTAATGTTAAAGTATCTACCGTCGCTTTCAACGTTTTCAGTTTGTCTTTAACTGATACACCGAATTTTTGTTCCTCATCAATGATAATAAGACCCAAGTCTTTAAACTTAACATTCTTACTCGCGATTTTATGCGTCCCAACGAGAATGTCAATCTCACCTTCCTCCAGATTCTTCAACGTTTCCGTAATCTGTTTTTGGGACTTGAATCGATTGATGTAATCTACAGTGACAGGAAAGTCTTTTAAACGCTCTTTAAAGCTGCGATAGTGCTGATGTGATAAGATTGTTGTAGGCACGAGTATTGCGACTTGCTTTCCATCCGTGGCTGCTTTGAATGCCGCACGAACTGCAATTTCTGTTTTCCCAAACCCAACATCTCCACAAATCAAACGATCCATCGGAGTATCTTTTTCCATATCTGCCTTTACCGCTTCTGTTGCTTTCAACTGGTCGGGAGTGTCCTCATAAATAAAAGAAGCTTCCAATTCATTTTGCAAATACGTATCTGGAGAATAAGCATATCCCGGCTGACTCTTTCTTTTAGCATAAAGTTGAATCAAATCAAATGCGATTTCCTTGATCTTCTTCTTCGTCTTGGATTTCAATTTAGACCATGCCTGCGTTCCAAGCTTGTTCATCTTTGGAGCAGTTCCATCTTTTCCCGTAAACTTGGAGATTCGGTGCAAAGAGTGAATTGAAACATACAATACATCATTGTCCTTGTACACCAATCGAATTGCTTCTTGTGGCTTTCCGTTCACATCAATTGTTTCTAATCCACTGAACCGTCCAACTCCGTGATCAATATGAGTTACAAAGTCGCCTTTTTGAAGGTTGTAGATCTCCTTTAACGTTAATGCTTGTTTTGCCTGACGGAATCCTTCTTTCAAACGGAAACGATGATATCGCTCGAAGATCTGATGATCGGTATAGCAAACGAGATTCAATTCTTTACAAATGAATCCTTCGTGAATCGCGCAATTGACAGCGGTGAAATCAACATTTGCTTCAATATCTCTAAAAATGTCATGCAGTCGCTCTATCTGTTTCGGTTGATTGGAGAAAATAAGAAGGTCTGAACCCTGCTTTTTACGTTGTCTCAAGTCCTCTGTCAACATCTCAAAGTTCTTATTGAAAGCTGGCTGCGGCTCAAAACCGAACTCGATGAGCTTAGCATCTGTATTCGTGTAATCTGGCCCCCACTCAATTTGATTGAATAACAAAGATTGTTTCTCCCATTCCGAAGGATGATAATATAGTTCAGAAGGTAAACTGTGCTTTATTCCAGTGTCAGGAAGTTCATCGTGAATCTTTACTGCCTTTTGATATTCTCTATCGAGTTGAGCCTTGACCTCTTTTAGCGAGCTTACCCACAATGTGGTTTGTTTTCCTAAAAAAGAAAGGAATGAACCGTTCTCCTCATTCTCCAAAGAGCGTTGAATATTGGGTACAATATTGAAAAAGGCATGTTCTCGATTCGATAGTTGAGAAACGGGATCAAACGTACGAATCGTTTCAACCTCATCTCCAAAAAACTCGAGTCTGAAAGGTTCATCATGTGCGTAAGAAAACACATCCACTATACCTCCACGTACCGCAAATTGACCCGGTTCATAGACAAAATCAACTGTTTGAAAACCGTATTCCAATAATAACTCATTGAGAAAATCGATAGCATAATCCTTTCCGCGTTCTACTTTGAACGAATGATCGACCAGTTTTTGCTTGGTAGGAACACGCTCAAATAAAGCTGTTGGATATGTCACCACCCATGTATTGGCTGACTTTGAAACTTTATCAAGTGCTTCTGCTCTAGCCACGACATTGGCGTTATCTGTATCTTCAACTTTGTATGGAACTTTGTACGACGCAGGATAGAAAACCATCCGGCTCTCATCATTTGGATATAGGCTTTGTAGATCATTGAAAAAATAAGCGGCCTCTTCTTTATCCTGCAAAACAAACAAGTGATAACCAGGTACCTGCTCAGCAACGGCAGCAGAAGCAAATGACTTCCCTGCTCCTAAAATTCGCTTCCACTGAATGCGTGTTTGATCATATTGAAGGTGGTCTGCAGTATCCACCACTCCTTGTAATTTTTGAAACTTTTGTCGGATCTCCTTAATATTCATCAGTCGTATTCGATTGCTTGTGCAAAGTTAACGGATATTTAGGAGAGTTGTTCATGTAGGTTTATTTGATCTTAGAAGAAGGCAGGATTAGGTTGAGCGCAGGATCAGGAGATCCTGTGGATTATTCAGAGCTGGGCTGCATGATTATTGGCAATGTATTTAAGGCGGAAAGAATTCGTATATAAAAAATGACCGAACCTTTCTGACACAACTGTGTATTACGGTAAAATAGCAGAATTATGAAGTTAAGAATTGTTTTAGTTGCGATGTTGTGTAGTGCATTACTCTCTCATGCACAAGAAAAACCGCAAGAAGTGAAATCACTTACCAAGGAATTTCATGAATTTGAATGGTATACTAATCAGTATTCTCTTTGGGAAAAAGAAATTAAAAAGGACAGTAAAGATGAGGAAGCCTGGATTAATCTATATGCTGCAGCGCGTTATGCTAAATATACGGCTGATGATGAAAAATCAGAAGAGGCATGGACCAGCAAAGAACTGGACGTATTACCAAGGATGAGTAAAGCGATAAAAGGCACATTTGCCTATTACCGAATTCTAATCTGGCACAATTCTATTTGGAACGCCAAAGACAAAGAAGAACAAGATAAGTTTGTAAACTATGCGCTTAAAGCGTATGAATTAGACCCGTCAAATCCAGATATATATCCAACCCTTATGAATATCTATGAAATCTATTCCCCAGATGTAGATAAACTCAAAGAGGTTGCTCAACGATGGAAGGAGTCGGGTGACTTTACTCCTAATTTAATGGCACTTTCGTATAATGCTTTGATGAATACCAAAAAGAACTCAATACTAATTACTGGCGGTGATAATGATACCTATCCTTTGTGGGTTGCACAACACGCAAACCAGTTCAGACAAGACGTCAATGTCTGGAATATCTATTTGATCTCTCTACCTGAATATCGAAATAGGATGTTTAAGAAGTTGAACATCCCTCCGTTAGAAGGTGACAATCTGGAACAGTCCCAAATCATCGATCACATCGCAAAACATAGAGGAGATCATTTACTCTATTTCTATAATAAAGGAATTATTGCCAAAGATTCGACTCTTCACGACAAGTTATACAATGTAGGACTGGTATATCAATACTCAGAAGAGCCATTCGATAATTCAGCACTTATTGTGGATCATTTTGAAAATAAGTTTTTGCTCAATCATATGGAATATAACTTTTATCAAAGCCAGTATCCGCTTTTGGACCAAAGACATAACTACTCCTACTTGTCAGGGTTAATGTCCTTATATCAACACTATATGCTTGTTGAAAATTTTCCCAAAACAGAAGAAACAAAGGAATTAATTCTACGTTTGGGCAAGGGTTTTAGATATTTAAAAGAGATTAAACAAGAATTAAATCTTGACTAGTTTAAACAACGTATCTGATGAGCAGCTGATGTCGTCTCTCCAAAAGGGGGACGAATCAGCGTTTAATATTTTGTATGATCGCTATAGTGATCGCATTTTATATTACATGTACAAAATGTTACGTCAAGATGAATCTAAGGCTCAAGATTTTACACAAGATGTATTTCTCAAAGTTGTTGAGTATTCTGAAAAATTCGATACAAACAAAAACTTTAAAACTTGGATTTTCACCATAGCCGCAAACCACTGTAAAAACTATTTTAGAAGTAATAAACAGATGGTTGAATTGGAATCTTCTAAAGCCTCCAAGTTATTTCAAGATTCGAAAGAGGATGAATATGATCAAAAGGAGTTTCGAAACCGATTAAATTCAGAGGTAGACAAGTTGAGCTGCACTTATAAAGAAACATTCATTCTCCGCTACAAAGAAGATTTGAAGTTAAAAGAAATCGCAGAAATCATGGATTGCCCAGTGGGAACGATTAAATCAAGATTAAATCATGTCACTGGTGTTTTAGCTGAAAAATTAAAGGCATACAGAACATTATTTAACCATAAAACGAATTAAAAATGGAGTATAAACTGACGGAATTAATCGAGCAGAAGACATTTAAAGAGCTTTCTGAAATGGAAAAAAGGTTTGTTCTAGAACATATATCAGAGGAAGAGTATCGTGAGAAGTCTGAACTGATCTCGAAAGTAAAAAAAGAACTGACTTCTGAAGGGCAAAAACTAAAAGCTCCTGAGCACATCAGAACCAGCGCTTTAGAAGCATTGCGTTCGAAACATGAAGAAAAAAGTGCACGATCAATACCACTTTTTTTTCAATACGAGGTGCCCTTATGGACATCAATTGCCGCGATCCTTTTGGTTTTTATACTCACAACTCCTTTCATTTTCAATAATGGAATTACAGAGGTAAAAACTACAGAGCAATTGACAATGACAGACACGATATACGTTGAGAAAATAGTAAATGACACAATAGAAGTCATTCAACCGGCTGACACCATTGTCAAAACGGTATACAGGTCCGTTCCCAGCAACTCGGCAGTGAATAACGATTTGACGAATCCCGTTTTTTCAAATGAAAATAACTCCCTTATTCATAAAGAGTTCAACTCATTTAGCGCTTATGAAGATTATACGAACCCAATTGATCTCAATACACCTAGTTCCGGCAAAAGTTTGTCCAACGATCCTCTTGGAAAAATTGTGCTAGGAGTTGCTGAAAGATAGGTTAGTTGTCCTCTATGAACGTGTCCTATGAAATAACGCTATTTCTCAAAAAGATTAAGGTAAGAATCGTAATGCGCGGAGACAGAGTAGTTCTTTTGGACACGTTGTCTTCCTGCATTTCCTATTGACGCTCTAAGTGCTTTATCTTCGATCAAACGGCGTAAATTCTTTTCCCAATCTACTGCCTTGTCGCAGAACAATCCGTTTTCACGATCAATAATTATGGTATTGTTTACCCCAACTGGAGAAAGCAAGGTTGGGATACTTAACGCCATATATTGTAAGGCCTTAAAGCCACACTTTCCAGCCGACCATTGATCTTCCACTAATGGCATTACTCCAATTTGGATACGCGCCAGATCAGCAATTTCTGTTTCTTTATTCCACTTTACAAAACGCAATGCTTTTAGATCAAAGTCGGGTTTTTCGTTCGAAATTACTCTGAATTCAAAATCGTATTCTTTTTCCAACTTTTGCAGCACCGGGATAATGACTGACAAATATCGCATGGTGGTATGTGTACCCGTCCAACCGATCACAAGAGGTTCTTGCTCCTGATTAGTCGTCATGTTATGTTGCCCCTCAAGATCAATAGTTGTTGGAATTACCTTAACGTTCTTATTGTATTTTCTAGCAAAGTCTGCTAGGTATTCGTTACCCGCTGTTATCTGATCTGCCCATTTCATGCAGTACTTCACTTTCCAATACGCTTTTATCCGCTGAAAGCGCGCATTTACCTCGCTGTAGTTTGGCAACCAAATCGCATCGTCAAAATCGTAGATGTATTTTATCCCCAAGACCTTTGCACTGATCCATTCAAAAATTGGTGGACCAATATGCGCCATCTCCCGATGTACAAAAACATGGTCTGCTCTTT
>CBFHJL010000003.1:0-54296 GCA_965656195.1 Brumimicrobium sp. | reverse complement strand
TCTCCCTGTGATTTTTGCAGTAGAGAATAATCAATGGGGTTTATCGACTCCAAGTAATGAACAATTCAATTGTAAACACTTTGTAGACAAAGGAATTGGATATGGTATGGATGCCTATCAGATTGATGGAAATAATATTTTAGAAGTGATTAGCTCTGTTCGACAGATTTCAGATTCTATTCGTGAAAGACCTCGTCCTTTTCTATTGGAGTGTATGACTTTTAGAATGAGAGGTCACGAAGAGGCTTCAGGAACGAAGTATTACCCTGAAGGGATTCAAGATGAATGGAATAAAAAGGATCCTGTCGCTAACTTTGAACTCTTCTTAAGAGAGGAGGGAATATTGAAGGATGAGCATGTAGAGAAATTTACTAAAGAAATTAAAGCTGAAATACAGGATTCTCTTGATCAGGCCTATGCGGAACCAAATGTCACTGCGGATACTCAGAAGGAGATTGAGGATTTGTTTATGCCTTTTGAACAAGAGGTTAAGGCTCCGGCTACGAATCAGACTTCTGAAAAAAGATTTGTAGATGCAATTTCTGATGGTTTGAGACAGTCGATGGAAAAATATCCAGAACTTGTTTTGATGGGTCAAGATATTGCAGATTATGGAGGTGTCTTTAAGATTACCGAAGGATTTACGGATCAATTTGGGAAAGATAGAGTCCGAAATACACCTTTATGTGAATCGGCAATTGTTGGAACAGGACTCGGTCTTTCGATAAAAGGTATGAAAGCAATGGTTGAAATGCAGTTTGCTGATTTCGTAACCTGTGGATTTAATCAAATCGTAAATAATTTAGCAAAGATTCATTGGAGGTGGGGGCAGAATGCTGATGTCGTGGTTAGAATGCCAACGGGAGCAGGAGTAGCTGCGGGGCCTTTTCATTCGCAAAGTAATGAGGCTTGGTTCTTCCATACACCTGGGCTGAAAATTGTTTACCCCGCGTTTCCAGGTGATGCTAAAGGTTTGCTAGCAGCGGCAATAGAAGATCCTAATCCTGTGATGTTCTTTGAGCATAAATTTTTATATAGGAGTTTAAAGGAAGAGGTGAACGATGATTACTATACGACTGAAATAGGAAAAGCTCGTCTTGTAAGAGAGGGCTCTGATATCACGATCGTTACCTATGGAATGGGTGTGCATTGGGCAATGGATAGTCTGGATGATCATTCAGATGTTTCAGCTGACCTAATTGATTTGAGAACACTTTCTCCATTAGATACTGAAACAATTTTCAAGTCTGTTAAAAAAACAGGACGAGTGATTGTGTTGCATGAGGATTGTGAGATTGGTGGAATAGGAGCGGAGTTGGTAACACAGATCAATGAAAACTGCTTTGAGTATTTAGATGCACCGATTAAAAGAGTTGCTTCACTTAATACTCCAGTTCCTTTCGATGCAGGATTAGAGAAAAACTTCTTACCTGTAGAACGCTTCAATGAGGCTCTTATAGAACTGATAAATTACTAACGTTATGGAGAAGGGAAATAAAAGAATAATAAAAGGTTGGATTTTTTATGACTGGGCAAATTCAGTTTATAACCTTGTTATTTCTTCTGCTATTTTCCCGATTTTCTATGCAAATATTACAGAGAGTTACTATCTAAAGTCGTTGGGCAGAGAAGGTGGGCAATTGAATGAAGGGGAGAATGTAGTCGTTGAATTTTTCGGAACTACAATTTCGAATACTGTTCTTTTTTCTTATGTGCTTGCTGCATCATTTCTGCTTGTGAGTATATTGTCTCCTTTGCTTTCGGGTATAGCTGATGTTACAGGGAATAAAAAGCGATTCATGCAATTCTTCTGTTACTTGGGAGCGCTTTCATGCATTTCTTTATATTGGTTCAGTCCATCTCAAATAGAGTTAGGAATGCTCTCAATTTTTCTCGCAAGTATTGGTTTTTGGAATAGTTTTGTATTCTATAATGCTTTTCTTCCTGAGATCGCAGAACCGAAGGATCATGACAATATCTCCGCAAGAGGCTTTTCAATGGGTTACTTCGGCAGCATGTTATTGCTTGTAGTTTGTTTATCCATTATCATGTTTATTGATGCATCCTATACGAAATGGAGTTTTGTTCTCGTTGGGCTATGGTGGATAGGATTTGCTCAGATTACCTTTGCTCGACTTCCAAATAATGTTTATCAAAAGAAAAGAGAAAAAGGGTATATCTGGAAAGGATTTAAAGAGTTAAAGCGAGTGTTTCAAGAGTTTAGAGGTACCCGTCGTCTGAAAAGATATTTATTTTCATTTTTCTTTTTTAATACGGGAGTTCAAACTGTAATGTTAATGGCAGTTGTATTCGCAAAAAAGGAAATTGACTGGGGTAATAATGGAGGAGATACCGGTTTAATTGTAGCAATATTGTTGATTCAGCTTTTAGGAGCTGGAGGTGCTTATTTGATGTCCTGGGTTTCCAGCAAGATTGGAAATCTACAAACCTTAACTATTGTTGTGACGGGATGGGTGTTCTTATGTGTTTGGGCTTATTTTATAGAAAAGCCTGTTACATTTTATTTCCTTGCAGCGGGAGTAGGTTTTGTAATGGGTGGAGTGCAGGCGCTGGCAAGATCAACATATTCTAAATTTTTGCCAGAAACGAAAGATCATGCTTCTTACTTCTCATTCTACGATGTTTCTGAAAAAGTAGGTATCGTAATCGGATTGTTCTTTTTTGGTTTAATGGAGGATCTTACAGGAGATCTAAGAGCTTCTGTTTTATCAATAATAATTTTCTTTGCCATTGGTCTAGTCTTATTGATGCTGGTCCCAAGGAAGCCAGATGAGCAAATGAAATCTATTTAAAAAGTTATCTGCTAGATTCAGAAAAAATCGAAAGTATCTATTACCTTTTCATGTATTTTTGACTATATGTTTCGTTACGTACTGTCATTAATTGTTTTTCACCTCTTTGTGTTTTCTTCGTTTGAACAAGAATTACATAGATACGAGTATCACGCCCTATCAGGAGAAGAGTTCCAAGAACTGCCTGACCATACGATTTACAGTGTAACAGAAGATAGTACTGGAATATTGTGGTTGTCTACATCGTTAGGTCTATACCAATTTGATGGTTATAATTTTTCGCTGGTGAGATCACCTGTTAAAAAAGGGCGAGCGGTCTTTGAATTTAAGGTTGAGGGTCCAAAGGTCTTTTTTTCGAATGTATATGGACAGCTTTTTGAAGCATCAAAGGATACACTGAAACTAATATCGGACGTATCGGATTATTCGAACGGCAGTGTTCCAAAGTACGTTAAGCACCAAGGGCGATTTTATATTGGGACGAAGAGTGGTTTGTTCTCTTTAAACGATAGTGTAAATAAGCTGTTGTCTGGTGAATATATTTTAGGTCTTACTGCTCAAAACAATAATATTCTATATGTTAATGATGAAGGACTGCTAAAATTCGTTGACCAAGATGGAACTATAAGGACTTCAGAAAATTTAATGGAGAATGCTCAACAAATCAACCATCTTTCTTTTTCAGAAGGGGAGGCTCAGCTGCGTTTGCTTTTCTATAAACTGGATGGGGTAAACCGATTCAAACTATTTGATCATAAAGAAAGAGGGATTTCACTGAATTTACCAAAAGCGCTTTCGCGTATTACTATTAATCATGTTTATATCGAAAAGGATAGTTTATTGTCCTTTATTGTTTCAACAGAACAAGGTTGTTACAGAATTCAATACCCTCAACAAGGAACTACACCAAAATTGGAAATGCTTTTATCAGCGGATTATAATTGCACCAGTGCTCTAAAAGAAAGAGGTGGTGATCTATTAGTTGCCACCATGAATAATGGGTTTTTTATTCTCCCTAATCAACAAATAAAGCACTTGAATATTTCGGGAGGTGATGAGGTTGAAGCATTCACGGTATTAAACAACAAGACTTATGCTACAGGTAGTATTGATGGGTTATTAAGAATATATGAGGAAGGAAACTTATCAAAGCAAATACAGCTGCCTAATCATTCTAAAATCGAGAAAATAGTTTTTTTAAGATCAGCAAATGTTTTACTCATTAACACAAATGGTAATTTCGGGTATATCTATCATTTAGAGCGAAACAAATTTACAGAGAACAAACGCCTTGTAGCTACTAAAGATATATTTCCGTTATCCGACAGTTTGATTCTGCATGCAACTTTTGATCGACTATCGCTTTTGAATTTATGGAAAGAAGACGGAGAAAAAGAGTTGATTAACTCGAGGACTATGCGAATTGTGCATGATTCTAAGGCTAAACGCTTCTATGCAGCCACACTAAAAGGAGTCTATGCATTTGGAGATGAGCTCAATAGTTTCACAAAAATTAAAAGCAATGATAAAACGATTTTACTAGATCTTGAGATTGTTAATGATAAAGTACTCGGTTTCTCAGATAATCGGCTCTATTCAATAAAAGATGAAAGTCTTCATTTAATTACCGAATTTAATGGAGTTATTAAGGATATTAAAGGGGATAATGAGAATAATACGATTTGGTTGAATACTACAATGGGTATTATCTCTTTTGATCTTACTACCAGAGAGCATTTTATTCTTCCGCTTTCCAAAGATTTACTCAAAGAGATAAATGAATTAGAGTTTAAAGATTCCACCCTATATTTTAGTGATAGGAAAGCCCTTTACGTTTTCAAGAATAATAATATAGCTCGAAATAAAGACTTAGATTTTAAACCTACACTTAACCTGTTGGAAATTAATGGAGAATCAAAGTCTTTTCAGAAGAACTATAATTTGAACTATAACCAATCCAATATTCGATTGGAGTTTGGTGTTAATCGATACAATAGTAGTAAATCGATGACGTATTATTATAAGCTTAAGAGGGCTGGAGATGAATCTGGAGCTTGGCTCAAGCTTCCCGGAGGAATAAATTACATTCAATTAACGAATCTTGCGGCTGATGATTACACAGTTTTAGCTTATGCTCAAACAAAAGCAGGGAATAAAAGTGAGGTTGCGAAACTCGTGCGCTTTTCTGTATCTCCCCCCTATTGGCAGCGATGGTGGTTTTTTCTAATAATTGCAATTTTCACGATTCTTTTGGTTGCTATTGCTATTCAAAAATGGCTTTCCATTCGGGAGAAACGTAAGAACGAGGAGTTGTCATTAGCCCTCTATAAACAACGCACAGCACTGTTGCAATTAGAGAACCTTAGGTCACAAATGAATCCACATTTTATCTTTAATGCGCTTAACTCTATTCAGGATTATATCGTTCTTAATGAACGTAAATTAGCCAGTTCTTTTTTAGTTAAGTTTTCTCGTCTGATAAGAATATACCTTGAACAGGGCCAGCAAAATGAAATTTCCCTAAAACAGGAGATTGAGGCGTTACGCCTTTATTTAGAATTGGAAAAAGTAAGGTTTGAAGATGAGTTAACCTATGAAATTGTAGTTGATAATAAGTTAGTCTTAACTACGATAAAAATACCTTCTTTACTTTTACAACCTTACATTGAGAATGCGCTGAAGCATGGTTTACTCCATAAAAAATTGAATCGTTCTTTATCTGTTCGATTTTCTCTAAAATCGTCAAAACTATTAGAATGTATAATTGAGGATAATGGTGTGGGTCGTGCTGCTTCCCGTGATATTAATCTATCCAGAAAGGGGCATGTATCTTTTGCAACACAAGCAACCGAAAAAAGAGTAGAATTGATAAATGAGGTTAAATGCAACAATGATAAAATACAAATCAAGATTTATGATTTGTTTTCAGCTGCAGGAAAACCGAATGGAACAAGAGTAAATATTTTAATCCCATTCAAATGAAAGCATTAGTCGTTGATGATGAGAAAAAGGCAAGAAGTCTTCTTAATGTCTTAATTGATGAAAACTGCCCTGAGATTGAGGATCTCATTTTTGCAGAAGATCTAGCAACAGGGGTAAAGAAGATTAAGGAGGAGCGTCCAGATCTCGTTTTTCTTGATATTGAAATGCCCCAGCAGTCAGGTTTGAAGATATTGGAGTATTTTCCGGGCGAGGTTAATTTTAAGATCATTTTCACTACGGCATATAATGATTACGCAATAGAAGCATTTAAGTTATCTGCAGTAGATTATCTTTTGAAACCTATTGATGCAGAAGAATTGTCTTTAGCCGTTCGCAAAGCCACAGATCAAATCGAAAGGGAACATTATTCTACTAAACTAGAAGGTTTAAAGAAGATGTTTCGTCAGTTGTCTGTAAACAAAATTGCCATTGAAGTCCCCAAAGGAGTAATGTTCGTGGGATATGATGAAATTGTGATGATGGAAGCAGATGGTATGTATACAAAAGTTTATTTGCATACAGGAGAGACGGATTTAATCTGTAAGCCTTTAAAACACTTTGTTGAACAACTTGCAGAGAACGAACTTTTTTTTCGACCGCATCGCTCTTACTTGATTAATATCAGGTATATGAAGGAACTTTCGAGAAGTGACGGTGATTTCATCCTAATGGACAATAAAAAAACGGTACCTATTTCTAAAAAGAACAAACAAGCTTTTTTAAAGGTGGTACATGAAGTTTTCTGGTAGAATAAGTTTAAGTTATAAAATGAGTAACTAAAAAGGGTGTGAACAGCTCACACCCTTTTTTTAATCAAGTTAAGTTGTTTTATTGTTTGACGATCGTTTGATTTGTGCTGAGTTCTCCATTTCGAATAGTAATTGTATACAGACCTTTGGATAAATGACCGAGGTCTATAGAATGTAACGGACTATTTGCGTTTTTAAGATTAAGTACTTCTTGACCCAACGTGTTTTTTATAGAAATTTCAGAAGGGTTTCCATTCGATTCAACTGTAATATTATTGGTGAATGGGTTGGGGTAAACTTGAACTGTTGAGGATAGTTCATCCTCCAAGCTGGCAGTTTCATCATATTGATAAGCCCCTATTGAAAGGTTACCCTGTCCATCAAACCTTGAGTTTCCAGCTAAATCTATTGTTGGATATTCTTGTCCTGGATAAGGATTGTTTAAATACTGGTTATCGTAGTAAGTTAAATCTCCAATAGTCTGATATGCCGCTATTGGCGTATAGTCTTCATTCGCTACATCAACAAAAGGAGAAGAAGTTACTTCATACGTATTTAGCAAGTTTAAGTTATCTGCAAAATCCTGTACGTTTTGATTAGAACTCATATTGGATACAAGTAACTGTCCTGTTGCACTACTACCCTGTATACTTTCTCCAAAAATAGCGTTAGCACCTGGATTGTTATAAAAAATATTATTGTTCACAAATGCTTGAAGAGTAGAACCCCCACCTCCGTGTTGATAGACAATAAGTGAAGAAACGTTATTTGCATTAGAACCAGTTTGTGGGTTATCCACGAATGTGTTGTTTGTTAAATACAAATCAATGTTGCTTCCGCCAAAAGCTGTAAACCTAGCACACGTTCCCATTTGAAATGAAGATTCTGAACTATTGTTTTTAAATAAGTTATTTACAAAATGAACATCCGCATATATCGAGTTGCTACTCGAAGCCCGAAATTCAATGGTATATGAAGAAGAACCGTCTGTGTTTACGTTATCTTCAATTCTATTGTTCAATAGATAGAAGCCACTGCCATTTAAATCAGAATAATAGAGTACACCTGCTCTGTTCACAGAAACATTTTCTCTAATAATACAATTAGATATTTGCAGATTCTCAAGAGAAGTACTTATAACATTGATACCACCTCCGGCTTCAGTTGTACTATACGCACGTTCTATAATTAATCCGTCAAACAATGCGCGGTAAGAACTTTCAACTTTAAATACATTTGCTGCGTTATCTATCATCATACTTGAGTTTGAACTACTTGGAGCTCCTGTATCATTCCAACCTACATCTCCGCTAATAATAGTCGGATGGTTTTGTATATCTCTTTCATTAAGGTCTGTTTCATTACCGGCAAATCCACCATATAAAAGTGCATCATTAGTCACCAAAAAGCTTTGATTTTGAGATAGTCTTGTGTAAAAACCTTCTGCAATCCATATTTCTGCCCCATTATAATTGCCCGAACTTGCAACAAACAAAAGCGCATCATTTAAATCTGTAAATGCATCTGTCCATGAACTTCCGTCATTGTTTCCGGTAGCATCATCATTTACATAAAATCTGTTTAATGCTGAAGCAGACAAGCTTAGTGTAACTGCTAAAAGTGTTGTGTAGAAATTTTTCATTTTTTATTATTTATTAGATTAATTATATTTCATTGCATCGTTTGGATTCACATAGTAGATTCTTTGGTCGTTATACAACATGTACGTTTTTCCAAAGTTTCCTCCTCCAACATAATCTTGAGCGATGTAAAAACCTTCTCGTTTGTAATTACCTTGTGGTGTTTTCATAACAACTATGGCTTTTGCTACTCGCTTTAATGTAGCCCCTGTAAAAGGATGTTTTTTGATCTCCCAATCTGTTGATGTCACGTAAGCATAAATCACTTCTTCTTTCCACTTATATCCTTTTGCTGTTCTTTGAATCAAAGCTAAAGCATCAGATTTCAAGGCCGCATCTTTCATTCCTTCAGCTGGCAAAGGTCGAGCGTCTTTGATTTCATCATTTTTCCACATGGCGCGCAACGCATCAAATTTCTCAAAAACGACTTTAGAAGTGTATTCTATATTTTTTTGATACTCTTTAAACTTTGAAGTGTCTTTGGCAGCAATTATGAACGATTCTGGTGTGATGTTATTCATCCATTGGTGTCCAATCTCATCATTCTTATGGTAGACATTAGCACCAATTAAAATTACACCAGGTTCTAAAAGCAAGCATTCGCCATTATACCAAGAAGATGGCCCCCCAGTCATTCCCATTTGAAACATTACATTTCCTTTATCAGCGGAACTTTTATACCTATCTGGCACCATTGCGTAATTTGAGTTTCCTTCATCCCAATGAATTTGCATCGTGTGTTTCTCTTGGTCGTATTCGATTGCAAACCCTAAATAGGCTTTTGTTGTATCTTTACTGAATTGATTGGCTGGTGCTTCTATGGCAAACGTATTGATGTAATAGTTTCCTGAGAAATTGATGTCATCTTTATAGTCTGCTGCGTGAACTCCTTTGATAATCATTTGTCCATTTTCTGCGACAAACAACCGATCGTGGTCAGCATAGGTTTGTTCATTTAATTCTTTTTCACCGATAACAGGCATTGATGTTGACTTTGCACCAGTTTTACTATTCTCGATTTTGTTTTTAACCTTATTTAGTGCACCAAGCTGAGCACTGGAAAACCCTACTGAAATTAACAGAAGGAATGTTAGAGATGTGTACTTCATTTTTTTTAGACAAAGCTACCTACAACTTGCCTTGTATAGCTTGTTCACTTTTTAAATGAAGGGTATTTTTTGCTAAATGGATGAGGTTTTTTGCTAAATAAAAAAGCCGATAAACAAGTAGCTTATCGGCCTTAAACAATATATTTAAATTGACTATGCGTCAATCAATTTACCAAGTGCATTATCATAGATGTCCTTGGCTTCTTGAACGAATCCGAAGTGCTCGTCATCTACAACCATTTTTCCTTGAGTAACATGGCCAAGTAAAGTATACTTTACATTTTGTGTCATCATAAACTCAATGAATGCGTCTTCATTGTCTTCGTTAACAGTTACAACAACTCGACCAGCAGCCTCACCATATAAGAAGGCATCTTCTCTTATTTCAGCATCAGTAACAATGTCGAATCCTAAGTCGTTTGGCATTGACATTTCTGCAAGTGCTATGAACAAACCTCCATCTGCACAGTCGTGAGCAGCGTTGATCAACCCATTTTGGATAAGACTTTTAATTGACTCCTGCATGTTATACTCTTCTTCAATGTTGAAATAAGGAGCAGGAGATTTTTTAATCCCGTGATATGAATACAAGTATTCTGAACTACCAATGTCTTCTACATTCTTCCCGATAATAAAGATGAGGTCTCCCTTACTTTTGAAATCAAGAGACATAGTTTTTGATTTGTCATCTATCAATCCAATCATTCCGATAGTTGGAGTAGGGAAAACAGGTTCTTCTTTACCATTCGTAACCGTCTGATTATAGAAAGAAACGTTTCCACCAGTTACAGGAGTTTCAAACTTTAGACATGCTTCAGACATTCCCTTGATCGCACCAACAAATTGCCAATAAGATTCAGGATTATATGGGTTCCCAAAGTTTAAGCAATTTGTAATTGCACTTGGATTACCTCCAGAACAAACAATATTTCTTGCTGCTTCAGATACTGCTATTGCTGTTCCTTTATGAGGATCAGCATGAACATATCTTGAGTTACAGTCTACTGTCATTGCAAGCGCTCTATTGGAACCCTTAATATTTACTATTCCAGCATCAGCAGGACGATTTGTTGTCATAGTTTTCGTACCAACCATAGAGTCATATTGCTCATAAACCCATCGTTTTGAAGCGATGTTTGGATGACTCAACAACTGGCGTGCAACTTCTTTCAAGTCGTCTGGTTGCTGAACATCATCAATGTTGAATTGCTGGTACTCCTTAAAATAAGCTGGTTCTTTATATTCTCTCTCGTATTGAGGAGCTCCACCACCTAGTACAAGTGATTCAGCTGGAACATCACCTACTAGTGTCTCCCCTTCGAAATAACGAACGCGACCACCTTCTGTAACAACTCCGATTTCCTCAGCATGAAGATCCCATTTATCAAAGATATCTTTTACGATTTGTTCTTTACCTTTCTTTACAACAACCAGCATACGCTCTTGAGATTCAGATAAAAGAATTTCAAAAGGAAGCATGTTTTTTTGTCGAGTTGGAACTTTGTCTAACCAAATGTCCATTCCTACCTCTCCAGCAGCAGACATTTCACATGAAGAACATGTTATTCCTGCAGCACCCATATCTTGCATTCCAACAACAGCGTCTGTTTCTGCAAGCTCCATTGTTGCTTCAAGTAGAAGCTTCTCTTGGAAAGGATCTCCAACCTGTACAGCAGGAAGATCATCCATTGAATCTTCGGTAATATCTTTAGAGGCAAATGCTGCTCCAGCAATACCGTCTTTACCCGTAGCGGAACCTACTATATAAACTGGGTTTCCAGGTCCAGAAGCAGTAGCGGAGATTACTTTCTTTGTGTCAATAATACCTGCAGAAAAGGCATTTACAAGAGGGTTTGTATTGTAAGATTCATCAAAGAATACTTCTCCTCCTACAATTGGAATTCCAAATGAATTTCCGTAATCACCAATTCCTTTTGTCACACCTTTCACTAACCACTTTGTTCTATCGTTTTCGATATTCCCAAAGCGCAGCGAATTCAACTGAGCAATAGGTCGAGCTCCCATCGTGAAAATATCTCGATTGATCCCTCCAACGCCTGTTGCAGCTCCTTGATAAGGCTCAATTGCACTCGGGTGGTTATGTGATTCGATTTTGAAAACGCAGCCTATACCGTCACCTAGATCTACTAGACCAGCGTTCTCTTCTCCTGCTTTTACAAGCATCTGAGGACCGTCCTTCGGTAATGTTTTTAGCCACTTTATTGAGTTTTTATACGAACAGTGCTCTGACCACATTACGCCATATACACTCGTTTCTGTGAAATTAGGAGTGCGGCCTAATATTTCTTTGATCATCTCAAATTCGTCCTCTCTGAGTCCAAGCTCTTTGGCTTCTTCTAATGTTGCTTCGCGTTGAATTGTACTTTCCATATTCTGAAATTCTTAGTGCAAAAATAAATAAATTGAACGGTGTACTTTCTTAATTCGAAGCTATTTTTAAACAATATCTGTAATGCTCAGTAAATTGGAAGGTAGTCATGTAGATTTATGTCTTTCAAAAATCCAAAATTGTTAAAAAATGAATTTTTTGTTATTTAATCCTTGCATGGATTATAAATTTTACGTACTTTTTATCTCTCATTCAAAATTTTAGACCATGTCAGAAACAGTATTACCAACAGCACAGCTGATCGAAAAAGAAATCATACCAAACTTGTCATTTAAAGAAAAAAGAGCTGTCAATCAACAAGAAGGTTTAATGGGGAAGTTGTTAGAAGCAACTAAACTAGGTAATCTGCATCATGGCAAAGTAGCGATTTACTTTCATGATGATGAGGGGTTGAAAAGAGTGGAGACAACTATTTGGGCAACTGGCTTAAAGTACATTTGTTTAAAGGGTGGGGTTTGGTTACCGATCTCTAGTATCGAAAAAGTTGTAATGACTTAGTCACATAGGATTTCAATAATAGAAGGTTATATTGTGGACATTGTTCCGCATACTTTAACTAAATTTGGAGGTATGATACAGATCATGCCTTTTTTATTTGTGTTAACGAGTTTTCAATTGTGGGCTCAGTCTCACGTGGATTGGAAATTGGTTCTTGATAAAGAATGTAAAGTTCTTGTCTTATCAGCAGAAATAGATGAAGGTTGGCATATTTACAGCCAATATCAAAACGAGAAAGCAGGGCCTATTCCAACTGATATTACTTTAGAGTTGAATGGTTATGAGATGCATGGAGCCTCGGAGACTCAGCCTATAAAATCATTTGATGAGAATTATGGTGGTGAGGTTTTGTATTTTGAGAACAACGTTGATTTTCGTTGTGCGATTCCAGTTGATTACGAGGGCGTGATTAGTGTCAAAGTAGTTTTTATGACTTGTAATGAGGAAGGCTGCTTGCCGCCAGAATTAAAAGAATTTAAAATAAGTATATAACAAGAAGTAATGAGTAAATTATTAAGTATTCTATTTGTCGTTTTTACTATTGGGTCAGCCTTTTCTCAGATTGAGTATCCAGAGGATAAAGTTGATTGGGACTTTAGTTTAGAGCAAAATGGTTGTGAAGCGACGGTTGTAGGTAAGTTCACTATAGTTGATCATTGGCATATCAATGCTACACAGTTACCAGAAGATAATTTTGGTATTCCAACGACTTTTAAATTAATTCAATCTGACAAATTCAAACTTATGGGAGGGGTTCAAGAGCCTGCTCCTAAGAAAGAATTTGATGAGGCCTCGGGAGAACATCTTTCATATCATGAGGGAACATTTACTTTGCGTCAGAAGATAAAGGTGCTTTCTGAAGAGCCCTTCGTTTTAGAGTTTGATTTTGGTTTTCAGCCTTGTGATTCTGTTAAATGTTTGATGCCTTTTGAAGATCGTTTTAAACTGAATGTTAAAGGGTGTTCATCTTCTCAAGAGGAGGAGTCTCAAAAAGATGGTCAGTCTACAGTAGAAGATGATTCTTTACAGGAAGACGGTGCAGAGGATACTACTACTGTTGATGATAATGATAGTCAGGAAGATACATCAACTGTTGTTGAATCAGATTCGGAGAATGATCAGGAAGGAAATACTGGTTTAACATCTGAAGAAGATAAACGTAAAAACCCTGCAGATCAATCTTTATGGTGGATATTCGGTGTTTCCTTTGTGAGCGGATTACTAGCGTTGTTAACCCCTTGTGTATTTCCTATGATACCCATGACAGTTAGTTTTTTTACTAAACAGAGTAAAACAAAGGCTGCAGGTATTCGAAATGCGATTTACTACGGTATATCGATTATTGTAATTTATATAGTGCTAGGAACAATGATTACCTGGATTTTTGGAGCGGATGCTCTTAATGCGATGTCAACCAATCCTACGTTCAACATTATTTTCTTCTTAATTCTTGTAATATTTGCTGTTTCATTCTTGGGTGCATTTGAAATCCGAATGCCAAGTTCTTGGGTAAACAAAGCAGATCAAAGAGCGGATAAAGGAGGTTTGATCGGGATTTTCTTCATGGCTTTAGCTTTAGCTTTAGTTTCTTTTTCTTGTACAGGTCCGATTGTTGGGACGTTATTAGTTCAGGCAGCGTCTGAAGGGGGAATGGCTCCTTTTATTGGGATGTTTGGATTTTCTCTTGCACTAGCCTTACCGTTTGCGTTGTTTGCAGCCTTCCCTGGATGGATGAATACTTTACCGAAATCTGGAGGTTGGTTGAATGCAGTCAAGGTAGTTTTAGGATTTTTAGAGCTAGCATTAGCATTTAAATTCTTATCAAATGCTGACTTGTCATTGCAAGCTCACCTTTTGGAAAGAGAATTGTTCTTGGCAATATGGATTGGTATCTTTTTAGTGTTGGCATTGTATTTATTTGGGTTCATTAAAATGCCGCATGATAGTCCTTTGGAAAGACTTTCTGTAGGGCGAGCTTTGATGGGAACCTTTACTTTGATTTTTGTACTCTATATGTTACCTGGATTATGGGGAGCTCCCTTAAAGGTTATTAGCGCATTCCCTCCACCATTGAGTTATAGCGAGTCTCCGTTGGGTGTTGGTGCTAGTCAATCGGGAGTGGCTACTGGTCATACGGAGTTTGTTGAAGGAACGCACTTAGGACCTCAGAATATCATGGTCTTTAATGATTACGATAAGGCTTTAGCTCACGCAGAGAAAGTTGGTAAACCACTTTTTGTTGATTTTACTGGACATAATTGTGTGAACTGTCGTAAAATGGAGCAAAGTGTTTGGGCAGAACCAGGAATAATTGATATTCTTCGTGATGATGTTGTAATTGTTTCTCTTCATGTTGATGAAAGAAAAGCTCTTCCAAAAGAGGAGCAGGTTACAGTGACTTATCCTAATGGAAGAGAAGTTGATTTGCGAACAACAGGTCAGAAATGGTCGTATAAGCAAATCTCAGAGTATCAAGTGACTGCGCAACCTTATTATATCCTTCAGGATACTAAAGGGAATGACTTGTCAAATGGGTCTGCTGATTATGAGAATCATAATCAGGCTGCTAAATTTAAGGAATGGCTAGATGCTGGTCTTGAGGATTTCAATAAGCAAGATTAACATCTGTTGATAAACATGAATAACTTTTTGTAGCTGAAAATCTTTAGTCACATTGAAAGTATTATTTTTGCCAAAACTTAAAAGAAATGACTGAACGTTCTCCTGCAGTTTTGGTATTAGAAGATGGTACAGTATTCCACGGTAAAGCCATCGGAAAAATAGGTCGAACATCTGGTGAGCTAGCCTTTAATACGGGCATGACTGGCTATCAAGAAGTTTTCACAGACCCCTCATACTTAGAGCAGTTAATTATCATGACTACTTCTCATATCGGTAACTACGGTACTCTAAAAGAGGAGGTGGAATCAGATAGAATGCAGTGTGCAGGTGTTATCATTAAGAAATTTTCAGAGATCTATTCCAGAATTAGCGCCGATATGTCACTAGAGGAGTTCATGTTGCGTGATGATAAACTAGGAATTGCTGATATCGATACAAGAGCATTAGTAAGACATGTTAGGTCTAAAGGTGCAATGAATGCGATAATTTCAACAGAAGAGCATCAAGATGTTGAACAGCTTAAGAAAGATGTAAAAGAAGTTCCTT
Source organism: Brumimicrobium sp. (assembly GCA_965656195.1). Classification (GTDB taxonomy): domain Bacteria; phylum Bacteroidota; class Bacteroidia; order Flavobacteriales_D; family Crocinitomicaceae; genus Brumimicrobium. The sequence goes on along the minus strand of CBFHJL010000003.1, from coordinate 38,927 downwards.
CAATGAAGGGCTTGGAGCTTTCAAGTCGCGTAAGCACAAAAGAAAGTTATATATCTCCTTCGTCAAATGGAGAGGCTAAGTTTAAAGTTGCTCTTCTTGACTTAGGAGTTAAAAAGAATATCATACGTTGCTTAAATGAGCGCGGATGTGATGTTAAAGTTTTCCCGATGCATTCTTCTGTTGAAGAAATGAAAGCATATGAGCCAAATGGTTTTATGTTATCGAATGGTCCTGGTGATCCTGCTGCAATGGGCGAAACACATAAACTAGTTAATGATATTATTAACACTAACATTCCAGTTTTTGGAATTTGTATGGGGCATCAAGTTATCGCTTTAAGTCAGGGTATAACAACCGAAAAAATGCACCATGGTCACAGAGGTTTAAATCACCCGGTGAAAAATTTATTAACAGGAAAAGGAGAGATTACTAGCCAAAATCATGGTTTTGTAGTTTCTGCCGATAGTGTTGCTCAAAATGATAATGTTGAATTGACACATACCCACTTGAATGATAATACTGTTGCAGGAATACGCTTGAAGAATAAGTCTGTGTTTTCTGTACAATATCATCCTGAGTCATCAGCAGGTCCTCACGATTCTCGATACCTTTTTGATGAGTTCGTAACCAATATGAAAAATCACAAAAATTAATTCAATACACTAGGCCATGAGTTATATCGCTAAAATTTTCGGGAGACAGATCTTAGACTCGAGAGGAAATCCAACAGTCGAGGTTGACGTTTATACTTCTAACGGTCACATGGGTAGAGCTGCTGTTCCATCTGGAGCCTCTACAGGTGTTCATGAAGCTGTAGAATTGCGCGATAACGACAGTGATCGTTACATGGGTAAAGGGGTTGAAAATGCAGTTTCCAATGTTAACACTGTTTTGAACGACGAGTTGGAAGGTGCATATATTTTTGATCAGAAAGCGATTGACAGTAAATTAAGAGAGATAGATGGTACGCCGAACAAAGAGCGAATTGGAGCAAATGCAATTTTAGGTGTTTCGCTTGCTGTAGCAAAAGCAGCTGCGGCCGAGTCTGGAATGTCATTGTTTAAATATATTGGAGGTGCCGGAGCTTATACTATGCCTGTTCCTATGATGAATATTTTGAATGGTGGTTCTCATGCTGATAATAAAATTGATATTCAGGAATTCATGGTTATGCCGTTTGGTGCAGAGTCGTTTTCAGAAGGATTGAGAATGGGGACTGAGATTTTTCATCATCTGAAAAAAGTGTTGAAGGATAAAGGGTTTTCTACTAACGTAGGCGATGAAGGTGGTTTTGCTCCTAATCTTGGTTCGAATGAAGAAGCGATTGAATATGTTCTTGAGGCAATCGAAAAAGCAGGCTATAAAGCCGGTGAAGAGATCTTTATTGCTTTAGATGCTGCAAGCTCTGAGTTTTATGATGCCGAAAAGAAAAAATATGTTTTTGAATCAACTGGAAAAGAGCTTACATCTGAAGAGATGGTTCAATATTGGTCTGATTGGTCTTCTAAATATCCAATTATTTCCATTGAGGACGGTTTAGATGAAGACGATTGGGAGGGTTGGAAAAAATTAACCGCAGCTATCGGAGATAAAGTTCAGTTGGTTGGTGATGATCTTTTCGTTACAAACACTCAACGTCTAGAGAGAGGAATCAAGGAGAAATCCGCTAACTCAATTTTGATAAAAGTAAATCAAATTGGTACGTTGACAGAAACAATTGAAGCTGTTAGAATGGCAACTCAAAATTCATTCACTTCTGTTATGAGTCATCGAAGTGGTGAAACCGAAGATACAACAATCGCTGATCTTGCAGTTGCTTTAGATTGTGGTCAAATCAAAACAGGATCTGCATCTCGCAGTGATCGTATGGCGAAGTATAATCAGTTATTGCGAATTGAAGAAGAATTAGGTTCAAGCGCTTATTACCCAGGTGATTCGTTTAAATATATTGGATAACTATTCAGGTTGTTATAAATTTCACAACCTCTACTTTTTCATCCTTTTAAGCTTAATTTTAGACAACCTTTTGAAAGTTGGCTCGTCTAACCCATGAATTTAATAGATGAAAGATGAAATACATCATTTTTATACCCTTCATTTTACTGGCATTAGCTGCTAGTAGTCAGGTAAGTTCTCAACAGAATGGAGCTCAGTTTTTCGCTCAATTTACCTATCAAGAATCGTTGACTGAACAGCAAGTGTTGGAGTTTGAAGGTAACCTTCAGCAAAACCCGAATATATTGATGGTTAGAGTCGATAGAAATACAAATGGGGTGTTTCTGGTTACTCAAAATCTTGCGTCTTTCGAAGAAAATTCAGTTGTTTCCTGGTTAAGCACTTCATTCGAAGTGATAGAGTGTTACCGTGAAGGATTATACAGGGTTGACAGTGTTATTCCATTCAATGATAATTTCTGCAGTATTGCAGAATAAAAGTAGTACTAAGCTATGTTAAAATACATTTTAGGTTTATCAATATTTTTTCTATCTGCAACGATAGTTACAGGTCAAGCGGATTGTAATGTTGCCATGTATGGTTGTACAATTGGTAATTTTACAACGAACTCAACAGGAAATGGTGTGGTGAATGATTTGCCACCTGGTAATAATATTTCAAATCCATCAACAAACCCTGGTTCCGCTGGGAATTCTGGATGTTTGTTCAGTGACGAGTTGAACCCAACATGGATTATTTTAACTGTATCCACGCCAGGATATTTAGAATTTACACTTGGTCAAGCGGGTGGTAATGGTTTCTATGATTGGGCATTATGGCCTTACTATGAGGCTGGATCGCCTCAAAGTATTAATGGTGGAGATGCTTGTGCCGAAATACAGAATAATTTATTGCCTCCTGTAGCTTGTAATTGGAACGCATCTAGCGGTGGTTTTACTGGTATGGTTGAGGCAGGTAATCTTCCTCCGGGAGCAAATCAAGGGAATTTTGAAGATGCTTTCTTAGTACAGCCAGGAGATCAGTTTGTGTTGTGTTTTTCAAACTTTTCTGGTCTTAATGGACAGAATGTTCCGATATATACTGGTAATGATATTCCCGGCACAAATGGAAGTGATCCAGCTGATGTAACTTGTGATCCTTCTTCTGTGGGAACTACAATTTGTTTAGGAGATGTAGCGACTGTTACTATTAATTCAGGTGGAATTCCTAACCCAACTTTTACTTTTCTTAATGGACAAGGTGACCTTGTTAATCCAGGGGCTACAGGTCCTGATTTTGACCTTACCCCTACTGATACAACTACTTATCAGGTAGAGGTTACAAATGGTTTACTTACAGATACTGTAGACGTGACCGTGAACGTTGTCCCCCCTCCGTCTCCAGATGCTGGATTAGATTTTGAAATTTGCAGCGGAGGATCAGGAACATTAAATGGAGTTCTTTCTGATGCTAATAATGCTGGAGAGTGGTCCTTTTCAGGTCCTGGTACAATTAACTTTTCTCCGGATAATCAAACAATGAATGCTGATATTACAGCAACTGCGGATGGTATTTATACGTTGACTTTGTCAGAGAGTAATGGCGTTTGTCCAGATGAAACAGATGATGTTCAGGTAGTTATTGAAAATCCTTCTATTGCGTTACAAGGAGTAGATCCTGATTGTTTCGGAGGGGCGAATGGGGAAATACAAGCAGATGCACCATTGGCCGTTAGCTATAGTTTTGATGACGGAGTTACATGGCAAGTTGATTCTTTTGCAACTGGATTCTCTGCTGGAACATATACAGTTTGTATAGAAACAGCGAATGGTTGTGAAACTTGTGAAGATATAATAATTTCAGAGGGTGTTCAGGTTCAGATTACTGCGTCAAACGATACGCTGATTTGCGAAAATGGTGAAGCCACATTAGTAGCTGAGGGTAACGGTGGAAATACCTTTAATTACATTTGGGGGCATTCTGCTAGCAGTGCAAATACTGTTTCAGTTCAGCCAATGATGCAAACTATATACACGGTTCAGGCTGAAAATGAGAATGGATGTTTATCACCGGTTGAAGATATTGTTGTTGATGTGAATCCACCTTTAGATGGTACTTCTTCGCCGTCTCAAACAATATGTCCAGGATATGATACGCAAGTAACTGCTGAAGGTCTTGACGGAAATGGAGGTCCGTACTCATATGAGTGGACAGATGGAGGTGGAAATGTAGTTGCGAATACAGCAACCTTTACAGCATCTCCATCCGTTACAACAACTTATACGGTTACAATCACTGACGACTGTGAGTCTACACCTATCGTTTTGACTTCTGAGGTTGTTGTGGCACCTTTGCCAACACTAGACTTTTCAGTTGTCGATGATGCCATTTGTGTCCCTGCGCAATTTGAACTTTCGAATGATACTGATCCTAGTCTTTTTGATGATTCATATTGGTACATTTCAGATGGTCAAGCTTTTGTGAATGCAGACGATCTTACTTTAACAATTGACCAATCAGGTAATTATGGTGTTAAACTAGTTGTTGTTACAGCAGACGGATGCGTGGATTCGTTAAATAGACCTGGTTTCTTAACCGTTTACCCTAAGCCTGTTGCTAAATTCAACTTTAGTCCAGATCCTGTAACAATGCTTAATACAGAAGTTCAATTCCAGAATTATTCAACTGGAGCAGATACTTACGACTGGACATTTGAGGAAGGAACTCCAGGGTATAGCTTTTTAGAAGATCCGACATCTGTATTCCCTGAAGGAGTAGTTGATAATTACAATGTTGAATTAGTCGCTACTTCAATGTTCGATTGTAAAGATACGGCAAGAGCAATAGTTCAGGTTGAGTCAGAAGTTCTCCTTTACGCTCCTAATGCATTTACTCCTGATGGAGATGAACATAATCAGAACTGGAGAGTATATATCGAAGGTATAAACATTCAAGATTTTGACTTGGAGATATATAATCGATGGGGAGAAATAGTTTGGGAGTCACATGACCCTTCAGCAGCATGGGATGGAACCTACGGTGGACAAGGAGGAAATATGGTTCAAGAAGGAACGTACATTTGGAAAATTAGAACGAGAGACTTTATTACAGATAAGAAATATGAGTGGGAAGGCCATATTGTAATCTTATACTAATCAATAGATTAAAAATAAAAAAAGCCGTTTCAATGGAAACGGCTTTTTTTATGGTTGTTCTTTCTAGTCTAGAATTGCTTTGATACCTGGTAGGGTTTTGCCTTCCAAATACTCTAGCATCGCTCCACCTCCTGTAGAGACATAGCTTACTTGGTCAGCTAGATTAAATTGATTCACAGCTGCCACAGAATCACCTCCTCCAACGAGAGAGAAAGTTCCATTTTTTGTGGATTCAGCAATGGCTTCCGCGATGGATACAGTACCTTTTTGAAACTTTTCCATTTCGAAAACACCCATTGGCCCATTCCAAAGAATAGTTTTTGAATCAAGAATTATTTCTTTAAACTTTTGAATTGAATTCGCTCCAATATCTAAGCCCATCCATCCATCTTCAATTGCATCAATATTTTGCTCTTTTGTATTTGCATTTTCGTCAAATTTGTCAGCAACAATCGTGTCGATTGGAAGGTGAATCGCGACCCCTTTTCCTTTGGCGCTAGATAATATTTGAGAAGCTGTGTCTAAATAGTCATCTTCAACCAGAGAGTTGCCAATTTTTCCTCCTTTTGCTTTGACAAAAGTGTATGCCATCCCTCCACCAATTATCAAGTGGTCGACAGTGTTTAGTAGGTTTTCGATAATCGTAATCTTAGAACTCACCTTAGCTCCTCCAACAACTGCCAAAGTAGGTGGCTTTGGAGCTTTTAAAACTTTATCAATATTTTTGATTTCGTCTTCCAAAAGAAGACCGAAGTATTTATTCTTAGGAAAAAAATCTGCGATAACTGCTGTGCTAGCATGCGCTCTATGTGCAGTTCCAAAAGCATCGTTAATGTAGATGTCGCCATTCTTAGCTAGTTGTTCAGCAAACTCTTTGCTTCCGCTCTTCTCTTCACTGTGGAACCTAAGATTTTCAAGAAGGACAACTTCACCAGGCTTAAGGTTACTCGTTGCATGAATTGCGTCTTTACCAATACAATCTTTCGAAAAAGCAACCTGTGTAGACAACAGTTTACTCAAATGATCTACTATTTGAATCAATGAAAATTTATCTTCAGGTCCATTTTTAGGACGTCCAAGGTGAGACATTAATACTACACTTCCGTTAGATTCAAGTACTTTCTTAATCGTAGGAATCGCTGCCCGTATTCTCGTATCATCAGTTATTTCTCCCTTACTATTAATTGGTACATTGAAGTCAACCCTAATGAGAGCGCGTTTATGCGAGAAGTCAATATTTTGGATGCTTTTCATGCTGTTTTTTTTACAAAACTAATAGAAACTTTTTTATTTGATCAATCGTTACATAGCAATCCATGAAGACAATTTTAGTTAATTATGGATATTATCATAGAAGATGTAAAAAGGACTTATTTTTTATTTCTTATCTTTGTATAGATTCACAAGTTGTGAAGATTAAATTTTTATTATGCAGAATAACAACATTACCTTCGATCGTTCGAGTAACGTAGAGTTTTACAAAACATTACAAAAACGAGTTAGAGGTTATTTTAAAGAAAACAACATTTCCCGACACGGAAATGCGTCAATGGTGATCAAATCTATTTTCATGGTTTCCTTGTATTTGGTGCCATTTATTTTAATGCTTACCGTTATCGAAAATCCATGGCTAATCATGCTAATGTGGGTGATTATGGGATTTGGAATTTCAGGGATTGGTCTATCGATCATGCACGATGCAAATCATGGAGCATACTCAAAAAACAAACTAGTAAATACATTCTTTGGAGCGTTTTTAAACTTGGCAGGAGGTAGTCCTTACATGTGGAGAATACAGCACAATGTACTTCATCATACCTATACTAATGTAACAGGTATGGATGAGGATATCGCACCTGGAAAAGTTATGCGTTTCAGTCCTTACGAGAAGAGAAGAAAGTTGCATAAGTATCAGCACTTATATGCATGGTTCCTTTACGGAATGATGACATTGATGTGGGTTACGGTAAAAGACTTCAAACAACTTACGGATTACTCAAAAAGAGGTCTTACGAAAACGCAAACAGACTCAACACTTAAACTTTTTGTAGAAATTGTTTTAGCTAAGCTTCTTTACTATGCTATATTTTTAGTTCTTCCATTGATATTCGCTCCTGTACCATGGTACTTGACAATTATTGGGTTTATTTTGATGCACTACATTACAGGTGTTATTTTGGGAATGATTTTCCAGCCGGCACATGTTGTACCATCTTCTAACTATCCAATGCCTGACGAGTCAGGTAATATTAAGGCTGATTGGGCGGTAAGTCAATTACACAATACAGCGAACTTTGCTCCAAAAAGCAGATTGTTCTCATGGTATGTTGGTGGATTGAATTTCCAAATTGAACACCATTTATTTCCGAATATCTGTCATGTTCATTATAAGAAAATCTCAAAAATTGTGAGAGAAACGGCTGAAGAGTTTAATCTTCCTTACAATTCTGAGAAGACTTTTGGAGGTGCTCTTGCAAGTCACGCTAAAATGTTGAAGAGATTAGGAACTCAAGACGAAATATAGGTACTACATGAATGTAGAATCTTTTAGAGAATATTGTTTAGGAAAGGCTCATGTAAGTGAGTCTTTTCCTTTTGATGAAAATACGCTCGTGTTTAAACTGAATGGTAAGATGTTTGCCCTGATTGGTCTTAATGATGGTGAGCGTTGTAACTTGAAATGTGATCCAGATAGAGCGGAATCATTAAGAGCTGATTACAATGGTATTATTCCAGGTTACCACATGAGTAAGAGGCACTGGAATACAGTTTACTTTAATCGTGATGTTCCTGAATTGTTACTTCATGAATTGATTGATGATTCATATGATTTAATTTTTAGTGGATTTCCTAAGAAAATACAAGAAGAACTGAAATGAGTGTACGCGTGGATAAATTCGTTTGGTGTGTTAGATTGAGTAAAACTCGCTCAAAGGCAACTGATCGTGTGAAAAAAGGGAAGGTAAAGCTTAACGGTGCACAAGTTAAACCTTCGAAAGATGTGCAAATTGGAGATGTCATTCAGATTTCACGCCATAATGCATTATTTAGTTATAAGATTAAAGACCTTTTGAATAATAGAGTGGGAGCTAAGTTAGTTGATGACTATGTTATTGATATGACTCCAGTGGAGGAAGTAGAGAAGTTTAAAACGTATTTAGCAGCTCAGAACACTTATCGTCATCATGGCACTGGTAAACCAACGAAAAAGGATCGTCGAGATATATCGTCGTTTCTTGATTGGGATGATGAGGGCGATTGGGACTTAGATTAAATGATTCATTCTATTCACATTTTTTAGAGAATTTGGATAAATGAATTTCATATCTTTGTGATAATAAATTATAAGAATTATGCAAGAATATTTAGACGTTCAAAATGAAGGAGTAGCCTCCAAATCCCAAGTGAAAGAATTTTTCATGGGAGTGTATACATATATGTTCATGGCACTGGTAGTTTCTGGAGCTGTATCATGGTATTTGGCAAGTTCAGGATTGTTTATTGAGTGGTTCATTAACTTTGAAACGGGAGGTGTAAGCCCGCTGTTTTATGTTGTCGCATTTGCACCATTAGGTTTAGTACTTTTAATTCAGTACAAATTCCAGAAGTTTTCACTAGGATCACTTGTAGGATTATTCATTTTGTATTCCTCTTTGATTGGAGCCTCTCTATCATCGATATTTTTCGTCTATAGTATGGGAGATATAGCTACAACTTTTTTCGTTACGGCTGGTGCTTTTGCAGGTATGGCAATATTAGGATATACAACATCTGTTGATTTATCTAAAATGGGAAGTCTTCTTTATATGGCTTTTATAGGTATTTTCTTTGCCGCAATCATCAATATGTTTGTTGGAAGTTCTTGGTTAGGCTATTTGATCTCGATAATCGGTGTTTTTGTATTTACAGGATTAACAGCATGGGAAATGCAAAAGCTAAAAGCCATTGCTAATGACACACAAATGTCTCAAGAGAATAAACAGAAGTTAAGTTTAATGGGAGGTTTGACCTTGTACATTCTGTTCATTAATCTATTTATGTCCTTGCTTCATTTACTTGGAGGAAGAGATTAATACTTCGTATTTAATTCAATTAAAAGCTCCTCAAATGATGTAGGGGCTTTTTTATTGAAAATATGAAATGACTTTAGAGGTAGCCCCACTTTTCTCTTTCATAAAGTCCAGTACCTTTTTCTCGGAATTAGGATCTTGTGCGAATACATTTAATGCTAGGGAACAAGAGTCCTCATCATTGATACTTTTACCAATTTTAGCATCAATAAACTCCTGAGCCTCTGGAAACTTTTTGTGATTTGGCCCAAATACTACTGGTAAGCCAAAAGAAGCGGGTTCCAATATGTTGTGAAGGCCTTTGCCAAAAGCACCACCTACGTAAGCAAGGGTGCCATATTTATAGGCATTAGCTAATACTCCAATACAGTCTAAAATAATTACTTCTGTTGTGCTTTCAACTACCTCACCCTTTAATAGATCAGTATATTTTTGAAAAGGAACATTTAGTTTATTTATTATTCCATCAATATGCTCTTTATTCACCTCATGAGGAGCTAGAATAACAGCTGTACTGCTTTCAGTATCATTTATCAAAGGGTATAAGATTTCCTCATCTTTCGGCCAAGAACTTCCAATGACTAAAACGTTTCTTTTACGTTTAGTCCATTTTTCGAGTATAGGATTATGTTCGTTGTATTTGGCCCTGATCATGACTCTGTCGAACCTTGTATCTCCGGTTACCGTGAAGTTGTCATAATCGTTAATTGATAAGGTTCTTGCACTTTTATTATTCTGTAAAAAGAAGTGCTCAAACTTGTCTATCATTGAAGTGAACCTTCCACCATACCATTTGAAAAAACGTTGATCTTTTCTAAATACAGCGCTAAGGCCAAATAATTTGCAATCCGATCGATAGCAAGAATCTATATAATTTAGCCAGAATTCATATTTCACGAAAAACACTTTTTTTGGATTGAAATGACCAACAAATCGTTTCGCATTTCTTTTGGTGTCTAAAGGTAGGTAACAGGTGTGATCTGCTATTGACTTGTCTTTAATAGCTTCATATCCAGAAGGGCTAAAGAAAGTCACCAATAAATAAGTGTTTGGGAAATTATCTAAAAAACTTTCCATTACAGGTAAGCCTTGGTCGTATTCCCCCATTGAGGCACAGTGAAACCAGACTACTTCCTTGTTGTTTGGAATTGTTGGTAACTCAGACCAAAAGTTTTTTCGCCCTAATATCCATTTTCTAGCTTTTGCGTTCCATAAAGAGGCTAGTCTTACTATTCCACCATAAGCGTATATTCCAAGTGAATAAAACATTAGTTGTAGTAATAGTCTTTAGGTTGTCTTTTGTAAATAGGTATTAACCATCCTACACGGAATCCATACATCACATCAAGACGTAAATCTTGAGAAACTGTTTGGTTGGGTTGATCCCAAAATTCTGATCGTTGATTTTGTGTGAATCCCTGTTGACAGTAAAATCCAGCGTAAAAGTTATAGATCCCTTGGTTTGCCATGAAGCTGTAACCAATGAATTGTGCAGTATTCACACCAATGGTCAAACGGTCATATCCTTTTAAGTAATCTCCTTGAAGTTGAGGAACATCATCCTCTTGTGTTTCCACCCTTAATTTATGCAAAAGATATCCTGCGCTTAATTGAACCATGATGCCTGAGTTTGGATTAGGGCTTAATACAGGGAATACTTTTCCAACTGTTGCGTTTGCGTGAAATCCTCTATTGAATAATAAAACGATTGCTGGACCACCTGAGGTGTTTGTTACATTCCCAGCTTCGTCTCGTATATTATCCAGAACTCCATCAATCCTTATTTTATTGCCAAAAATGAAGTTGCCATCTAATCCGAAAATAAAATTGTTTTTTGTTTTATATCCAGCAAAACCTCCAAGCGTATTGGTAAGGCCATAACGTTCTGCTAAATCTCCACCAGTCCAGTTCATTCCATATTGAATTCCGCAATACGGTGTTCCGATTACATCATCGCTTACATCTCTCTGACCATAAGACAGACTTATTGAGAGCACAGCGAATAAAAGAATCAATAGTATGTAACGAATGTTAACGAACAAGTGGTTAAAATTTAAATTAATTGAAGCCATAAACAAAAATAAGTATATGTAATTACACCTTCAATAAGAGAACACGATTTTAATCTTTTTATTATACATTTCTAGTTTAAAGATCAAAACGCATTCTGCCATATCGATGCTTATTTCCGCTTTTTCCATATAGAAAAAGTTCTTGACTTTCTTGATTCTCAATACAGAGTTTTGGAACCAGTACAGTGTCGGTAGTCTTTTTGCCACCAATCGATTGTCGTTTGACGGCTCCTGTTTCAATATCTATCCGTACTAGTGCGATAACATTTCTCCAGGAGTTAAAGTATGCCGTTTTTGGAGAGGATGGGTGTAAATAATCTCTGCTTTCTGAATAGTTTTTACTATTGTCGTTGAAAACTAAAAAGATACTAGAGTCATTAACGTACTTGGAGAATGATAAATAATAGCCTCCGTCATTTATAGAGTGTTGATTTTTTGGAATGATTTTGTTCCATTCAAGTCTTCCAGTGCTATCAATTTTGTAAATCAGTATGTTGTTATAATAGTAATAAGTATCGATGCGATTATTTGTTCCAGGAGCCCCTGTTCCACTTATACGATCTTCTGTGTCGAAATGTTCAGCTATACCGATATATCCGCCATCTTTAGTTTGCCTCAAGTCTTTCATTTTATAACTACCAAGACCTTCACTGAAGTTTGGATCATTCAAAACGAGGTTTTGCGGTAGCTGTTGACCCTGTAGTAAAAAGTCTGTGGAGAATCGTGTATACTCTTCATGAAGAAAATCTCCTTCGTCGTTCATCCGAATGTAAAACACACCTCGAATCCCTGACCTTACATCATCTGCATATAAACCCGAAAAAATAAGTTCTTCATCCTTTACTGTGAGCTCTATCTCTTTTAAAAGTAATTCATTGTGTCTCACATTGAAGTCAGATAATTCTCCATCTTTTAATTTGAATACGGTTAATTGTTTTCTATAAAATCTATCGTCACCCCAATTCATTGCTCGATTTTCATTTGTATACTCTTGAGCTAATACATATAAGTTTCCTTTTGGAGTGATGTAACTGCGTGAGAACTGCATTTGCTTATTCCTGTATGGAAATATAGAAGTACCTTGAGTTTGTAAGTTTCTAGTACTGTCAAAAACTCCAAAGCTGTAAGTTGGGAATTCGTTTCTTCCACCAGGTATTGTATATAAGTAACCTACTTTTGATTTTTCTAAATTATTTACCACTGTTAGATAATCAAAAGAAAAAGACCTATTCAAGCTGTACGTTTCAAGATGAAATCCATGATTCTCTTTTACATTTTTATCAGGGTCGAGGAAATGATAGTATAACTTCACTGTTTTATTCAAGAGATTTTTTCGTCTACTAATCACTAATAATTGATCATTTAAGACGGAAAAATCTTCTAGATAACTCCGACTGCCATCACCAAAAAGTTTGATTTTCTTGTGTCGCTTGGGTTTGAAATCTAGAATTGGTTCGAAGTAAAACCTTTTATTATAGTCGCTAAAGAAATTGAAAAGATTCGTTCTGTTAACCACGCTAATATAGTGGTCTTCTTTTGTTTTCATTACCCGTTCAACGTTCCCTAAGTCACGAAAAGTCTCCCCCCAATAGATGTCGAGTTTATCATAATATTCTAGTATTTGCCCATGCGAATATGTGATGGTTAGAATCACAGCAATAAAAGCTGACAGTATGTGTTGTATATAGACCGGTCTTTGCATGCAGGTTTAAATATAAGAATATCACATTGTAAACATGTTATATATGTTTTAAGTTTAAGTTGTTTGACCTAATGAAATAACAAGTACATTTGATTTATGCCTTATTCAAAAGAGAATGTTTCAGTATGGGTAGAGGAGCATGGTGATTATTTATTGAACTTTGCTTTGTCTAAAATCAGCGATAGAGATATGGCACTTGATCTAATTCAGGACACCTATATCGCTGCGTTGAACGGAGTAGAAAAATTCGAAGGACGAAGCACTCCTAGAACTTGGTTGACTAGTATTTTAAGTCGTAAAATCATCGATCATTGGAGAAAGAAAACATCGAGAAAAACTGAAGTTGTATCTCATTACTTCAGCGATGAGGAAGGTAGTAACAATGGGCATTGGATAATGGAAAACACTACTACTTCACCGCTTGAGAGTATTGAAGAGAAGATATCGAAAGAAGAACTGTTAAACGCCCTTGAGGAATGTATCGAAGTGCTGCCTGATAAAAGTAGGGGAGTGATTCGAGCGAAATACGTTGAAGAGAAAAATGGAGACGATATTTGTAAGGAGTTTGACTTGACTTCGTCCAACTTTTGGGTAATTGTTCATCGTGCAAAATTATTGTTGCGTGATTGTTTGAACACTAAATAGATTTTGAGCATGAAAAGTTGTAAAGACATTACTGAACTTGTCGAAAAGAAAAAAATTGTCGGACTTAGCTTGAAAGAAAAAGTACAGGTTAAAACACACCTTGCTATCTGTAAGTTATGCAGGAACTTTTCAAAAGATTCTGATTATTTAGATCGATTACTAAAGAATCTAAATCCTTCATTGTCAAAGTTGACGAAAGACGAAAGAGCTGAGATTAAAAATAATCTTTAGCGTTGCTATACTCCTGTGTAATTGTGAGGGGTAATAGCTTTTAATTCTGCCTTAATAGTTTCACTAACATCCAATGTGTTGACAAAAGCATGAACAGTGTCTTGTGTTATCTTTTCATTTTTTCTTGTCAAACCTTTTAAGGCTTCATAAGGTTTCGGGAAACCTTCTCTTCTTAGAATGGTTTGAATAGCTTCCGCTACTACAGCCCAGTTGTTGTCAAGGTCTTTTTCTAGAGCAGGTCTATTCAGTAAAAGCTTACTTAATCCAGCCTGTGTGGATTTAAAACCGATTATGGCATGTCCTAATGGGACGCCAACATTTCTTAGAACTGTGGAGTCAGTTAAATCGCGTTGTAAGCGTGAAACAGGAAGTTTCGCTGCGAGATGTTCAAGAATCGCACTAGAAATCCCAAGGTTCCCTTCAGAGTTTTCAAAGTCAATAGGATTCACTTTGTGCGGCATAGCACTTGAACCTACTTCACCTTCTTTCAGTTTTTGCTTAAAGTACTCCATGGAAATGTATGTCCACATATCACGGTCTAGATCAATGATAATACTGTTGATACGTTTCATTGCGTCAAACAGTGCGGCCAAGTTATCGTAATGTTCTATTTGAGTGGTAGTTTGACTTCTTGTCAAGCCAAGGTGCTTCGCTACAAAATTGTTTGCGAAAGCAACCCAGTCATTTTCAGGGAAAGCAACTTTATGAGCATTCATATTTCCTGTTGCACCTCCGAATTTTGCAGAAAAAGGAATGTTTTTTAGTTGTTCCATCTGGATTTTAAGACGTTCACTAAATACCAGCATTTCCTTTCCTAATCGTGTTGGTGAAGCTGGTTGACCATGTGTTTTAGCAAGCATTGGAATATTGTTCCATTCCTCAACAAAAGCGTCAAGTTGATCAACAACTTTATTCAATTCAGGTAGGTATACCTCTGAAACAGCAAGTTTCATTGAAAGCGGTACGGCCGTATTATTGATATCCTGAGAAGTTAATCCAAAATGAACAAATTCCAAGAATTCGTTAAGGCCTTTGTTTTCCATTTGAGCTTTAACAAAATACTCAACAGCCTTTACATCGTGGTTTGTTGTTTTTTCTGTGTTTTTAATTTCCAGCGCATTATCTTCAGTGAAATTACGGTAAATGTCACGGAGTTCTTCAAAACGATCCTTTGGAAAGTCAGCAAGTGGATCAACACCATTTTCTACCATTGCAATGAGATATTCGATTTCCACAAGAACACGATACTTTATAAGTCCGTATTCGGAAAAGAAAGGAGCCAATTCAGAAACCTTTCTTCTGTAGCGACCGTCGATTGGAGATATTGCTGTAAGGGTATTTAAATCCATTGCTATTTTTTTAGGAAAAGCTCAAAGATAGTAAATCTGAATAAAAAGAAGAGGCTAATTAATGTGCTTTGATTACTTTTGAAATCACTGATCTAAAGATGAAGTTTTTTAAACATTTTGCATTAGGAGTTAAATCGTATTGGAAGGCCATTAAGTTCATCCAAGCGCATAAGCTATATTGGTATTTTCCAATTCCAGCTGCGCTAATGCTTGTGATTTACTATATCGGTAATCAGTTTGCAACATGGCAGGCAAGTTGGGACCCTCGTTTAGGCTGTACAGAGTGTTCCAATATGAATGAAACGATTTGGTTCATGATCAAAATGTTATTAAGCATCACTATCGGTTTGATCTTGATGAAATTCGCAAAGTACATTGTGGTTGTTATTCTATCACCTTTACTTTCGATTCTATCGCAGAAAGTAGAAAAGAAATTAACGAATAACACATATCCGTTTAGTTTAAAACAGACTTTACATGATGTGAAAAGAGGACTTCGAATCGCGCTTAGAAATGTAATGTGGGAATATATCTTTTTCCTCTTAATTATTTTAGTGTCTGCCTTCGGATGGGAAGAAGCACACCAATCTCCTGTTTTTTATTTGACTTTTGTAATCGGTTTCTTCTACTATGGGTTTAGCTTCATTGATTACATTAATGAGCGAAGAAGGTTAGATATTGATCAGAGTATACATTTTATGCGTCGTCACAGAGGTTTGGCTATAGCAATAGGGTCGGTATACTCGCTGCTTATTCTAGTTCCTGTAGATCTTTCTGCGATGGTGGATTACTCTAATTTTCTAGATCATCCATTTCAAACGTTAGGGACAAGTTTACTCCAGGTAGTTCTATGGTTTTTAGCTTCTTGTTCTCCTATTTTGGCAATAGTCGCAGCTACCTTGTCGATGCATGATCTTGTAGATCTCAATACAAATATTTACTCTGAAAAGACGAATGATGAAGATGAATAGTTCTTCTTAAACTGCAGGTAATCAACCGTAATAACTAGATTGTTAAGAACTATTTTTTATCTTTGTCAGCATTTTTACAAGTAGTCTTTTTATTATTGTAGTAAGAAGATGTAATTCTTTTAATGAACCAACACAGATTGACTATGAAGAAGTTTTTTGGACTTTTTATTGTATCAGCATTTATGATTCTTATTTCGTTACCAGCGATGGCAACGACTAGACCGGTGCCGGTATCAGACTCTACTTCTAATATTATTGACCGAACAGCAGCACTTTATCTGATCGACGAAGGAAAGAAATTCTTCAATCTAGGTAAGATGAGAGATGCACTTCGTAAATTCAGAGAGGCGTACGTTCGAGATAAGTATAGTGCAAGAGCTGCGTATTGGATCGGAAGAGCTCATTACAATATGAATAACTATGGGTATGCTTTAAAGTATGCTAAGATTGCTGAATCTTTGAGTCAAGCTGATGATGGTGAGGTGTTTATGCTTTTAGGTGAGTCTTATCACCGTCAGGCTATTTTGGATAGTGCTAGAATGAATTATGATTTAGCTAAAATACAATTAAATAATGCAAAGAAGAGAGCGTATGATGTGGATCAAAAAATAAATGAAATCGCATTTGCTCAATCCATTCAGGGTCAAGCGCCAATTGCTGAGAAAAAGTTAGTTTCTTCACAAATTAATTCAGGTTATGACGATTATGGTGCTATTTTCTCTATTGATGGTAAGACTGTTTATTTTATTTCTAGAAGACCGGATACAAAAGGAGGGAATATAAATCCAGATGATCAACGTTACTTTGAGGATGTATATTTCTCTAATTGGGATGAGGAAGCTGAAGACTGGGTTGAAGCTTCCAATGATATTGAACGTTTAAATACTGAAGGGTTTGATGCAATTAGTCATTTGACGCCAGATGGGAATACAGTTTATTTGACTGTAAATACATCAAATCTAGATTCTAAAAATACGACACAGAGCTCAGATATTTGTGTTTCGGAAAGAACGAAAGAGAATCGATGGAGCACTCCAAAGCCAATCAAGAATAAATCCGTGAACACCTCGTTTTATGACGGTAACCCTACGCTTACTGCAGACGGAAACACGATGTACTTTGTGAGTGGCCGTGAAGGAGAGAAATCACTGTCAGATATTTATGTTGTCTATAAGGATGGCAATAATTGGGGTGAAGCAGAGAAGCTTCCAATGTCAGTTAATTCTTTGGGGAATGAAACTACTCCATACATTACATCAGATGGAAGGTATTTATTCTTTTCGTCTGATTCAAGAGAAGGTCTTGGAGGTTATGATGTATATGTAACAGAGAATCTTGGTGATAGTTGGTCTGAACCAAAGAATCTTGGTCCGACGTTTAATTCTGTTAACAACGATATATTCTTCAAATATTATCCAAAAATGAACACTGCTTTGATCTCAACATATAGGCTTCAAGGTAACAAGGCAAGTATCGATATTTTTCAATTGAATTTAGAAGGGTGGAAAATTCCTTAATTGATATATATTGATAAAAAAAGCGGCTTAATGATTAAGCCGCTTTTTTTGTGAATTACCTACCACTAATTACTAAACATATCTTTCACTCTTTGAAAAAATCCTTTTTCCTTGCCATCTGGGTTAGGGTGGAAGTTCTCACTTTCACGCAATTTTTCGAGTAAACCTTCTTCCTCTTTCGAAAGTTTTTTAGGAGTCCAAACGTTTATATGCACAAACTGATCTCCCGTTCCGTAAGCTTGTACGCTCGGAAGGCCTTTACCTCTTAGTCTAAGCATTTTTCCACTTTGCGTTCCAGGCTCAATTTTTATTTTGGCTCTACTTTTGATTGTCGGTACCTCAATACTTCCTCCTAAAGCAGCATCAGCAAAATTAATAAATGCTTCGTAGTGCACATTTTGACCATCTCTGCGCAGTTCGTCATGGTCAATAACCTCAACAACAACTAACAAGTCACCAGCTATACCGTTAAATGGTCCAGCATTACCTTTTCCGCCAACAGAAAGTTGCATTCCATCTTCAACACCAGCAGGTATTTCAATTTCAATAACTTCTTCCTTACGTTTTAATCCTTGACTATCAGCATCGGAAGGTTTCTTATCAATTATTTTTCCTGTTCCTTGACAATTTGGACATGTTGAGGCCGTTTGCATTGCTCCTAGAAAAGTCTGTGTAACACGCTGAACGCGACCAGATCCTTTACAGGTTTGACAATCCTTGAATGTCACACCATCCGCATTGACCAATTTATTTACCTTGATCTTTTTCTTAACACCGTCCATTACTTCGTCCAGTGTCATTTTAATCTTAACTCGAAGGTTTGTTCCTCTAGCAGCACGTTGACGCTGTCCGCCTCCACCGCGCTGTCTTCCGCCTCCACCGAAACCACCGAAAATATCTCCAAATTGAGAGAATATGTCATCCATATCCATCCCTCCAAAGCCTCCAGCGCCTCCTCCAGCGGCACCTCCAACACCCGCATGACCAAATTGATCGTAACGTTGTTTTTTCTGATCGTTACTCAGTACTTCATATGCTTCTGCAGCCTCTTTAAATTTAGCCTCTGCTCCAGCATCATCAGGATTTTTATCAGGATGGTATTTGAGTGCTAGTTTACGGTATGCCTTTTTGATTTCAGAAGCATTCGCTGATTTACTGACACCTAAAACCTCGTAATAATCTCTTTTTCCACTCATATTTCTTTTCTTATTGTCCCACTACGACTTTTGCATATCGTAATACTTTATCATTAAGGAAATATCCTTTCTCGATGACATCCATTACTTTGCCTTTATCCTCGTCATTCTGAGCGGGAATATTGGTGATAGCTTCATGGTGATCAATATCAAACTTTTCGCCTTTACTATCCATAGGCGTCAGGCCTTTCTGTGTTAGCGTATTTTTGAATTTATTATAAATTAGCTGAAACCCTTCCTTTATCGAATCGGGGTCTTCAGAATTTTCATTTGACTCGATTGCTCTTTCGAAATCGTCAAGAACACTGAGTAGATCTTTCATCACGTCTCTACCAGCTGATGAAATGAGATCTCCCTTTTCTTTGATTGTTCTTTTTCTATAATTGTCAAAATCAGAGTATAAGCGAAGATATTTATCGTTCAACTCATTGTATTTCAAAGTGAACTCTTCTTCTGGATCAATATCTTCTTGATTTTGATTCTCTTTTTCTTGCTGTTCTTCCTGAACCTCCTTTTCATGTTGCTGAGCATCATGCTCTGCCTCATCATGTATTTCTTTATCTTTATTCTTTTTCATTGCTATTCAATTTATACCTATACGGAGTTCTCAAAGATATTGCCATTCCTTGATTTTGGACATTCTGACACAAATAGAGGCATAAAAAGAAGAAATGTCAGTAAATACGTCACTTACTCTGACACAAATACAGCAGCTATTGGCAATGAACAAAAGTGATTATAAATTGTATTTTTGTGTAAACTCTGAATGATGAAAATATTACTTTCTCCAGCCAAATCTCTAGATTATTCGAGAGGTATTGATACACCAACCACAACTGTAGCTCCGTTTCTTGATGAAGCAGATTATCTAGCTAAGAAATTGCAAAAAACATCAAAAAAGAAGCTGAGTGATTTAATGAGTTTATCTGCACAACTGACAGATTTGAATTATGATCGTTATCAAAATTGGGAAAAGCCAGTGAGTGAAGGTGAGGGAGCCAAACCTGCGATAACTGTGTTTACAGGAGAAGTATACAAGGGTATAGATGTTGACACTATGTCAAGGTCTGATTTAGAAAGAGCTCAAGATCAAATTAGAATTTTATCTGGTTTATATGGTATTCTAAGACCTTTGGATCTTATGTATCCATACAGGTTGGAAATGGGGACGAAATGGAGTGTTACACCATCCAAGAAAAACCTATACAAATATTGGGGTACTCAGCTTTCTGAATACTTGAATGATGAAATGAAAGAAGGTGAGGTTATTATTAATCTCGCTTCAAATGAATACTTCAAAGCAATCGATAAAAAGTCACTCAACGCTAGCGTAATAACTCCAGTATTCAAGGAGTTGAAAGGAGACAAGTATAAAGTAGTAATGATGTATGCCAAGCATGCAAGAGGAGCAATGGCTAGAGATATCATTCAACAGCAATACAAGTCGGTTGAGGATCTTAAAGGGTACAATGTAGATGGGTATTCTTTTAACGAAGAATTGTCTACTAATAATGAATGGGTTTTTGTAAGGTAGAACCATAAATTACCCAAGGATAGAGGGATTCGGAAGAGCCTGTCTTTGTTATATATTTAATATTTGTATCTTTGTGGAAGCATAGAATTAACAAGCTATTTAGTTAATTCCTTAAACTTTATTAAAGAAGAAATTTATGAGCTCAACGTTAGAAAAATTATCGTCGGAAGACTTGATCAAAATGGAAGAGAAGCATGGTGCACACAATTACCACCCACTTCCAGTTGTTTTGTCAAAAGGTGATGGAGTTTATGTATGGGATGTCGAAGGTAAAAGATATTATGATTTTTTGTCGGCATACTCAGCAGTAAATCAAGGTCATTGTCACCCTCATATTGTTGGTGCGCTTAAAGAGCAAGCTGAAACATTGACATTGACATCGCGAGCATTTTACAATGATACTTTAGGCCCGTTTGAGAAATTTGTAACTGAATTCTTTAAGTTCGATAAGGTATTGGCAATGAACTCAGGTGCTGAAGCAGTGGAAACAGCAATAAAAATCTGTAGAAAGCATGCTTATCAAACCAAAGGTATTGCAGAGGATCAAGCTAAAATAGTTGTTTGTGAAAATAACTTTCACGGACGTACGACCACAATAATATCCTTTTCTAACGATGATACAGCTCGTAATGAGTTCGGTCCTTATACGCCGGGATTCATTAAGATTCCATATAATGATGTTGAGGCTTTAGATGAAGCATTACAACAAGATAATGTTGCTGGTTTTCTAGTAGAACCAATTCAAGGGGAGGCTGGTGTTTATACACCAGCAGATAACTACATGGCCGAGGCAAGAAGACTTTGTGATAAGCACAACGTTACGTTTATTGCTGATGAGGTTCAAACAGGAATAGCAAGAACAGGAAGTTTACTTGCTGTATGTGGTAATTGTTCATGTGAAGGCCACTGTGAGCGTCAGAAAGATACTTACGTTCGCCCAGACATGGTAGTGCTAGGAAAAGCTATTTCAGGAGGTGTATATCCTGTTTCTGCAGTACTTGCAGATGACGAGATTATGAATGTGATTCAGCCTGGTCAGCATGGTTCAACATTTGGAGGAAACCCCTTAGCTGCAAAAGTTGCGGTTGCGGCATTGGAGGTTATCGGTGACGAGAAGCTTGCTCAAAATGCTAGACGTTTGGGGGATATTTTCCGAAAGGAGATGAATCGCATCATTGATAACACAGATCTGGTAACTAAGGTTAGAGGTAAAGGAATGCTTAATGCTGTTTTGATTAATGATACTGAAGATTCAACTACAGCTTGGGATATCTGTATGGCATTAAAAGAGAATGGACTTATTGCCAAGCCAACGCATGGGAACATTATTCGATTTGCACCACCATTGGTTATGAATGAAGAACAACTCATGGACTGTGTAGCAATTATTGAAAAGACACTTACAGAGTTTAAGAAATAAGATCTATTGATCAATAAAAAAGCCGCAACTTTTAAGTTGCGGCTTTTTTTATGCTATTTATCTTCAATTAGAGTAACGTAGTTGGACAAACATATTCTGTTGAAGGAATATCCGTCTCTTTGATTTCATCGAATCCACCTATAACATCTTCGAAGTTATCCCATCCACGAGACTTCAGAATAGAGGAAGCGATCATACTTCTGTAACCTCCTGCGCAATGAATTACAAACTCTTCGTCTTTCGGGAATGAAGCCAGGTGCTCATTTATTGATCCAAGAGGTGTATTTATCGCACCTTCAACGTGCTGTGATTCAAATTCACTTTCTTTCCTCACATCAAATACTTTAACTCCATCATTGATTTTTGCTTTTAGCTCTTCAGCTGAAATTCGTTTTGCAGTATCCACTTCTTTGTTCGACTTTTTCCATGTTTCAAAACCACCTTCTAAGTAGCCGATTGCATGATCGTAGCCTACTCGTGATAGTCTTATGATACTTTCTTCTTCTTTTCCAGGTTCAGTAACCAATATGATTTCTTGCTTGATGTCTGGGATTAGTTCACCCACCCACATTGCGAAATTACTATCCAAACCTATATTAATGCTATTGGGTACGAATCCCTTGTGGAATACTTCAGCAGGTCTAGTATCCAAAACCAGTGGAAGTTTTTCATTTGCAATCAACTCAAATGCTTCAGCATTCAGAGGCTGTTCCGCTCGCTTCTTTACGTCATCAAGACTTTCGTAACCCTGAATGTTCATTAATACGTTTTTAGGGAAGTATCCTGGAGGGTTTTTTAATCCCGTCAGTAATTCCTTAATGAATTCTTCCTTGGTCATGTCTGCTCTTAATGCATAATTCGTTTTCTTCTGATTTCCTAAAGTATCAGTCGTTTCAGATGACATCTTTTTACCACATGCACTTCCTGCACCATGATTAGGATATACAATTAGGTCGTCGCTCAAAGGCATAATTTTATTTCTTAGAGAGTCAAACAAGTGAGCGGCTAATTTCTCTTCAGTTAAATCTGCGATAACGTGCTGCGCTAAATCTGGTCTTCCGACATCACCAATGAACAAGGTGTCACCAGTAATAATACCATGTTCCTTACCATTTTCATCAATCAATAGGTATGTTGTTGACTCCATTGTATGCCCTGGAGTATGAATAACTCTTACCGTATAATTTCCAACCTTAAACTCCTGATTGTCTTCTGCAACAATAGCTTCAAATTGTGGCTTTGCTGTTGGACCATAAACGATATCAGCCCCTGTTTTTTTCGCCAAGTCTAAGTGACCAGAAACAAAATCTGCATGGAAGTGTGTTTCAAAAACATATTTTATTTTGGCATTGTCTTTTTTTGCTTTCTCTATGTATGGCTCAACCTCTCTTAACGGATCGAAAATGGCTGCTTCTCCATTGTTTTCTAGATAATATGCTGCGTGAGCGATGCATCCTGTGTAAATCTGTTCTACTTTCATAGTGCTATTTTTTTATGTTTATAATTCAATTATTTGTCTGATACAAAGTACTTGAATTAGCATGGAAGGCAGTATGACAAATGTTACAGAGTGAACATGACTTTTGTCAGGTTTTAATAGTAGATAGGGCGTTTTTTATTCCTCGACGATCACAAAGATGTCCTCATCATCTTTCTTGAACATCTTTTCTTCACGAGCATATTTTTCGAGAGATTCAAGATTGTCAAGTTGGTCCAGTGTAGATTTGGTAGAGTTATATTTGATAAGTACCTCAGCTTTCTCCTTCTCTAATTTATTGAGCTTTATCTCTTGGCGTATAATGGTAAAGACATCAACATCATCTAGAAATAAGACGTAAATCGCAAATATAACCGTTGTCAGGACATACTTGTTTTTGAGATATTTCAGCTTTTTGATCACATTTCAAAGTTAACGGGAAATTAGGTGAGATGTATCTGTGATGCGACTATGTTGTCAAATAGTTAATGTTAAAAAGAAAAGCCGCTCCAATTATTGGAGCGGCTTCAGTGTTGGTTATATGCTTAGATTAACCCATAAAAGGATATTTGTAATCTCTTGCGGGTACAAATGTTTCTTTTATCGTTCGAGCAGAAACCCAACGCAACAAGTTCAATTTAGCACCTGCTTTGTCGTTAGTTCCCGAACCTCTTGCTCCACCAAATGGTTGTTGACCAACAACAGCACCTGTTGGTTTGTCATTGATGTAGAAGTTACCTGCACTGTTCTCTAACATGTCGATCGCTTTGGTAATTGCGTAACGATCTTTAGAGATAATTGAACCCGTTAAAGCGTAATCAGAAGTCCCGTCAAGAAGTTCCATAGTCTCCTCAAATTTCTCACCATCATATAAGTAAATAGTGATTACCGGGCCAAAGATCTCTTCAACCATAGTTCTGAATTTTGGATCTGTTGTGAGAACAACAGTAGGCTCGATAAAATATCCTTCTGATTTGTCATAGTTTCCACCGATAACAATCTCTGCATCACTTGCATTTTTGCAATAGTCAATATACTCAGCTATTTTATCAAATGCTTTTTCATCAATTACAGCAGTAATGAAGTTCGATGTATCTTCCGGTGTACCTATTTTAAAATCACCTACTTGCTCTACAACAGTTTTCTTAACTTCAGGCCACATATCTGTGGGTATATAAGCGCGTGAAGCAGCCGAACATTTTTGTCCTTGGAATTCAAACGCACCTCGTGAAATAGCAGTTCCAACTTCTACTGGATCAGCTGTTTTGTGAACCATGATGAAATCTTTACCACCTGTTTCTCCAACAATTCTAGGGTATGCTCTGTAGTTGTCAATATTACTTGCAATTTCTTTCCATAAGTGTTTAAATACTCCAGTAGACCCTGTGAAGTGAAGACCTGCGAATTCTTTGTGTTTGAACACAACATCTCCAGCTACAGGTCCTTCAACAGTAATCATATTAATTACTCCTTCAGGTAGTCCTGCTTCCTTAAAGATCTCCATGATCACATTTGCTGCATAAACTTGAGTTTCTGCTGGCTTCCAAACGGCAACATTTCCTAACATAGCCGGTGCAGAAGGTAAATTACCTGCAATAGCAGTAAAGTTGAAAGGTGTCACTGCAAAAATAAACCCTTCAAGTGGTCTCCATTCTAAACGGTTCCAAAATCCACGAGGAGATTCTGGTTGCTCTGTATAAAGTTCAGACATGTACTGAACATTGAAACGCAAGAAGTCTGCAAACTCACAAGCTGCATCTATTTCTGTTTGATATACATTTTTAGATTGACCGAGCATTGTCGCTGCATTGATCTTATCTCTAAAAGGCCCAGCTACAAGGTCCGCAGCTTTGAGGAATATACTTGCACGATCTTCCCAGTTCATTTTGGACCAGTTTTTACGTGCTTTTAATGCTGCATCAATAGCTTTTTCTACGTGTGATTTATCTCCGTAATTGAAATGACCTAAAACTTTCTTGTGGTCGTGTGGAGGGTTTAAAGGCATTTTGTTTGATGTACGAATTTCTTCTCCACCAATGTACATTGGAACATCGATAGGATCCTGATTGTACATTTCTTTATATTTAGCGAGAAGAGACTCTCTTTCCGGAGTACCTGGAGCATATGAATTTATTGGTTCATTGACAGCCTTAGGTACGTTAAAATGTGCATTTGCCATAAATCTTGTTGTCTTTTTTTATTCACTGCAAAAGTAACCAATCAAATGCTGAAATCAAAGTTCGATCAGAGATGAGAAAAATGATAGGATTCCAATATGATTTTAGCGTAAGAAATGAATAAGTTTGATATATTTGGTACAAACTACAGGCTATGCGTGCTTATTTTTGTGTCTTAATTTTCTTTTCCATCTTTGCTATTTCACCTACTGGTCTATCCCAAGAAATAGATAAGCATATTGAATATTATTTAGAGGGTACTACGGACGAAAAAATCAGCAAAATTATGCTGTTTTATGATGATCTGTCCTCTATCAAGGAAGACTCTGTATTGTTTTTTGTTAAAGATCTTCAAGATATTGGTATAAACAATGATAGAGAAGATGCAATAGCAATGTCTAACTATATTTTTGGACACTATTTAAATGATAACTCTCTTTTTTCTGAAGGTGTTCGCAAGCTTGAATTGGCTGAAGAGTATTATGCTTTTATGGAAAATGACACTATGCAATCCGTTGTCAGTAATGCCTTAGGGAATAATTATTACTTACAAAGTGAACGGAAAAAGGCTGAAGAATATTATTTAAGATCTATTGCAGAAGGTAAACGCAGTGGAGTTACAAAGTTTGAATCACTATCATTTGGTAATTTGGCTAGAATATACATCGCACAAGAGAAGTATGATGAAGCAAAGAGGTTGTTAGATGAGTATATTCAATTGAACAATGAAAAATCAGACATACGTAATCTAGGTACAGGGTATGGTCTTTATGGTCAATTTTATTTGAACCAAAGTAAGTTTGATGAAGCGATTGAGCAACTAGAACGGAGTATGGAATATAATCTTGCAACTGGTAATAACCAGTTGATTGGAAATGGATATACAAATCTTGCTATAGCTTCTTACTTTAAGAATGATTTTGACCGGGCAAGAGATTACTTTGGATTAGCACTTGCATACAGAAAAAAGAGTGGAAGTGCTTTTTATATTGCCGAGAGCTATTTCAATAAGGGTGACTTTTTCTTTGGTACAAATCAACTAGATAGTGCAGAGGTGGCTTATGAAAAGTCTCTGGAAGTTGCACGAGAATCTAATAATCTTGTGGGAGTTAAAGATGCATTGATGCAAATGAGCGTGCTTTATGACTCATTGAAATTGTATGAAAAAGAGACTCGAGCTTTAAGAGAATATATCGAAGTAGATGATAAACTCAGTAAGGAGAAAATATCTTTAGAACTTGCTTCATTGCGTTTGAGTTTTAAACAAAACCTGGAGCAACAAGAATATTTGACAGAGCAACGAGAAAATGAGTTGAGAAGTCAGATAGACAAGGTTAGTACAGTATGGGATTATTGGGTATGGATAGTAATTATCTGTGTTTTATCTATTGCTGGATTTGTATTCATTTCATACCGAAAAACTAATCGAAAAGATAATGACTAATAACTGGTATAGAACTTTGCGAGTATTTAGCTGTTACGAAGAAAAAGAAATATGGAAGAAGCAACGTTTGGGGCTGGATGTTTTTGGTGTGTAGAGGCAGTCTTTAATGAATTGAAAGGTGTTGAGGAGGTATATCCTGGCTATGCGGGAGGACATGTTAAAAGACCTGCTTATAAAGAAGTTTGCATGGGTATTACAGGTCATGCTGAAGTAGCTCGAGTGAAATTTGATCCATCAATCATTTCATATGATAAGCTTCTGGAGGTGTTTTGGTTTGTTCATGATCCCACGACGTTAAATCGTCAAGGGAATGATGTAGGTGAACAATACAGATCTGTAGTGTTTTTTCACAACGCGAAACAAAAAGAGCTAGCGGAGAAGTATAAAAATGAACTAACGAAAAGGGAGGCTTTTCAAAAGCCTATAGTTACCGAAATCGAGGAAATCAATAATTTTTACGAGGCAGAAGATAATCACCGAGATTATTACATGAATAATCCTGATCAGCCTTATTGTAGAGCAGTAGTGCGACCTAAAGTGGAAAAGTTTAAAGCAGCATTCTCTGAAGAATTGAAACAAAAAAGTGGAACTCATTAGTTCCACTTTTTTTATGTCTTTACTTGTTTGATTTGCTACTTGCTTGAATGAAGTCTAAGGCGGTTTGATTAAATTCGTTAGGAACGTCAATGTTAACAACATGTCCTGAATTCTTCAAAATAACTAATTCAGCCTTTTTATGCTCTTTGAGCATCGTTTTAATTCCAGGCAAGAATAGGCTGTCGTGTTCACCCATGATGTATAACGTTGGAGAATTATGTTCTTTCTCACGAAATAAGTACAAGAGAGGTTTAAGTTTACTTGTCAGGCTAAACCATTTTTTGAATTCTCGACTATATACTTTTTTGGCTTCATTAATGAAAAACACTCTAGAATGTTTATAGGCGTTTTTAGGTATGATTATACTGGCAAATATTTTATAAAGGATCATATGTGGAACGAAAGACTTTGTCAAATTACCTACCTTAATAAGAAACTTACTTTTGTAGCTTAATTTGAAAACCGCGCCACCTAAGGTCATAGACAAAACTCTTTGCGAATATCGCTCAGCAATACAACGGATAATAATTGTTCCCAAAGATATTCCTACGAAGTGAGCCTTTTCTATTTTCTGATGATTTAAAACCTCAACGATATCTTCAACGATCACATCAAAATTGAATCTTTTCACATCTTTAATAGCAAGAGATCTTGACCTACCGTGACCTCTTAGGTCTAATAGGAGGACATTGAATTTCTTAGAAAAAGATCTGATCTGCGGATACCAAATAGAACTGCTACCACCGGCCCCGTGAATGAAACAGACCCATTCACTCGAGTCGTCTGCCTTGAATATTTTATGATTTAACACTCATTAGAAACGAACTGGACATTACGTTTGTTTTTGAATGCGGTTGGAAATAAAATCATATGTCTTTCAAAAGTCAGCTGTTTCAAAAAATGAGGGCAAAAAAAAGCGGAACTAAATTGTTCCGCTAATTTTTTATTTATTCATTTGCTTTCTTTGCTGCATTTTTTTCTTCTTTACCGTTGCCTTGGCTTTTTTCTGCTTCACCATTTTTGCATGATGAGCATCAGCCTTCTTTTTTTGCTCAGGAGTAAGAACTGAATGCATTTCTTTACGCTTTGCTTCTCTTAGTTCTTTCATACTCTCCTTTAGAGCTCTCATTTGATCTTTTTGCGCTTTTTCTTTAGCGGCGTATTTTTCTTTGATGGCTTTCATTTCAGCTTTTTGCGCTTCAGTTAGCTCAAGCTCTTCTTCCATATGGCTTTCATGCTTCTCTTCAGCTGCTTCAACCTTTTTTACTTCAACTTTTTCACTTACTTGTGCATTTAGCCCCGTGAATATAAGCGTAGCTCCAAATGCTATTAATAATGTTACTTTTTTCATATCTTTATATATTGTTTGTTTTAAATGTAATACATTGAATCTACGGCTACTAAAAAATAACAAATTTTTAATCTTTTTTAATATTTGTTTTGTTCTTAGTGGATGTGCTTGGTTCGCTCCACGCGATGTCCAGAAAGCTGATGGTTCAACAAAATCTCTTAATTTAAATCGAAAGGATCTTAGAACAATACCTGATGAGGTTTTTGATTTAAAGGACCTTGAAGAACTAAGGCTTTTTCAGACAAATCTTACTGAAATCTCTCCAAGAATAGGCGAGTTAAAGAACCTTAAGAAGCTTTATATTGGGAGAAATGAGCTAAGTACTTTGCCAAAAGAAATTGGGGAACTGGAAAATTTAGAGGTCCTTTTTATTCATTTCAATGAAATAGATTCACTGCCTGCTTCTATGAAGGAACTGAAAAAACTGGAGCATCTTAAAATTGATAATAACAACCTCACGAAGTTACCCGATGAACTCGGGCTCTTGCCAAATTTAAAGACTTTAACGGTAAAGTTTAATAGTTTGGATACCATTCAACCAGCTCTATTTGAAAGTGGGAGTATCGAGATATTGGATTTGAGGTATAATGAGATCAGACACATACCATCTGAAATAGGCAGATTGACAAACCTACATGAATTATACTTGAGTAATGCTGGATTTCTTTTAACACTGCCTGATGAACTTTGCGATATTAGGAGGTTTGATATACTGCAGGTAGATAGAAGTATTCAAATTCCACGATGTTTGTTTGTAAGAAGTTTACATAATTTCAAAATTGTTTATGATTAAGATTACACCAATCTTGATGTCTGAATAAAAGTAAATATGTGTCAAAGCAATTAATTATAAATAAGCTATTGTATTTCTCAAGAATTATATAATTTTACAAACATGACAATGATGTATTCATATTGGTATCTTAAATCTGGAACAGGTACCGGTATGCTATGCAATTAAATAAAGATTTTAATTAATGATAAAGCCCGGTTCTGAAAAGAATCGGGCTTTTTTTATTCTATAAATATGAAGACATATGAAATGAAGTCGGGTATGCGTCAAGTATACTCAGCTTACACAGAAGAGGATCAGGCCGTTTGGAAAATATTGTTTGAGAGACAAATGAATCATTTAGTTGATAAGGCGGATTCTGAATTTTTAAAAGCTGTTGAGAAGATCGGATTTTCAGATATAATTCCGGATTTTGATGATGTTAATATGCGTTTAGCAGAAACTACAGGATGGAAGATAAGAGTTGTTCCGGGTATTATTGAAGAAGCTGATTTCTTTGGTCTATTGGCGAATAAGGAATTTCCTTCTTCGACGTGGTTAAGGTCAATGGATTCTTTAGATTATTTATCTGAACCAGATATGTTTCATGACGGGTTTGGTCATATGCCTTTACTAACAAACACTATTTTTTGTGAGTTTTTTCAGCAAATAGGAAAGATAGGAGTGAAGTATCATGATGTGCCTGAGATATTAGTGTTTCTTGGCAGAATCTACTGGTTTACCGTTGAGTTTGGATTAATACAAAGAGAAAATGAACCATTAAGAATCTACGGAGCGGGTATTTTATCATCATCAGGGGAGTCGGAGTATAGTTTGTCAGAACAACCAGAAAAGAAGAAGTATGACATCTTTGAGGTAATCAAAACAGACTTTGACAATACAATAATACAAGATCTTTATTTCGTAATTCCATCTTTCGAGGAAATGGGACGGTCTATTAATGAAATTGTTCCTTACCTACAAAGTATTGCTGAGTCTCATAGAGATCATCTGGAAGTATAAAGAGCTATGATTTCATCTTGTTTTTAAGTGCTCCTTGAAACATTAAAAGGTCATAAGAAAAATGAGCTCCAATGCAAAACCATAGTCCTAAAACTTCGTAGCTGTAGGAAATGATCAATATAAAGGGAAACAGAATAAATCCCAGTATGCTTTTTTGTAAGGATAATGGATTCAAATAGCCATGAATAGCGATAAAAATAATCGTCGTGGAAACAGGACCAAACCATGTTTGAATCCCAGCTCGAAATAAGACTTCTTCTCCAAATGCGGCGCATAGAGACATGAACACTATGTCCCCCCAGTTTAATTCTAAGGATTTAAGCATACGCTCTTGAGGTCCAGACATTTTTTTGACGAAATCCAACTGTGATATTCCTAAAATCAGGATTCCATAAAAAAAACCAAACTCTAACCCTAAAAGTAGTTTAGGGGTAAAGATTTCATTCAACTCAAGAACGTCAATTACATTGACATCTTCGAAGAACCAAAGCAGCCAAAGACCGATACATGGGAAAATTAAAAGAGTAGTCCACCCTAATAAATGAAACTGTATTTTAGGATGCATAGAATTATTACTTTTGCTAAAAATAATCAAAACGATGAAGATTCTACTTTTCAACTGGGTTAAAAGTTTTTACCTAAAAGGCCAAGATCAGTCGATGGATGCACTAATTTCAAATGAGGCTTTTCAGAACGACAAGTACTTTTGGATGTTGGGATTGTTGTTCGCTATGGCCATTGCTTCTATAGTTATATGGTGGTTGGCAAGACAGGTTTTGTTAAGCGTAATTCGATCCTTTGCACATCGAACCAAAACAAAGTTGGATGATATTCTTGTCGAGAAGAAATTTTTCAATGCAATCGCTCATATTTTGCCTTTGCTTTTCATGGACTATTTCTTTTCAATGGTCTTTTTTGCTTTTCCTACTTTGCTGGAATATAGTCATAGAATGAATGATTTCTTAATCATTTTCGCTGTTCTAATAAGTATAAGAAGGTTTCTTAATGCTTTGACTGAGATGTTGGAAGAGAAACCGTTTTTCAAAGGGAAACCAATAGGTGCTTATAATCAAACACTGAAATTGATTATTACCCTTGTCTTTATTGTTATTTTACTTTCGGTAATAACGAATACCACTCCTACGTTTTTCTTGACTTCTCTAGGAGCAATGACAGCTATTATTCTGCTTGTATTTAAGGATACTATTCTAGGTTTTGTTGGAAGTATTCAGATTTCAGCGAATGATATGCTTCGTATAGGAGATTGGGTTACTATGGAGCGTTATGGAGCAGATGGAGATGTAATTGAAATTAATCTAACAACAGTAAAAATTCAGAATTTCGATTTAACGATAACAACGATTCCAACTTATAGTTTTATATCTGATAGTTTTAAGAACTGGAGAGGTATGGCTGATTCAGATGGTCGTCGAATTAAAAGATCTTTAAACGTCAAAATTGATAGTGTAAAGTTTGCTGAGAAAGATTTGATTGAGCGCTTGTCAAAAGTGAAACTTCTTAGTGAGTTCATAATTGAACAAAGAGAAGAAATAGATCGATATAATAAAGAGCATGGATTAGTAGATGATGCACAGATACATGCCCGAAGACAGACAAATATTGGTTTGTTTAGAAGGTATATTGAGTATTATTTGAAAAATAATCCAAGTATAAATCAAGAAATGACCTTGATGGTTCGACAGCTACAGGCTACATCACGGGGGTTACCTATCGAAATATATTGTTTCTCAGGAACTCAGGTTTGGGCTGAATACGAAGTTGTAATTGCAGATATCTTTGATCACCTTTTATCGGTAATACATACTTTTGATTTGGATATTCATCAAAGTCCTACAGGGTCTGACTTTAGACAGTTGAAGTAGGATTTATATTTTCTCTATCACAAAGTCTGTTCTACGATTTTGAGCCTTGTTAGCAGCTGATGTATTCGGTACTTTTGGAACTGTTTGACCGAAACCTTTGGCACTCAAACGATCAGCGTCGATACCCATTTGTATAAGATAGTCTCTTACTCCTTGAGCCCTTCTTTCTGATAGTTTCAAGTTTTTCTGTGCATTTCCTTCATTATCTGTATGTCCTTGAATAGTAATGGTAATCGATTCGTTCTCTTTTAGAAAACGTGCAAATTGGCGCAATATGAATTTGGCACGCTTGGAAAGCTCAGCAGAAGCAGTTTGATATAGAATGTCGTTTATCGTATATGGTTTTCCTACCTCAATTTTCTCAACACTCATATCTTTTTCTCGAATCGTTTCACCAGATGCGAGTTCGTCTTTAGTGATGATTTTCGAATCAAAGGCATGTCCTTCTTTTTTGACGTTGATCATTACATCTTGAGCTTCATCTGTTTTTACGATTGCCGCAAATTTACCGTCATTCCCGTTCACTCGAATTTTTTGGACTTCGTCTGAATTTTCATAGGAAATTTCTAGCTCTGCATCTACTACGGGTTCGCCTTGATCATCTTTCAGTGTGCCTTTTACTACTGTTACCGCTTTTGGGCGGGCCTCTTCATACAGTTCGAAAGAATATATGTTCCAGACTCCTCTTTGTTGAGACGAGAAGAATGCCTCCTTCCCATCCGTTGAAACAAATAGTCCAATTTCGTCTTCCTCAGTATTAATAGGGTAACCAATGTTTTTAGGTTTTGACCAACTTCCATCATCTTGTTTTCTCATGTAGAAAATATCTGTACCACCTACACCTTTGCGTTCGTTAGAGACACTAGAAACAAAATAGAAGGTTTCACTATCTTGATGGAAGAAAGGACTTTTGTCTTTCCCTGCAGTATTAATTTCACTGAACGGGCGAGATGGAGACCAGGTACCATCTTCAAGTCTGTCTGAAAGATAGATGTCATTGTTTTGAGAAGAGGGTCTGTTAACTGTATAATAGAGCGTATTGCCGTCTGATGAAAGAGTAGGCTGTCCTTCCCATCCATCATTAGTATTAACGCCATCTCCTAAGTTTTTTAATTCAGTCCAAGTGTAGTCATTTCCTCCTTCTCCCGTGCGTTCGTAGTAAGTCACGTAAAGATCGCAATTCCGATATTGTTGACCTCTAACATTTTCGTCTTTACATGCGCAGATAATCATTTCCTTATTATCAACTGACATTGTTGCCGCACCATAACTATCAAAAGTACCATTGTTAAATGGAGGGCTTAGAGGTTTTCCTCCATCGAAGGGACTTTTCATGGTCGCCCTTTTTGACCAAGTGAACTCTTCTCTTATCGTTGAGATTATATCGCCTTTCGCGGTTCTATCTACTCTTCTAGTGTAGAAAATAATTTCGTTATCCGGAGAAATCATAGGGAAATATTCATCTCTTGATGTACTTACATTTTCAACAATACTAGGGTCAAAAGGAACTTTGTTTTCAAGGAAGGACTGCTCTTCCTCATATTTATTTAGCACTTCAGCTACATCTTGTAATCTTTTCTCTCTGTCTTCTGAATATTTTGTTATTTCTGTGGCGTTAAATGCTTTAAATTCTTTAAAATACTTCATCGCCTTGTCTTGATTACCAAAAGAATAGTTGATAATCCCTAAATAATAAAAACAGTTGGCATGATAGTCAGAACATCTCTCCAATGTTTTTTCAAATAACTTTTCTGCTGTCAGCATACTTTTATCCCCCAATTTTGGGTTAGGATTCTGCTCGTATAATTCCAGTCCTCTTTTATAAGCATACATTCCGAACTCATAATAAGCCATTGCATTATCTTCTTCTTTATCAATTGCTTCATTGAATAAAACAGAGGCCTCTCTCGGTGGTGAAGTCTTTGCTTCATTAATAATTTTTTCAACTTTTTTCTTTGGAGGTAAACATGATTCATCCTCCGTTTGAGAAAGGCTGAAAGAAAATGTTATAAGAATGAGTGCAAAGAGAGTAGAAGTTCGTAACATTTTTAAATTTAATCTATATTTTTCAAATACTGTACCAGACTTAATTGTAACGAGATTAGAGAATGTTTGTTACACTCTTTAGGGTATATTAAACAAAAAAAGCGTCACTAAGTGAGTGACGCTTTTTTTTAGGTTTTAATTTCCTTTATTTTAGAACATTCACATGACCGGTCATAATTTGACGTTTATCCTTGCCGGTCTCTTTAAATTCAATTTTCCAGATATAAGTTCCATCTCGAACGAGTTCATCACTTCCAACACCATATGTTCCATCCCAACCAACTTCAGCATTATTGGATTCAAATACAATCTCACCCCATCTATCAAAGATTTTCAAGTTGAAATTGAAAGGGTCAAATCCTGATGTGAATACAGGCTGAAATGTTTCATTGTAGTCATCAAAATCAGGTGTGAATGTATTTGGAACGTAAAGTACTAAACGGTCCAATATATTCACTACTGCATATGCTGTATCATAACACCCCTCATCAGTAGAAACAATTAATTGAATATATTGAGAATCGGGTTCTGGAGCCCATTCAAATGTAGGACTGTAATCTGTACTTGTCCCATAATTTGAAACCGTCCATTCATAATTATCTGCATATTGAGAGCTATTATTAATATTTACAATTGGGTCAAGTATATCTACTTCTTCTGGAGAATACGTGAAGTTTGCAATTGGATTAGTGTAAACGCCTATATAGTTAGCTTCAGAATGACTACCTACGCACCCTTGATCTGTCGTGGCAACTAATTCAACACCGTAGAAAACAGAGTTTCCAGAAAAGTTGTCAAAGCAATCTTGGAGTGTTGGGTTTACTGAAGAATAATTTGTTCCATCACTGAAATTCCATTGATAGTTTACTATTGATCCTTGGTTTGCAACTGTAGATGTTGAAGTGAGATCAAAGCATACGGGAGAACATCCAGTTAGGTTTTGACCAGTAAAGCTAACTTCTGGAATAGGATGAACCGTCACTGTCTGAGTTAGATCATTTACACATCCATTATTTGAAGTGGCGGTTAACGTTGCACTAAAGGCACCATCTGTACCGTAAGTGTACGAAGGATTTGCTACATTAGAAGTTCCTCCATCACCGAAGTCCCAATCCCATGCTGCAATTGAATTACTTGTATATTGATTTGATATAGAACTCAAATCCTGAAACTGTGTTTGTGTCTCTAAACAAACATCTGTTGGAGTGAAGTCAATTTGTGGCAGCGGCCAAACTGTAGCATCGTTCGAAAAAGTATTACTACAACCATAGTTAGTTGTAACTGTCAAAGAAACATTGTACACATTTTCCGCGCTATATGTCGTAGTTGGATTTTGGTCTGTAGATGTGTTACCATTTCCAAAATCCCAAGACCAGTCGTTTATTGCATCACCTGCAACTGGATTAATGGTTGATGCATCTACAAAAGCAGAAACATTATTAAGACAAACAGGGTCTAC
This sequence comes from Brumimicrobium sp., assembly GCA_965656195.1. Lineage (GTDB taxonomy): Bacteria > Bacteroidota > Bacteroidia > Flavobacteriales_D > Crocinitomicaceae > Brumimicrobium. The sequence continues at coordinate 2,901 of CBFHJL010000003.1, read as the reverse complement.
GGTGAAGTCAGCTTGAGGCATTGAATATGCTGTAGCCGGTAAATCTATTGTATCTGTACATCCATCATCAGTGCTGATAATTAATGTCACATCATATTCTCCCGCTGCATTGTACTGGTGTGATGGGTTTTCCTGATTATTTAATGGAGAGCCATCACCAAAGTCCCATTGGAAATTCGTTGCGTTTCCTTGTGAAGTATTGTTAAATGTAAGGGCTTGATCAACACAGTTATTATTTAACGTAAAATCAGCAACAGGAAGAGAAAATATTTCAACATCTTGGTTTAGACTACTTACACAACCATTATCTGTAGTTACAGTAAGGGTTACACTGTAAATACCGGCATTAGGATAGGTGTTTTGAGGATTTTGGTTTACTGATGTATTTCCATCGTCGAAATCCCAATCCCATGCATTAATTGCTCCCCCATTCGGAACATTAGTCAAGTCGGTGAAGTCAGTCGGGCTCCCAAGACAAAGTGGTGTTGCAGAAAAGTCTACATTTGCTACAGGATAAACCTCTACGGTTTGAGTGATCTCATCAGAGCATCCATCAGTAGTTTCAACATATAGCGAAACGTCATAATTTCCATCGGTAGGATATCCGTGACTAACAGTGTTAGTAGAATAATCCACGGTCCCATCATTTTGAATATCCCACTCGTAGGTTTGAATATTGCCTGGTGCAGCAACCACTGAAGTAGAATTCATATCGATATTCGTTCCAAAGCATTCATTCACAAAGTTGAAGTTGGCTGTTGGATTAGGATTTACTATAATATCTGCATTATTACTGGCACTGCATCCATTCAAAGTATATGTTACTCCATAATTAGTTGTTGCATTAGGACCGTAAGTTATATTATCAGTTGTTTCACCGTTTGGTGTCCACAAAAAAGTACCACCTGCAATGTCTGGAATCGCTGTGAGTGTCGCCTGATCGCCTTCGCACACCTCTTGATTGGCAATGTTAACAGTAGGTACAGGGTTCACAATTATATCAACACTTTCAGAGTAAGTACAACCATTCACGTCATAATCTATCGTGTATGTATTAGTTCCTACTCCTGGTGAAACAGTAGCCGTATTTGTTGCACTGACGTTAGGAGTCCATGTATACGTTCCACCGGCAACATCTGGTGTGGCAGTTATGGTAGCATTTGCTCCATCACATATTGTTGCTCCCACCAAAGCTAGAGTCGTTGGTTGAGGGTTTACAGTAACGGTTCCTGTTTCTGTAATACTACAACCATTTAAAGTGTATTCAACAGAGTACGTCGTTGTCGTCGCTGGTGATACGTTTGTTAAATCAGCCGAAGTTTGATTAGATGGCGTCCATAAATATGTACCACCTCCCGGATTGACAGTTGTGGTAAGAGTTGTTGTTTCTCCGGCACAGATTGTTTCATTGCTCACAGTTACTGTTGGAGCGGGGGCAACGGTGACACAGACAACATTTGATATGTCGCTTGGTCCGCAACCACTGACGACGGCTCGAAAACACATGTCTGCATTTATAGGTGGACTAGTTTCGTTATCTGTAGTGGCACCCGCTAAGGGGGTCCAGGGACCGCCAGCGTTGGGTGCACTTTCCCATTGAATATTCCCATCATATCCAGCCAAAGTTAAATTTGTTGTTTGTCCAGCACACACAGTTGTAGGGTTTGCTGTTGCCGTTCCAGCTATTGGGGTAGGAACAACGAAAACAGTAATAGACTCAGTTGTAGTAAGGTTACTACATTGCTCTGTCACAGTAACGGTGTAGGTAGTTGTTTGAGTTGGACAAACATTAATTGTAGGAGTTGTTTGACCTGTGCTCCAAGAATACAATGGTGCTAAACCACAACCGCCAATCACCGAGGCTGTTAAATTAGTACAGTCTCCAATACAAAGGTTTACATTATTTGCATTAACATTAGCGACAAGTGGGTCGATAGTACCAGGTACAGTAAAAGTCAACGCATTAGACCACGGACCACCATTACCATTATTGTTTTCCCTGACCCTAATCTGATAATCTATACCAGGGCATAAACTACCGAAGGGGACTGTTGTGGTCGGATATGCTTGCACAACACAACTTGGTTTTAACATTTGAGCAGACTGGAAATAAGGATAAGTGTTAAGCGACAAATACTGTGTTGGATCAAAAGGAGCACCGTCAAAAGGTTCTCCTAAACATCTGACTTCTACATCTAACCAATACTCATCGCAACCACATGTTGGAGAGGTAGATGAAGCATCTACTTCCACAGCTCCTGCTACCACAGTTAAATTGAAGTTTTGAACTGCTAGAGCGTGACAAGCACTTGCCTTGTTCTGAGCGAAAAATATGAATAAAGAGGCGACGATTAGTTGTAGTAGTATTTTCATCTTTCCTAGTTTATATAGTGTGAATATTATGAACGCGATGTATCTGTCAATTAGACGTTTTATTGAATTAGTGGGTTGCCTTTCAACTATATTTTAATTATTGATTTCTGAATGACCCTATTTTTGTTTTTAATAGAAACTATATATATACCACTCTGGAAATTTGTTAAGTTGAGATTGGCTTTTTCCACGCTTGAGACTTGATAGATAATTCGTCCTCTTATGTCGGTTAATGTAATGTCGCTAATTGTCTCGAGTATAATATTTATATCAGATTTAGTAGGATTGGGATAGATTGAAACGAGGTCTAAAGGCTCCTCATCGATTGAAGCAGAAGAATAAATAAACGGCTCACTCTCAGATGGACATTTCCCAAATGAAGATGTTTCTACAATGTATGCACCATCAGTGTTAGGATTGATGGAATTAGCATCAATGTTAAGAGGTTGACTATCTAAAGACCACTCGTAAGAATCAGCAGTACCTGTAATCAATTCACCATTTTCAAAACTTATACTGGGCTTAATT
>CBFHJL010000002.1:0-82911 GCA_965656195.1 Brumimicrobium sp. | reverse complement strand
GTATTTGGAGAACTTGTCAACTATAATGGTAAACACGATATGCATAGTTCTACTAATTTAGAAGGACTAAAATACAAATATTGTTTTAAAAAAGGCGGATTATTTAGGAATAAGAGAATATTTCTTGATTCCTTTTGGGACCTCTAAAAATAAATTATTCCCGTTCACTCTAATACCCGATATTTCTGTTTCAGGGAGCTTATATTCCATCCGGTCTTGCGACTTTCTATTTACTCTAACTACTGTGCTTTCCACTGCAAAAAACAAATAGTCTTTAGTAAAATGTACTGCATTAGCGTTCTTAATAGGGAAATGACTGATCAGGCTTCCATAATAATCAAAAAAGAAGACACCGATATCTTCGTAAAATAAAAGTAACTCATTATTACGTTCAAACAAGTCTTGCGGCTGCATTCCACCTGTTATTGCAGATAAATTATTAATCTTAGATATCTGATTTCCCGTCTCATCTATCAATAGCAATTGAGAGTTGTCACCATCATAAACCCAAAATCGATTTGTTTGGTTGGAGTACCCTACATTGGTTGCATAAGCTACATTGTATTCTGACAGGTCTTTTATACCCTCCTGAAAAGTTAGCGTATTATCTACAAAACTGACATATTGCTGTACTTGAGAAAACACTAAAGTCTTTAAGGAATGAGCTGCATCTAGTTGTTCCACCTCCCCCAACTGCTTTGTGCTTTGGGTAAACTGTACTGAAAAAGAAGTATCTAGTTTAACCATTATATCTCTTTCAGCAATTATTAATTTCCCCATTGGGTCAACATCCCACGCATCTATATCTTTGCTTTCGTAAACATTTAAAAGTTTCCAATCTCCCTCCTGTGCATTTGCACTGAAGAACGTAAATATCGAATATGTTATAAATAGGAGTCTCATTGTGTCAATCGTTAGCAAGTACCGTACCACCTTGTAACGCCATTATTTCATCAAATATTTCACGACTGTTTGATAGACGCGGTACTTTATGCTGACCTCCTAACTTGCCTTTCATTTTTAACCAATGCTCAAAAACACCTTTTTTCGCCCGATGCACTTCTGGAAAAGCTAACGTTAGGTCACTCGTTCTTTTCGCATCATAATCCGAGTTTATTTTCTTCAAAGATTCATCCAAAACTTGAGAAAACTTCTGAAGATCTTCTGGCGCTTTTGAAAACTCTATTAACCATTCATGACCACCTTTTTTGCCATCTTCCATAAAGATTGGACAAGCAGTATAATCTTTCATTAAGGCATCTGTTGATTCACAAGCTTCCCGAAGCGCTTGATCGGCGTTTTCTATAATGACTTCCTCCCCGAATACATTAATAAAGTGCTTCGTTCGTCCAGTAACGACAACCCGGTATGGAGCAATATTCGTAAATTTAACAGTATCTCCTATAATGTATCTCCAAAGCCCACCATTGGTTGAAATCACTACAGCATAATTTTTATCAAGCTCAACATCCTGTATTCCTATAACAGATGTGGAATCTGTCCCTGCATATTCATCCATAGGAATAAATTCAAAGAAGATACCGTAATCTAGCATTAACAATAGGTCTCCTCCAATCTGATCCTGAATCCCAAAAAATCCTTCCGAAGCATTATACGACTCGATGTAATGCATATCTTCATGTGGAATTAATCTTTTAAACTCTTTTTCATATGGAGTAAAACTAACTCCACCATGCATATAGAGTTCTAAATTAGGCCAAACATCCCTGATGTCTTTCTTACCGGATTTTTCTAAAATACGATTCAGCAAAACCAAGGTCCAACTAGGAACACCTGATATACTGGAAACATCATCATGCATTGTTGTTTCTGCAAGCCGCTCTATCTTCTCTTCCCATTCACTCATTAAAGCAATCTCACGAGAGGGTGTTCGCTTTATCTCAACCCACCACGGTAGGTTTTTAAGAATAATTGAAGAAAGGTCTCCCATGTAGCTATCAGGACGAAAGTTATTCTGTGTTGCAGTTCCTCCAACTACGAGATGCTTTCCCTTGTAAAGCTTCGTATTGGGAAAATGCGAGTAATAAATAGCTAATAGGTCTTTACCTCCTTTATAATGGCAGTCCTCAAGTGAGTCTTTTGTAACAGGAATAAACTTGCTTCGATCAGAAGTTGTACCTGATGATTTTGCAAACCATTTTGTTTCTCCTGGCCATAGAACATCATCCTCTCCTTCTATTGCAAGATTAACCCAAGATTTTAAATCATCATAATTTTGTAATGGTACTTTTGAGCTGAAATCCTTATAGTTTTTAATAGAGCCAAATTGGTACTTTTCGCCAAAGCGCGTATTGCGACCATTTTCAATTAATCTTTCTAACCATTCTTTTTGTACCTCCTTTGGGTATTTTCTGAAAAGCTCAATCTGATGAATGCGCTTTTTTATAATCCAGCCAAAAATTGCATTAAAGGGCATAAGGAATAAAATTTCATGGATGAAGATACAAAAGAACCGTTATAAACGAGACGTTTTTAACTTTTTTCCAACCCTTTCCAATAGCTATTCGTCTATAGTATAACTTTCTGGTTGGTTTATGATTGGTTTAAAATAGGACGGTTGTATTATTAAATGCAACCGTTTTATTTTTTCCTGAAGAAAATCCTTACTGGAACACCTTCGAAATCGAAATGCTCTCGCAACTTATTCTCCAAGAACCTTTTATAGTTATCTCTTACGTATTGTGGCAAATTACAGAAGAATGCAAATGCAGGTGCATGCGTTGGTAATTGTGAAACAAATTTGATCTTAATGTACTTCCCTTTTACTGAAGGAGGTGGATTATTTTCTATTTCTTCTTGCATAACTTCATTGAGTACCGATGTTTGTATTTTTTTCGTTCGGTTCTCATATACCCTCATAGCTGCTTCCAATGACTTATGGATTCTCTGCTTAGTTACTGTTGAAGTAAATATGATAGGGACATCATTAAAAGGCGCTAATTGTTGGCGCACTTTATCTTCCATTTCTTTGGTCGTTTTACTTCCCTTTTCAATAAGATCCCATTTGTTGACAAGCACTACAATACCCTTATGGTTTTTCTCGCACATGTAATATATATGCAGATCCTGCTTCTGAACACCTTCAGTAGCATCAATCATGAAAATACATACATCTGCAGTTTCTATAGCGCGCACTGATCTTAACACTGAATAATACTCGATGTCCTCATGCACCTTAGCTTTCTTCCTAATACCAGCGGTATCGATCAATAGAAAGTCAAAACCAAAAGCATTATATCTAGTATTGACAGCATCTCGCGTAGTTCCTGAAATAGGAGTTACTATGTTACGCTCTTCACCGATCAATGCATTCGCTAATGAGGACTTTCCAACATTTGGCTTACCTATAATCGTAAACTTTGGTAAATCTGATTCTTCCTCATCAGGCTTTTTTGCAAATTTACTGACGATATCATCAAGAAGGTCACCAGTACCAGAACCGTTAGTAGCAGAGATATCATAGACATCACCTACTCCAAAAGACCAAAATTCCGAAGAAACACCTACAAGCTTTGTATTGTCAACTTTGTTGGCTGCTATAAAGACATCTTTTTTTGCTTTTCTTAGCATATCAGCAACTTTCTCATCTAAATCCGTAATACCAGTGATAACATCCACTACGAAAATGATTGCGTTAGCTTCATCAATTGCTATTTCAACCTGTTTACGAATCTCGCTTTCAAAAATATCTTCAGAACCTCTTACGTACCCGCCTGTATCTATTACAGAAAAGTCTTGACCGTTCCAGTTACCCTTTCCGTATATACGATCTCGAGTTACACCAGACATCTCCTCGACAATAGCTTGTCTAGATTCTGTTAAACGATTAAAAAGAGTAGATTTACCCACATTAGGGCGACCTACAATGGCAATAATATTACCCATAATTAGTATCCGTATTTCTTCAATTTATTCTCGTTGTTTCTCCAATCTTTGTCCACTTTAACAAAGGTTTCAAGAAACACTTTCTTCCCAACAAACTTTTGAATATCCTTTCGACTATCCATGCCAATGTACTTAAGTTGTCTTCCTTTGGCTCCTATAATGATTCCTTTTTGAGAGTCGCGCTCTACAATGATGACAGCCCGAATCTTTATAATCTCTGGCTCCTCAACATAATCAGTAACTTCAACTTGACAAGCATAAGGAACCTCTTTCTTTAGATTCAGAAATATCTTTTCACGTATTATTTCAGAAATAAAGAAACGCATCGGTCGGTCTGAAATACTCTCTTTATCAAAATATGGAGGGGATTCAGGTAATTTATCTAAAATCATTTCCAGGATTGGAGCGACATTGAACCCATGTAAAGCTGATATTGGAAGAATATCTGCATCAGGTAAGATATCTTGCCAATACGCTAGTCTTTCTGCAACATCCTCTTGACTCTTAAGGTCGATTTTGTTAACTAGACAAATAACTGGTACATTCAATTTTTTGATTTTCTCGAGCGTCTCTTTATGATTCATTTCATTTTCGAAAACATCTGTAATCATTAATAGAACGTCAGCATCTTTCAATGACATTTCAACATAAGACATCATCGATTGATGTAACTCATAAGAAGCATTAACTACACCAGGAGTATCGGAGAAAACAATCTGATAATCCTCTTCATTCAATATTCCATGAATACGATGCCTGGTAGTCTGAGCTTTGGACGTAACTATGGATAATTTCTCTCCTAATAGTTGATTCATCAAAGTTGATTTTCCAACGTTTGGACTACCCACTATGTTAACGAACCCCGACTTATGTTGTGAATCTTTTCGCATCATTTTGCAAAGTTACATAAAAAACAAAAGAGGCTGCCTATATAAATAGACAGCCTCGTCTCTTTGAACGACACAAAGACTATTTCTCTTCTTTATCGTCTTTCTTATCTTCTTTTTTCTCCTCTTTTTTAGGAGCAGACTTTTCAGCTTTAGGAGCATCTGCTTTCTTATCGTCAGATTGTTTCGCTTCTTTCTTTTCTGCTTTAGGCTCTTCCTTTTTAGCTGTTTCTTTCTTCTCAGCTTTAGGAGCAGCTTCTTTCTTTTCAGATTTAGCTTCTGCCTTTGGAGCCTCTTTCTTTTCAGCTTTTGAAGCTTTCGCTTCAGCCTTAGGAGCCTCATCTTTTGCTTCAGTTGTCTTTTCAGCAGTATCGTTTGACTTAGCTGAGCTTCCACCACGACGAGAACGACGTGTCTTTTTCTCTTTTGGCTCTTTAGTCATCAACTCATTGTAATCAACAAGTTCGATCATACACATTTCCGCGTTATCACCGAGTCTATTACCTAAACGTATGATACGTGTGTATCCACCTGGACGATCAGCGATTTTTGGAGAAATTTCTCTAAAAAGCTCTGTTACCGCATCTTTACTTTGTAAATAACGAAAAACAATTCTTCTCGAGTGAGTTGAATCCGATTTTGACTTCGTCAAAAGAGGCTCTATATATACTCTCAAAGCTTTTGCTTTTGCTACAGTTGTCTCAATGCGTTTATGCTGAATAAGAGAGCAAGCCATATTAGATAGCATAGCCTTACGGTGTGCTGTCTTTCTGCTTAAGTGATTTATTTTCTTACCGTGTCTCATTTTAATTGCTTAATTCTAGTTTTACTCTTTGTCTAATTTGTATTTAGACACATTCATTCCGAAAGACAATCCTTTAGATTCAACGAGATCTTCCAACTCCGTTAATGATTTCTTACCGAAGTTACGGAACTTCAATAGGTCATTTTTGTTGTAAGATACAAGGTCTCCAAGTGTCTCAACATCAGCTGCCTTAAGACAGTTCAATGCACGTACAGATAGATCTAAATCTACCAACTTAGTTTTCAGAAGTTGACGCATGTGCAATGATGTTTCATCGAATTCTTCAGTTTCAGACTTGATTTCACTGTCTAAAGTAATACGCTCGTCAGAGAATAACATGAAGTGGTGAATCAAAATCTTAGCTGCCTCTTGCAAAGCATCTTTTGGATGAATCGACCCATCAGTGATGATGTCAAAAACTAATTTTTCGTAATCTGTTTTCTGCTCAACACGGAAGTTTTCTACCGCATATTTCACATTCTTGATTGGTGTAAAGATTGAATCAATAAAAATTGTTCCAAATGCTGCACCAGCAGTTTTATTTTCCTCAGCAGGAACATATCCTCTCCCCTTGATAACTTTCAATTCAATATCAAGTTTCACAGAAGGTTCCATGTTACAAATCACTAAATCCGGATTCAACACTTGAAATGCCGTTGTGAATTTACCGATATCACCAGCAGAAAAAGTTTCCTGTCCACCAATAGAAATTACAACAGTTTCTTCGTCTTGTCCTTCAATCTGTTGCTTGAAACGAACTTGCTTCAAATTCAAAACGATCTCAGTAACATCTTCCACAATTCCTTTAATAGTAGAGAATTCGTGCTCTACTCCTTCTATGCGGATAGATGATATCGCAAACCCTTCTAATGAAGAAAGAAGGATACGTCTTAGTGCGTTACCAACAGTGATACCATAACCCGGTTCTAATGGACGAAACTCAAATTGACCTTCGTGCTCATTAGATTCAATCATGATAACCTTATCCGGTTTTTGAAAATCTAATATAGCCATGTTAATTCGTTATTTTTATTTAGAATATAATTCGACGATTAGCTGTTCCTTGATGTTTTCAGGGATCATTTCTCTAGATGGAAGACTCAAAACTGTACCTGTCATTTTTGATGAATCCCAATCTAACCAATCATGATTCTTAGAACTTGCTGCTACTGAATTCGTAATAGCTTCTAAAGATTTAGATTTTTCTCGAACACCGATAACATCACCAATTCGTACAGAGTATGATGGGATATTAACCAATTGTCCATTTACAGTAATATGCTTGTGAGAAACAAACTGGCGAGCTGCTCTTCTCGTAGGAGCAATTCCTAAACGGAATACTGTATTATCTAAACGCGACTCACAAAGAACTAACAAGTTTTCACCTGTAATTCCTTTCATCGCAGAAGCTTTCTTAAATAAGTTCGAGAACTGACGCTCAAGAATTCCGTAAGTGTACTTCGCTTTTTGCTTTTCAGTTAACTGAATAGCATATTCAGACTGCTTACCTCTTCTCTTGTTCGGGCCATGTTGTCCCGGACCGTAACTTTTTCTTTCTAACGCTGTGTCAGGGCCGAATATTGGCTCTCTGAATCGACGCGCGATTTTTGATTTTGGACCTGTATATCTTGCCATTTTTTTTGTTTTGTGAGGCACTGGGAATTAAGGCATACTCCTTCGCCTAGTGTGACCCCTCGTTGTTAATATATAATTTTAAACTCTTCTTCTTTTCGGAGGACGACATCCATTGTGTGGAAGTGGAGTTACATCAATAATCTCCGAAACTTCAACACCTGAATTGTGAATTGCACGAATCGCTGATTCTCTTCCTGAACCAGGACCTTTTACATACACCTTCACTTTACGTAATCCGAAGTCATGTGCTTCTCGAGTACACTCCTCGGCAGCAACTTGTGCAGCGTATGGCGTGTTTTTCTTAGACCCTTTGAAACCCATCTTTCCTGCAGAAGACCAAGAAATAACTTGACCTTGCGCATTCGTTAAAGAAATAATGATGTTATTGAAGGTAGCTTGGATATGCGCTTCGCCAACTGCATCTACTTTAACGTTTTTCTTCTTCTTTTGATTTGCTTTTGCCATCTTATCAACAATTATTTAGTTGCTTTCTTCTTATTCGCAACAGTTTTTCTTTTACCCTTTCTTGTTCTAGAGTTGTTCTTAGTACGTTGACCTCTCAATGGAAGACCCGCTCTATGACGAACACCTCTGTAACATCCGATATCCATTAAACGCTTGATGTTCAACTGAACTTCTGAACGCAATGCACCTTCAACTTTAATTTCGTTGATTGTGTTACGAATTTTTCCAATTTGATCATCTGACCAATCTTGTACTTTAATGTTTTCATCGATACCGTTCGCATCTAGAATCTCTTGAGCTCTACTGCGCCCTATACCGTAGATGTAAGTTAATCCAATAACTCCTCTTTTGTTTTTTGGTAAATCTATACCTGCAATTCTCGCCATAACTTTACAATATTATTAACCCTGACGTTGTTTCAACTTAGGGTTCTTTTTGTTTATCACGTAAACTCTTCCTTTTCTTTTTACAATTTTGCAATCTTCCGACCGCTTTTTTACTGAAGCTCTAACTTTCATATCTTCACTTTTTGTACAGAGACTTTATGCTCTAATTTATTTATATCTAAATGTTATTCTCCCTTTCGTTAAATCGTATGGGGACATTTCAACTTTCACTCTATCACCAGGTAGAATCTTTATGTAATACATACGCATCTTACCTGAGATGTGAGCTGTAATTATATGACCATTTTCTAATTCTACTCTGAACATAGCATTAGAGAGTGCCTCTATAATTGTTCCGTCTTGTTCTATCGATGCTTGTTTTGCCATATTAATCGTAAACTCTTTTTACATTCCTGATAATTCACCCTGTGTTCTTCTTCCTCTTATCTTAGTTCCTTCCATTAAACCATCATAATGACGATTCAATAAGTAAGACTCTATTTGCTGTAGTGTATCTAATACAACTCCCACCATAATCAAAAGAGACGTACCTCCAAAGAATAGAGCAAAGCTACTACCAACACCAAACTGTACTGCTACCGCAGGAAGAACAGCTATCAAGGCTAAAAATACAGAACCAGGCAATGTAATCTTAGAAACTAAGTTATCTATGAAATCGGCAGTTTCCTCTCCAGGACGAACTCCAGGAATAAAACCACCATTACGTTTCATATCATCGGCCATCTTCTTAGGGTTAATCATTATCGCCGTGTAGAAATAAGTAAATACGATAATTAAAACACCCAATACAATGTTATACCAAAGTCCAAAAATACCAAATTGATTAGCGGCAAACATTACTGGCACCGTCATCAATGCTTGAGCAAAGATTATCGGCATAACACCAGAAGCATTCACTTTAATTGGCAAATAAGACCTTGCACCTTGTGCACCAGCTTCGGCTCCACGAGCCCCTGCTACACGCTTAGCATAATTCATTGGCACCTTTCGAACACCTTGTACAATGAGTACTGTCGCCATTACGATCAAGATGAAAATAGCAACCTCAATTATCACAATCAAAATTGAGTTCTCAACTGTCTCCGCAACAAACGCTTGAGGGAGACGAGCAATAATACCAACTGTGATCAATAATGAAATACCATTACCTACACCTTTATCCGTTATGCGCTCACCTAACCATACTGCAAACATTGCTCCGGCAACCAATACCAATACTGACTGGGTCCACCATAATGGTGAATCCATAAATTCAGTTGGTATAGCACCTTTTCCTGCTACGTATAAAGATAGGTAACCAGGCGCCTGAACTGCACAAATGATGATTGTTAGAATTCGCGTATAATTATTAATACGCTTTCTTCCACTCTCTCCTTCTTGTTGCATTTTCTGCACAGCTGGAACAGCCATCCCCATCAACTGCATTATGATAGATGCAGAGATGTAAGGCATTATACCTAAAGCTAGAAATGATGCGTTGGTGAAACCACCACCAGAAAGCAAACCAAGGAGACCTTCAATGGTCCCAGCATCAGCTGCTTCTGCTCCTAGTTTAGCACTATTTACACCAGGTAATACGATAAAAGATCCTATTCGGAAAACAAGAATAAGGGAAAAAGTTACCATCAACCTTTTCCTTAATTCTTCGACTCTCCAAATATTCTTTATGTTGTCTATCAGTTTCTTCATTTGGGTAAAATAGTTTGCAAAGTTAATTAGATTTCTGTACAATCACCACCATTTGCTTCAATTCCTGCTTTAGCAGTCGTTGAGAACTTGTGTGCCGATACATTAATCTTTGCAGTTAATTCTCCTCTACCAAGAATTTTAACTTGTTCTTTATTACCTAACAAACCGTTTTCACGAAGTACTTCAGGGTTGATTTCCTTAACCTTCTTACGATCCACTAGAGACTGTATAACATCTAAGTTTACAGCTTTATATTCTTTACGGTTTATGTTTTTGAAACCGTATTTAGGTACACGACGCTGTAGTGGCATTTGACCACCTTCGAAACCAATCTTTTTACTGTAACCAGATCTTGATTTGGCTCCTTTATGTCCACGTGTCGATGTACCACCGTATCCAGATCCTTGCCCACGACCTGTTCTTCGCTGGCTTTTTACAGAACCTTTTGCTGGAGATAAATTATTTAAGCTCATTACTTTCTAATTTTATGGGTTTACTCAACAACTTCAACTAAGTGTTGAACTTTTGCAACCATACCTAAGATTTGAGGAGTTGCCTCTTTCTCAACGATATGATTTAGTTTTCTTAATCCTAATGCTTTAACCGTATCTTTTTGACGTTTAGGACGGTTAATTGCACTTCTTACTTGCTTTATTTTAATTGTAGCCATTTTCGAAATATTATTAACCGTTAAACACTTGGTCCATTGTAATTCCTCTCTGCTTTGATACTGCAACTGCGTCACGCATTTGAGACAATGCATCAACAGTAGCTTTTACCACGTTGTGAGGGTTCGACGAACCTTGAGATTTTGCTAGTACATTATGAATTCCAACACTCTCTAATACTGCACGCATCGCACCACCTGCGATTACACCAGTACCATTTGAAGCTGGTTTAAGTAAAACTCTTGCTCCACCATATTTTCCTTTCTGTGCGTGAGGAACTGTATCATTTATAATTGGTACACGAATTAAATTCTTTTTCGCATCATCAATCCCTTTAGAGATTGCTTCAGTTACTTCATTCGCTTTACCAAGTCCGTGACCTACGATTCCATTTTCGTTTCCAACAACAACAATTGCCGAGAAACTGAATGTACGACCACCTTTAGTTACCTTTGTAACTCTGTTAATTCCAACTAACTTGTCTACTAATTCTAAGTCAGCCGATTTAACTCGATTGTTTACTTTTGCTGCCATTCTTTCTAAAATTTTAATCCTGCTTCTCTCGCTGAGTCAGCAAGTGATTTAATTCTACCGTGGTATAAATATCCATTACGATCAAACTTCACACCTTCTATACCAGCTTTTGTTGCTTTTTCGGCGATCAATTTACCAACCACTTTTGCTTGCTCAACCTTTGAAAGGCCTTCGCATTCCTTAACTCCCTGAGATGATGCAGAAACCAAAGTTTCTCCTTTCAAATCATTTATAACTTGCGCATAAATCTGTTTATTACTACGATAAACAGTTAATCTCGGAAGCTCTGCAGTACCAGTAAGATTTCTTCTGATACCTTTTTTAATTTTAGCTCTTCTTGCTACTTTACTAAATGCCATGATTCTCTAAATTATTAAGGTTATTTACCTGCGGCTTTACCAGCTTTTCTTCTTACTTGCTCACCTTGGAAGCGTATACCTTTTCCTTTGTATGGTTCAGGTTTACGGAAGGAACGAATTTTGGCAGCTACTTGTCCCAACAGTTGCTTGTCATGTGATTCAAGCGTAACAACTGGTGCCTTACCTTTTGCGGTTTCTGCAGAAGCCTTAATTTCTTTAGGAAGTTCAAAAATAATCGGGTGAGAGTGACCCACTGACAAAGTCAACGTTTGACCTTTAACATCAGCACGGAAACCTACTCCGATAACTTCTAAAACTTTCTTGTACCCTTCCGATACACCTTCAATCATATTCATAACTAACGCTCTGTAAAGACCGTGTTTAGCTTTATGATCTGGTGCTTCCGATGCGCGGGTGAAAACTAGTTCTCCATCATTCTGTTCAGCCGTAATACAAGAATCCATCGTCTCTGATGCTTCTCCTTTTGGACCTTTTACATGAATGGTGTTACCATCAATTTTCACTTCTACTCCACTCGGGATGCTTATTGGGGATTTACCTATCCTTGACATTGCTCAATAATGCTTTTAATAATTAATAAACGTAACAAAGAACTTCTCCACCGATGTTTTGAGTTCTCGCTTCTTTATCTGTAATAACTCCTTTCGAAGTTGAGATAATAGCTATACCCAAACCATTCAATACTCTTGGTAGTTCTTTTGAGTTACTATACTTTCTTAACCCTGGTGATGAAATACGCTGCATTTTAGTAATTGCAGGTGTTTTCGTAGAAGGGTTATACTTTAGTGCTATTTTGATGATTCCTTGTTTATCATCTTCTTCAACTTTATAGTTACTGATGTATCCTTTTTCAAAAAGAATTTTTGTCATCGCAACTTTAGTGTTTGAAGATGGAATCTCAACGATTTTCTTTCTTGCACTACTCGCGTTTCTGACACGAGTTAAAAAATCTGCTATAGGATCTGTGTTCATATCTTTCCTAAATATAGATTACCAACTTGATTTCTTGATTCCTGGTATTTTACCAGAAAGAGCCATTTCTCTAAACGTTACCCTTGATAGACCAAACTGACGCATGTATCCTCTAGGACGACCCGTTAAATTACAACGATTGTGCAATCTTACTTTTGAAGAGTTTTTCGGCAATTTTTGAAGTGCCTCCCAGTCACCAGCTTCTTTCAAAGCTGCACGCTTCTCAGCGTACTTTTCAACTAGGGCTTCTCTTTTGCGCTCACGCGCTTTCATTGATTCCTTTGCCATATCTTTACTTTTTTGTGAATGGGAAACCAAATCCATCTAACAACGCTTTAGCTTCCTCATCATTTGGAGCTGACGTTACAATGGTGATATCCATTCCTAAAATTTTATTTACTTTATCTATATCGATTTCAGGAAATATGATGTGTTCTTTAACACCCATATTAAAATTCCCTCGTCCATCAAAGCCTTTAGCTGGAACACCTTTAAAATCACGTGTACGAGGAAGAGCAACCGAAATAAGTCTATCTAAAAACTCATACATTTTCTCTCCTCTTAATGTAACCTTTGTACCGATTGGCATACCTTTTCTCAATTTGAAGTTCGAAACGTCCTTCTTTGAAAATGTAGCAACTGGTTTTTGTCCAGTAATTGCAGTAATATCTTCGATCGCACTATCAACGATCTTTTTATCAGCAACTGCTTCTCCTAATCCTTGAGAAAGAATAATCTTCTCAATTTTAGGAACTCTCATTGATGACTTGAAACCGAATTTCTTTGTCAAAGCAGGAATTACCTCTGCTTTGTACATTTCTCTAAGTCTTGGTGTATAACTCATCACTTAATATCTTCTCCTGATTTCTTAGCGTAACGAACTAGCTTTCCATTTTTGTCTTTACGACGACCAACACGAGTTGGTTCACCGTTATTCACAAGCATGAGGTTGGAAATGTGAAGACCCGCTTCTTTCTCCACTATTCCACCTTGAGGGTTTGCAGCATCTGGCTTAGTGTGACGTTTTACAACGTTAACACCTTCCAATACCACGCGATCCTTCGTTCTGTCGATCGAAAGCACTTTTCCCTCCTGACCGCGATGCTCTCCGCTTAAAACTTTAGCGGTATCGCCTACTTTAATGTGTAATTTCTTTTGCATGATTTTACGATTTTAAAGTACTTCAGGAGCCAGTGAAACAATCTTCATGTAATTGTTCTCGCGCAGCTCTCTAGCTACTGGTCCGAAAATACGAGTTCCTCTCATTTCATCCGTTTGGTTTAATAAAACCACGGCGTTATCATCAAAACGAATATAAGATCCATCTGGACGACGGATTTCTTTCTTCGTTCTTACTACCACAGCCTTGGCTACCTGTCCTTTCTTGACACCACCAGAGGGCATTGCGCTCTTAACAGAGACCACTATTTTATCTCCAATAGAAGCATAACGACGTTTTGTACCTCCGAGTACTCGGATACACAAAACCTCTTTTGCGCCACTATTGTCGGCCACTGCAAGTCTTGATTCTTGTTGTATCATTTTCTAATGATTATTTAGCTCTTTCTACAATTTCTACTAATCTCCAGTTCTTTGATTTACTCAAAGGACGGCACTCACGAATACGAACTGTATCACCTTCGTTACAGTCATTTTTTTCATCGTGGGCGACAAATTTAGCAGTTTTTTTTATGAACTTACCATACTTAGGGTGTTTTACTTTACGTTCAACAGAAATAACGATGGACTTATCCATCTTATCACTTGTCACCACACCCGTTCGTTCTTTTCTTAAATGTTGCTTTTCCATTTCAAGCCATTTTCTAAGTTAGCGATTAAGCCTCCTTGTTTCTTTTAACCAGTTCCGTATTCAATCTTGCAATTGTCTTTCTTAACGAACGAATTTGAAGAGGGTTTTCCAAAGGAGAAACTTTGTGTGTTAACACTAGTTTACCCATCTTCTCATTTGATTCATCTAGACGATCTTTAAGATCTTCCAACGATAACTGAACGATTTCTTCTTGTTTCATTTTTCTAATTATTTTCCTGGGATAACATAATCGTGACGAACTACGAATTTACATTTTACAGGAAGCTTTTGAGCTGCCAGACGAAGTGCTTCTTGAGCAGTTTCGTAGGGAACACCATCCGCTTCGAACAAAATACGTCCCGGTTTTACAACAGCCACCCAGTGACTAGGAGCACCTTTACCTTTACCCATACGTACCTCTGCAGGCTTGGAAGTAACAGGTTTGTCTGGAAAGATTCTGATCCAGACTTTTCCTTCACGCTTCATGTATCTAGTAACGGCTATACGCGAAGCTTCGATTTGTCTGGATGTAATCCATCCTGGCTCCAAGGTTTTCAAACCGAAAGAACCAAACGCAACGGTACTACCTCTGTGAGCAATACCTCTGTTTCGTCCTTTCTGAGCTTTTCTAAATTTGGTTTTCTTTGGTGATAACATCTTTCAGTACTTTTTAAGAATTCAACTTATTTTCTCTTTCTTCTAGCACCGCCACCACGACGACCACCTTTCTTTTGAGATTCTAACCCAATATTTGGTGAAAGATCGCGCTTACCGAATACTTCACCTTTACAGATCCATACCTTAATACCGATACGACCGTAAGTAGTGTGTGCTTCGGACAATGCATAATCAATATCAGCACGGAAAGTGTGGAGAGGGGTTCTTCCGTCCTTATACATTTCTGAACGTGCCATTTCAGCACCATTCAGACGTCCTGATATCTTCACTTTGATACCTTCCGCACCCATTCTCATCGTAGAAGCTACAGCCATTTTAATTGCTCTACGAAATGAAATACGTGCTTCTATTTGACGAGCAATACTATCAGCAACAAGATGAGCATCCAATTCTGGACGTTTGATCTCAAAAATGTTAATTTGGATTTCTTTACTCGTCAATTTTTTAAGCTCTTCTTTCAGCTTATCAACTTCTTGACCACCTTTACCAATAATCACCCCTGGACGCGATGTATTAATTGTAACGGTAACCAGCTTAAGTGTGCGTTCAATGATAATCTTCGAAATACTAGCACGAGATAAACGTGCGTTCAAGTATCTTCTGATCTTGTCATCTTCAACAATCTTATCTCCATAGTCAGCACCACCGTACCAGTTAGAATCCCAACCATGGATGAAGCCCAATCTATTTCCTATTGGATTTGTCTTTTGTCCCATTTCTTAATTTTTTACACCGTCCACGACGATACGTACGTGGTTGGATCGTTTTCTTACTCTATGCGCTCTTCCCTGAGGTGCTGGTTGAATTCTCTTAAGCATTCCTGCTGGAGATACTTCAATCGTTTTAACGATCAGCTGCTCTTCTTCAAGGCTTTTATCCTCATTCTTGATCTCCCAGTTAGCAATAGCCGAACGCAAAAGTGTCGACATGCTTTTAGAAGCATCCTTAGGATTGTGTTGCAATATGTTTAGCGCCTTATTAACTTCAACTCCTCTGATAAGATCTGCAACTAATCTCATTTTACGTGGAGCGATGGGAGAATTCTTTAAGGTAGCAAAAGCTATCTTCTTGTTCTCCTCTTTTCTTTTCTCGGCTTGTAATCTTTTTCTAGCACCCATGATACTGAAGTTTAAATTATCTTCTTTTATCTTTTTTGTTTCCAGCATGCCCACGGAAGCTTCGCGTTGGAGCGAATTCTCCCAGCTTGTGACCTACCATATTTTCAGTAACATAAACAGGGATAAACTTATTCCCGTTATGAACTGCTATTGTATATCCTACGAAATCAGGAGTGATCGTTGAGGCACGAGACCACGTTTTAATTACACTCTTTGATCCTGAGGACTGTGCTGTTTCTACTTTTTGAGCCAGTTTGTAATGTACAAACGGTGGCTTTTTTAACGAACGACTCATATCCTATTTCTTTCTTTTCTCAATGATAAACTTATTCGAATATTTCTTCTTAGAACGCGTTTTGTATCCTTTAGCAGGAACTCCATTACGCGAACGTGGGTGTCCACCGGCGTTCTTACCTTCACCACCACCCATTGGGTGATCGACAGGGTTCATAACTACACCTCTAACACGTGGACGACGACCAAGCCATCTAGTTCTACCTGCTTTACCAGATACAACCAAACTATGCTCACCATTCGAAACAGCACCAATTGATGCTAAACAGTTCGTTAAAATCATACGAGTTTCACCTGAAGGCATCTTTATGATAGCATATTTACCATCACGTGCATTCAACTGAGCGTACGTTCCAGCTCCTCGAGCGATAACACCACCTTTTCCTGGTGTCATTTCAATGTTGTGTATCATTGTTCCTAATGGAATGTCTGATAAGAACATCGCGTTTCCAACACTAGGTGTTGCTTTTTTACCAGAGACAACTGTGTCTCCTTCTTTTAATCCCTCCGGAGCGATGATGTAACGTTTCTCACCATCTTTGTAGAACAATAATGCAATTCGTGCAGTACGATTTGGATCGTACTCAATTGCTTTTACCGTTGCAGGTACATCATGCTTATCGCGCTTAAAGTCGATAACACGGTATTTCTGCTTGTGACCTCCACCTAAATAACGCATAGTCATTTTACCAGAGTTGTTACGCCCACCTGACTTCTTCTTAGAAGCCAAAAGCGATTTCTCTGGGGTCGACTTAGTTATCTCGGAATAATCACCGATAAGTTTGTGTCTCTGCCCTGGAGTGATAGGCTTTAATTTTTTAAGACCCATTTCTTTAAATTAATTAAACATTAGTAAATAAATCAATCGTTTCTCCTTCGGCAACAGTAACTACTGCTTTTTTATAGCGCTTGCTACGTTGCTCAACGATACCTCTATTTGTATATTTCGTAGAGGGTTTTCCACCGCCATAATTCATGGTGCGCACTGAATCTACAGTTACGCCGTACATGTTCTCGACGGCCTTTCTTATTTCTATCTTATTCGCTCTTCGGTCAACAACGAATGTGAAACGATTATTCATTTCACTATCATTTGTTGCTTTTTCCGTAATTAGCGGCTTTTTTATAATTGTGCTCATCACCAATTAGTTTAAGATCTTTTCAATTACTTCGACTGCATCTTTTGCAATCACGATTTTCTTTGCATTCAACACATCGTAAGTGTTCAATAAGTCTGCAGGTACAACCTTCATATTCTTAAGGTTTCTTGCTGCTCTGTATACATTCTCATTGTTGCTTCCAACTACAAGAAGTACCTTCTCATTGTCCAACTTCAAGTTTGAAAGTACAGACTTAAACTCTTTCGTTTTCGGTGCATCGAACGACAATCCATCCACGATAAGAATTCCTTCTTCTTTCGCTTTGTACGAAAGGGCAGAACGACGTGCTACACGCTTCATTTTTGTATTCAATTTGAAACGGTAGTTACGTGGTCTAGGACCAAATACACGACCACCTCCTCTAAAAATCGGACTTTTTATAGAACCTGCACGTGCAGTACCTGTTCCTTTTTGTTTCTTGATCTTCTTAGTACTTCCAGTAATATCAGCTCTTTCCTTAGACTTATGCGTCCCTTGTCTTCTATTCGCCAAGTGTTGCTTTACGTCAAGATAAATTGCATGATCATTCGGCTCAATGGCAAAAATTGAGTCGGAAAGTGTTACTTTACTTGAAGTAGATTTTCCTTTTGTATCTAAAACTTTTGCTTCCATTACTTCTCAATTATTACAGTTGAACCTTTGGCTCCTGGTATAGAACCTTTAACTACTAAGATGTTCTTGTCAGCCATCACCTTGATTACTTTCAAGTTTTCGATAGTCACACTCTTGTTACCCATCTGACCAGCCATACGCATTCCTTTGAATACTCTCGCTGGATAAGATGCAGCACCAATCGAACCAGGCGCACGCATTCTGTTGTGCTGACCATGGGTTGCTTGACCAACACCTCCAAATCCGTGACGTTTTACAACACCTTGAAAACCTTTTCCTTTAGAGGTTCCAGAAATACTAACCAATTCACCTTCAGCGAATAAATCAGCTTTCAACTCCTCTCCAGGCTTCAACTCTTGTTCAAATCCATCAAATTCAGCCAACTCGCTCTTTGGAGTTGTTTTTGCTTTTTTGAAATGACCTTTTAAAGCATTTGGTGTGTTTTTCTCTTTACGTTCACCAAATCCTATTTGGATAGCATTGTATCCGTCTCGGTCTTCCGTTTTAACTTGCGTTACAACACAAGGACCAGCTTCTATCACTGTGCATGGCGTTGCCTTACCCTCGGCACTGTAGACGCTAGTCATTCCGACTTTTCTTCCTATTAATCCAGGCATTCTTTATTTATTTATAGATTATACTTTTATCTCTACATCAACTCCACTTGGTAACTCCAAGCGCATAAGCGCATCAACTGTCTTAGAAGACGAACTGTAAATATCTAACAGACGCTTGTAAGAACATAGTTCAAACTGCTCACGTGCTTTTTTGTTAACGTGTGGTGACTTCAATACAGTGTAAATACGTTTGTGTGTTGGCAATGGAATTGGTCCACTTACAACGGCACCCGTAGTTTTTACTGTCTTTACGATCTTCTCTGCAGACTTGTCTACCAAGTTGTGATCGTACGATTTTAATTTAATTCTAATTTTTTGACTCATCGACTTACAAATTAAGCGGAAACGTTTCCTTTTACTTTATCAATAATTCCCTCTGCAATATTTTTCGGACAAACATCATAATGAGAAAACTCCATTGTTGATGTTCCACGACCAGATGAAATTGTTCTTAACGTTGTTACATATCCAAACATTTCAGATAATGGAACTGTAGCTTTAATAACCTTTGCTCCAGAACGGTCATCCATTCCTTGCATTTGTCCACGACGACGGTTAAGGTCAGCTACAATATCACCCATATTCTCTTCTGGTGTTACTACTTCCAATTTCATCACTGGCTCTAGTAATTCCGGCTTAGTTTTTGGCACAGCATGTCTGTAAGCCATCTTCGCCGCAACCTCGAATGAAAGTGAATCTGAATCCACTGCGTGGAAAGATCCATCGTTCAATTCAACTACCATTGAATCCATTGGGTAACCAGCCAAAACTCCGTTTTTCATTGCATCAGCAAATCCTTTTTCAACAGATGGGATATATTCTTTCGGTACGTTACCTCCTTTTATGTTGTTGATAAACTCAAGACCCGTTTTCTCTTCATCATCCTGAGGACGAATTTTGATAACGATGTCTGCGAATTTACCACGACCACCAGATTGTTTCTTGTATGTTTCACGGTGATCTACTTCAGTTGTTATCTTCTCTTTGTATGAAACTTGTGGTTCACCTTCGTTAACCTCTACTTTAAATTCACGCTTCAAACGATCAACCAATACCTCAAGGTGTAACTCACCCATTCCTGATATTACTGTTTGACCAGAATCCTCGTTTGTAGAAACTTGGAACGTAGGATCTTCTTCAGCTAACTTATTTAGTCCTACTGAAAGTTTATCCATATCTGCTTTAGTCTTAGGCTCAATCGCAATACCAATAACTGGCTCAGGGAAGTCCATTGACTCAAGAACGATAGGGTGCTTTTGATCACAAAGCGTATCACCTGTGCGGATATCTTTAAATCCAACAGCTGCTCCGATATCTCCACATTCTAAAATATCGATAGCGTTTTGCTTATTTGAATGCATCTGGAATAAACGAGAGATACGTTCTTTCTTATTAGTTCTTGTATTGAACACATAAGAACCTGCCTCGATCTTACCAGAGTATGTACGCACAAAACACAAACGACCTACGAAAGGATCTGTTGCAATCTTAAATGCTAAAGCTGCCATTGGCTCATCCATAGATGGCTTACGACTTTCTACCTCTCCACTCTCAGGATTAGTTCCTTCGATCGCTTCAACATCGATAGGAGCAGGTAAGAATGCCATTACAGCATCAAGAAGTGTTTGAACTCCTTTGTTCTTAAATGCAGAACCACACATCAATGGTGTAATCGCCATATCGATTGTAGCCTTACGGATCGCAGAAATGATTTCATCTTCTGTAATAGAATCAGAATCCTCGAAGAATTTCTCCATCAATGCATCATCTGATTCAGCAACAGCCTCAATAAGCTCAGCTCTCCACTCCTTAACAGATTCAACCATGTCAGCAGGAATTTCAACTTCATCCCAAGTCATCCCCATATCTTCCTCATTCCAAATAAAAGCTTTATTTGCAATAAGGTCAACAACACCTTTAAAATCATCCTCAGCACCAATTGGCAACTGAAGTGGAACAGGTTTACCGCCTAAACGTTCTTTAATCTGCTCAACAGTTCCTAAGAAATCTGCTCCTGCACGGTCCATCTTATTAACGAACCCAATACGTGGAACACCATACTTATCAGCTTGTCTCCAAACTGTTTCAGACTGAGGCTCCACCCCTGAAGACGCACAGAATAATGCAACAGCACCATCAAGTATACGCAACGAACGCTCTACTTCTACAGTAAAGTCAACGTGACCAGGAGTATCAATAATATTAATTTTGTATTCTGTATCTTGGTAGTTCCAAAAACAAGTTGTTGCAGCAGAGGTAATTGTAATACCTCTCTCCTGCTCTTGCTCCATCCAGTCCATTGTTGCTGCACCATCATGCACCTCACCAATTTTATGACTGATACCAGTATAATAAAGGATACGCTCCGTAGTTGTTGTTTTACCAGCATCTACGTGGGCCATAATCCCTATATTTCTCGTATATTTTAAATCTCTTTTTGCCATCTCTTAAATCTATTTAGAATCTGAAGTGAGAAAAAGCTTTGTTTGCCTCCGCCATTCTCAATGTGTCTTCTTTCTTTTTAAACGCAGCACCTTCTTCTTTCGAAGCAGCAATAAACTCATTTGCTAAACGCTGTGCCATAGTTTTCTCGTTACGCTTACGTGAAAAAGTAATCATCCACTTCATTGCAAGTGACTGCTTTCTTCCTTCACGAACTGGTGTAGGGATCTGGAAAGTAGCACCACCTACTCGACGGCTTCTAACCTCTACGCTTGGCGTGATATTATCGATCGCTTTTTTAAACACCTCAAGACCATCTTGGTCTTCAACTTTTTCATTCACGATATCAATTGCATCGTAAAATATCTTAAATGCTGTACTTTTTTTACCATCCAGCATGATGTTGTTCACAAACTTTGTTACCTGTACATCATTGAACTTTGGATCTGGAAGTATCTCAATTTTTTTCGCCTTTCTTCTTCTCATGACTTATTTTTTTGGACGTTTTGCACCATACTTTGAACGACGTTGAGTTCTCCCCTCAACTCCAGCTGTATCTTCCGCACCACGAACAATGTGGTAACGAACACCTGGAAGATCTTTTACTCTTCCCCCACGTACTAGCACCATCGAGTGCTCCTGGAGGTTGTGACCTTCTCCGCCAATGTATGCATTGACTTCCTTTCCATTGGTTAAACGTACTCTGGCTACTTTTCGCATTGCCGAGTTTGGTTTCTTAGGTGTAGTGGTGTACACACGCACACATACTCCTTTACGCTGCGGACAAGAATCAAGTGCTGCTGACTTGCTTTTCTTCACCGGCGCTGTTCTACCCTTGCGAACTAACTGTTGAATAGTTGGCATATTTTTTCTTTAAATTTTTACAATAAACAATATTCCCCAAAACACTTTGAGGGGTGCAAAAATAGATAATTAATTTTAGAATGCAACTATTTGAGAATAAAAGTTGCTGATTTTTAACAGGTAGATGTTAATTTATTTTTCAAACCAACTTCTGAAGTGAATTCAAAGGTATTTAAAATTAGAAAATGTCTAGGTATTTCGACTCTCATTTTTCAGCGTAATATCAACAATAGTAACTATTCAAATCAAGCTAATAAGTTCTGCTACTTTCTTCCTATCTTTGTCCGTATGAATTATCTTGAACAACTCAACGACAGTCAACGTATGGCCGCAGAACATATCCAAGGCCCCATGATGGTTATAGCAGGTGCTGGATCCGGTAAAACTAGAGTACTGACTTTTCGTATTGCACATCTCATGAATAACGGTGTAGACCCGTTCAATATACTAGCCCTTACTTTTACCAACAAGGCTGCAAGAGAAATGACTGAAAGAATTGGTCAGATCGTTGGACCAAGTGAGGCCCGTAACATTGCCATGGGAACTTTTCACTCTGTTTTTGCTAGGATTTTAAGATATAATTCAGAGAAATTAGGGTACCCGTCAAACTTCACTATTTATGATACACAAGATTCTAAAAATCTAATCAAGACAATCATTAAAGAATTCGGTCTTGACGACAAGGTCTATAAGCCAAATGCTGTTTACGGTAGAATCTCAAGCGCTAAAAACAATCTAATTTCTCCAGAAGCATACGAAGCCAATGACGAAATCGTCGGTGAAGATAGAATGGCGCGAAAACCAGAAATATTTAGGGTCTATAAGGCATATCAACTTAGATGCTTTAAAGCTGGAGCTATGGATTTCGATGATTTGTTATATCAAACGAATGTACTATTGCGTGATTTCCCAGATGTATTGCATTTTTATCAGCAAAAATTCAAATATATTCTAGTTGATGAGTATCAAGATACAAACTACTCTCAATATCTTATTGTAAAGAAACTGGCAGCAGTGCATGAAAATATTTGTGTGGTGGGTGATGATGCTCAAAGTATCTATTCCTTTAGGGGGGCCAACATTGAGAATATCTTGAATTTCAAAAAGGATTATCCCGACTATGCGCTTTATAAACTTGAACAAAACTATCGTTCAACTAAGAACATTGTAGATGCTGCAAATAGCATTATTAGGAGAAATAAAGATCAGATCAAGAAAGATGTTTGGACATCTAACGATGAAGGGAAGCAAATAAATGTCATCCGATGTTTAACGGACAATGAAGAAGGCCGAGTGATCGTAAATAGAATATACGATCTTAAACAACAAACGGGAGCTGAATACAAAGATTTCGCTATACTCTACAGAACCAATGCACAGTCTCGTTCTTTTGAGGAATCGTTGAGAAAGCTAAATATGCCGTATAAAATTTATGGCGGATTATCATTTTATCAACGTAAAGAAATCAAAGATTTAATTTCGTATTTTAGACTCACTGCCAACCCCTCTGACGAAGAGGCACTAAAACGAGTTATCAATTACCCCAAAAGGGGGATTGGAAAAACATCGATGGAAAGTGTAATGATCGCCGCTCGTCAATACGATGTATCATTATGGGAAGTAATATCTGACTTTGATCGCTACCCAGTTTCGATCTCTAGTGGAGCAAGAAATAAGATGAGTGAGTTTGTCAATAAGATTCGTAGCTATTCTGTTCAGTTGGACAAAGCTCCTGCGTATGAATTGGCCGAGAGCATAGCTAAAACATCCGGAATTCTTAAAGAATTATATGACGACAAGTCTCCAGAAGGAGTTACTCGATATGAAAACATACAAGAGCTCTTGGCAGGTATAAAAGAATTTTCTGTTTCAAAAGAGGAAGATGATGAAGTAGGAACACTTAGTGATTTCTTAATTGATGTTGCTCTGCTGACAGATGCAGATCAAGAAACGGAAGAGGACAAGAATAAGATTACTTTAATGACTATTCACGCCTCTAAGGGCTTGGAGTTTCCTAATGTATTTATTGTTGGCTTAGAAGAAAACCTATTCCCTTCTCAACTTTCACTAACATCAAGAACAGAGTTAGAAGAGGAGCGACGTCTATTTTATGTAGCAATGACGAGGGCAGAACAAACTTGTACCCTTTCCTATGTAGTAAGCAGGTATAGATGGGGACAACTAATTACTGCCGAACCTAGCAGATTCATAGATGAAGTAGATGAGACTTATTTGAATAGAGAAAGTGATACACGCAGTAAAAAAGGTGGTAAGTCATTGAGTGGTCATCAACGCCCTTCTGCAGATAGAACTCCAGGCTTCGGAATGATGGGAAAACCCAAAGGTAATCTAAAACCGATTCGCGAAACTCAAGGTTCAAAATCCGGGTCATCAGCTGGAGGAACAACAGAGCCCTTGAAAGTGGGATACAATGTAATTCATGCACGTTTCGGAAAAGGAAAAGTAACGGCACTAGAAGGATCAGTTCCAGACCAAAAAGCAACAGTATTCTTCCCTCGTGTAGGTCAGAAAAAGTTAATTTTAAAATTCGCAAAGCTAGAGGTCGTGGACTAATTTAAATTGATTATTCTATTGATTTTAACTACATTTGTATTGTGAAATTTTTACTATTCATCCCTATAAGTTTTATTATACTCTTGCAGTCCCTGCACTTGAGTATAGAGGATGTAGTGAGAATACCTCAGTTTGTAGAGCACTTCCAAGAGCATCAACAAAATTATGATGACAATTTACTTTCCTTCATTAATAAGCATTATGGAGCAAAGAAGGATTCTCATGAGGAAGAGGAGCATGATAGACATAAAGACCTTCCGTTTCATAATTCACACCATGTATGTCTAGACCTTAAAATTGATTTACCCCAAATATTGATCGTAGATAAAAGCATTGCACTTAAATCAGCGAAACATTATTTCGTTTATCAACCACCTCATGCGCACTCAGTGGCGTATTCCTTATTCCAGCCTCCCAAAACGAACTGTTAAAAAGTATAGTTTTATTCACTTTTTTTCAGTTAAATTATGTTATTAAGAATCATTGGTTCCAGTGTTAGGAACAAATTTATAGTATTATTATTTACAGCTTTCGTTATAGGATTTGGAGTATATTCCGTTTCCAACATATCCATTGGAGCAGTTCCAGATGTAACGAACAATCAGGTACAAGTTCTTACCACTTCACGCAACTTGTCAACACTTGATGTAGAGCAGTTTATCACTTTCCCCATCGAATTAGAGATGGCCAACCTGCCAGGAATAAAAGAGATTAGGTCCACCTCGAAATTTGGACTGTCCGTAATCACATTGGTTTTCGAAGATGAAATGGGGACCTATCTCCCAAGGCAGTTAATTGCCGAGAAGATCAAGAAAGCAAAAGAGCAGATTCCAAATGGATTTGGCTCTCCTGAAATGGGGCCTATCTCAACTGGTTTAGGAGAGATCTACCAATACACAATAGAAGTGGATGATGAGCATCGTGGAGAATATTCATTAACAGCGTTAAGAACGATTCAAGATTGGATTGTTAAAAGGCAACTTGCAGGCATCAACGGTGTTGTTGAAATCAATACTTGGGGTGGCTACCTGAAACAGTATGAAGTGGCTGTCAATTCATCAAAAATGGATGCTCAGGACATTACTATTAACGATTTGTTCAAGGCATTAGAAAACAATAACAGCATTGCAGGTGGTAGTTATATCGAGAAAGAAGATGAAGCGTTTTTCATACGAGGAGAAGGTCTTATTGATGGACTAGATGATATTAAAAATACGCTAGTCACCTTAAAAGATGGACAACCTATTTTGGTGTCAGATATTGCTCAAGTAAGTATTGGAAATGCACCAAGGTTTGGAGCCGTAACAGGAAATGGTGAAGGAGAAAAGGTAATGGGTCAAATCATGATGCTTAAAGGGGAGAACTCGGAAAAAGTCATTGAAGCTGTTAAAGAAAGGGTTGATGAAGTTCAAAAATCTCTTCCTGAAGGCGTATCTATTGTTCCGTTTCTGGATAGAAGCACACTTGTAGACAAAACGATTGAAACAGTTATAGAGAATTTATTGATCGGGTTTTTAATCGTTGCAATAGTCGTTATATTATTGATAGGAAATATTAGAGCTGGCTTGATAATTTCTTCGGTTATTCCATTGTGCTTTCTTATTGCATTGTCTCTTATGTATGTATTCCAGATAGATGTCAACCTAATGAGTATGGGAGCTCTTGACTTTGGAATAATCATAGATGGAGCAGTGATTATTGTTGAATTTACGGCCTTACACATCCTGCAAAAGGCACAGAAGCAAGGTGAAATAACCAATGAAGAACGTGATGATGTAACTATTTCCACCACTGCCAGAATGATGAGATCGGCGATATTCGGACAACTCATTATCATCATTGTATTCATACCTATTTTATCACTTGGAGGTGTTGAAGGAAAAATGTTCATTCCAATGGCATTGACATTTATTTTCGCAATCATCGGGGCAATTTTGGTTTGCTTGACATATGTTCCTGTAATGTCATCTTTGTTCCTTAGCAAAAAACCAAAACAATCTTTTAGTATTTCGCGCCGTTTGCTTGGTGCCGTAAAATGGCTTTATATACCAAGTCTTGAATGGGCCCTAGAAAGAAAAGCTATTGTTATTTCACTTTCAGTTGCTCTTCTAGTTCTTGGGACAATAATCTTCAGGAATATGGGAGCTGAATTTGTTCCTCAATTAGACGAAGGAGACTTCGTTATTCAGCCCGTTATGAAAACAGGCAAATCACTAGAAAAAGTTATTGAAACAACGACAAGAATCGAGGATATTTTAATTAAAAAATTCCCAGAGGTTGAAAATGTCGTTACCCGAATCGGGGCTGCTGAAGTACCCACTGACCCCATGTCTATGGAGCAAACTGATATAATGGTAATTCTTAAACCTAAATCAGAGTGGGTTTCTGCCAGCACGAAGGATGCATTAGCTGACTCTATTAAGGAAGCTCTTGCAGTTATACCGAGCATAGAAGTTGAATTTAGTCAACCTATCGAAATGCGATTTAACGAATTAATCACTGGAGTTCGTTCAGATATTGCAATCAAAGTATTCGGTGAAGACTTGGACATTCTGCAAGAAAAAGGTCTAGAGATAAAAAGTTTAATTGAAGACGTGAAAGGTGCTAACGACATCACTGTTGAAAAGGTATCTGGTCTTCCACAAATGCAGGTTAAGTTCAATCGTGCAAAAATGTCGATACATGGACTAAACATCGCCACTTTGAATGATATGATTTCTATGGCATTTGCTGGGAAAACAATGGGAGTTATTTTCGAAGGAGAACAGCGATTCGATCTGGTTGCGAGACTTGAGAACGATCAACGAAAATCAATAGAAGATCTAAAAGGACTAATGATAGATACTCCCTTGGGCACTAAGATACCCTTGAATGAAGTAGCTGAAATAAAATATACAAAAGGTCCTGCACAAATCTCAAGAGATCAAACAAACAGAAGGATAGTTGTTGGTGTTAACGTCCGAAATAGTGACCTGCAGACAGTAGTCGATGAAATTAAGTCTAGGCTGCAAGGAAATCTTGATTTACCCGCAGGCTACCGCATCACGTATGGAGGACAGTTCGAAAATTTACAACGAGCCTCTAACCGTCTTTTATACGCTGTTCCTATTGCTCTTGCACTGATTTTTATCATGCTTTATTTTGCATTTAAATCTATAATAGAGTCTATTCTAATTTTCTCGGCAATTCCTATTGCTGCTGTAGGTGGCATTTTACTCTTGTGGATTCGAGATATGCCTCTCAGTATTTCAGCAGGTGTCGGGTTTATTGCACTTTTCGGTATCGCAGTTTTAAACGGAATAATTTTAATCGAACACTATAAAACCTTTGATTTCAAATCTTCCAAAGACCTCAAGAGCTTGATCGTGGAAGGAGCTAAGGATAGATTACTACCAGTTATACTAACTGCAAGTACAACGGCTTTAGGCTTCCTGCCTATGGCTATTTCAACAGGCGCAGGAGGAGAAGTACAACGACCAGTTGCCACTGTTGTCATTGGCGGTTTAATCACCTCAACCATACTAACCCTAGTAATTCTTCCTGTTTTGTATGCATTGATAAAAAGAAAACAATTAAACAAACCACAAAAAATGAACAGTTCAACACTTACGTCGATTTTAATACTGCTCATGTTATCCAGTTCCTACTCTTATAGTCAGGAACAAACATCGCTAGAGCTAGCAGAATTAAAATCAATAGCTATGCAAAATAATGCTGGCTTGAAATCGGGAAAAAAGTATGTAGAAGCTTCTAAACGACTAGAGATGTCTTCATATACTTTTGACAAGACTGAAATTTACAACTCTTTTGATGAAAATGACATAGCTAGTAACGGAAGAGCAAACTTCAAATTTGGAATGCAGCAAACATTTTCATTCCCTTCAGTTTATGGGAATAGCATGTCACTAAATCAGTCTAAAACAGAACTTTCTTTGCGACAATTTGAATTTCAAAGAGCTAAACTCTTGCAAAGTATTACGCAACAATATTACTACCTGGTATATTTGGAAAATAAAAAGTCGTTGTTAAACTCTCTTGATAGTTTATATTCAGATTTTGCTCAGAAGGCTGAACGCAAATACGACTTAGGAGGATCAAGTAATCTTGAAAAAATAACTGCACTTTCAAAGCAAAGAAAAGTACATACTGACTATATCGGCATACAAAGTGAATTGGGACGTGCCTACGAAGAAATGCGGGGATTCATTCAGTCTGATACATCATTTGTGGTTGGCTCCGTTGTGATAACGAAATTAACACATGAGGTTGTAGATAGCCTTTATGCCATTGGCAAGCAAGTAATGTCAACAGCGGTTAAAGTTAAGTCAGATAGTTATCATTTAGAAAAGAACAAAGTTCTTCCAGACCTTAGTCTAAATTATGCTGTAGGAACGAATAATGGTTTAAATGACTACCTCCATAGTTACCAAGTTGGAATCAGAATCCCTCTACTTTTCATGGGAGATCGCGCAAAAATCCAAGCCAAAGCGCTCCAAGTGGAAGCAACAAAATACGAACAGAGTCATTACCAATATGAATTATCTTCTTTCAAGAAGCAACTTGAAGCGGAATTGTCTCAGCACAAGACACAGTTATTCTATTATGAAAGCGAAGGCCTAGATCTTGCCAATGAGATCATCCGAGTAGCCTCTAAAAGCTATTCGGAAGGAGAAATCGATTTCTTTAAATACATACAGAGTATAGAAACGGCGAAATTGATACAAGTCGAATACCTTTCTCTATTGAATAGATACAACCAATGTATTATTCAGCTTAATTACCTTTTACTTTAATTATTAGCACAATGAAAAGATTAATATTTATTTCTATAATAGGTCTCCTTGCCTCATGTAATCAAAACGAGGACAAAAACCAGCATTCGAACGAAACTGAAAGTACTCACGAACTTGTTCTAACCTCAGAGCAATTGGAGATCAATGAATACAAAATAGGCAAACCTGTTTTTCGTTCTTTCAATACATCAGTTAATTTTACTGGGGTTGTAGATTTACCTCCCTCCAATAGATATGTGATAAGTAATTACATCGCTGGTTATATAAAAAAGATCAATGTGATTGTTGGTGATCACGTTAAAAAAGGCCAGGTAATAGCCACTATTGAACATCAAGGAATACTGGAGCTTCAGGAAAAATATCTTAAAGCTGAAAGTGAGAAAGAATATCTTGAACAGGAATATGAGCGTTTGAAAAAACTATACGAGGACAATGTTGTATCCAAGAAGGAGTTTATTTCTTCAAAAAGTAAATTTAATTCTATTGCTGCTCAAGTAGAAAGTTTAAAAGGACAGTTAATTTTAATTAATCTTTCTCCAGAAAATGTGAAGTCAGGCAGAATTAGTAGAAGCTATCCTGTTCTTGCTCCTGCAAATGGGATAATATCTTCAGTAAATGCAACAACCGGCGAATGGGTTGGAAATGACAAGCAACTTATGTCGTTAGTTGATCCAGATCATATTCACCTGGAGTTACAAGTTTTTGCTAAAGACGTTGCTCGACTATCTGAGGGTCAGTCGTTAACTTTTGGTATGCATGGCAATTCAGATGGGGAGTTAACAGCAAAAATTTACAGGATTGGTGCTGAGGTTAAGGAAGACCGAAGAGTTCTAGTACATGCTCATCCAGATTCAGTTCCTGACCACATGATTATTGGTGCTTATGTAAACGGAACTATAAATGTGAATTCTGACTCACTTTATGCCATACCAGCAACGGCTGTCACTGAATTAGATGGTATTAACTATGCATTGATTCAAAAAGATAAGCACAACGGAGAGGTACATTTTGAAAGAACAGAAGTAAAAGCACTCCAAAAAAAGCCTGGATGGGTATCAATAGATACTAAACAGAAAGATCACTTCTTTCTATTAAATGGAGCTTTTGACCTCATCCAAGCTGAAGGTGAAAATACAGGAGGTCATTCCCACTAGAATTTGAATGACTTGAGGGGAATTTTACAATCCAAAAATATGATAAAGAATGGACATAATTCTACTCATTGAATTATCATATTTTTCTACATTTACTAAAAGTCTATCAATATGACATCTGAATACAAAGATTATATGGCTAAGGCTATTGAGTTAGCTACGAAAAATGTAGAGCGAGGTGGAGGTCCATTTGGTGCAATTATCGTAAAAAACGGAGATATTATCGCAGAGAGTGCGAATAGTGTAACTAATGATAATGACCCTACTGCCCATGCGGAAGTAAACGCAATTCGTCAAGCTTGTAAAAAACTGTCTACTTATGACTTATCTGGTTGTCAAATATTTTCATCATGTGAACCTTGCCCAATGTGCTTGGGAGCAATTTATTGGGCACGACTAGACAAATTACACTTTGCAGCGAATAAAAAGGATGCTGCAGATAGCGGATTTGACGATGCATTTATATATAAAGAGATAGAGCTTAATTATAAAGATAGAAAACTCGAAACGGATCAATTCATGAGACAAGAAGCGAAACAATCATTTAAAAAATGGGATGAATTTGAAGCCAAATCAGAATATTGATATCTACTAAAACTATGGTTTCCAAACTTCAACGACCTATAAAAATATTATTTTTAATGCTGTTGTCATTTATAGTGATCAACAGTATCTACTTCTATCCGTCGAATACAATCACCTACGATGTTTTTGGATATTACATTTATTTACCGCTCACATTTATTGTAGATGGAAATTCGCAAGATGCTATTGATTTTTTACAAAACATAAAATCTACATACTCAACCAGTGAGACCTTATATCAAATTCAAACGTTAAATGACGGTGGCTTTGTCATGAAATACACATCTGGCTGGGCTGTTTGTTACGCTCCATTTTTTATGATTTCCCACCTCATAGCTCAATTTACAGATTATCCCGCAGATGGATTTTCCGCTCCATATCAGATCGGGGTGTTTATCGGCTCTCTGACGTATGCACTCATTGGTGTTTACTTCCTTTTCAAGGTTCTAAGGTGTTTCTTCAATAGTATTCTTTCATTCGTCCTGCTAACTTTGATTGTGTTTGGTACAAACTATCTAATGCACGTGACTTTTTACGGACAAAACGCAATGAGTCATAACCTGCTTTTCACAGGATACACTTTAATTATTTGGCTCACTATTAAATGGTATGATAGACAACAGCTTAAAACTATTCTACTGCTTGGTTTAGTTTGTGGACTTATGATTCTCACTCGACCCACTGAGATAGTATGTTTATTCATTCCTCTCTTATGGCCCTATCGATCTAAAGAGTCCAGAAAATCATTTTTCAAAAAACATCTGAAGCAGCTTATCATCTTCACATTAATTATTATTGTTATAGGCAGTATTCAACTCATTTATTGGAAGATAAAAACGGGCCACTTCCTTTTTACTGATTATGGTAATCCCGCTGAAGGCCTAGACTTTCTAGCACCGCATACACTAGATACACTTTTTAGTTTTCGAAAAGGATGGTACGTCTATACTCCATTGATGTTATTGGCCACACTCGGATTTATTGTGCTGTACAGAAAGGATAGAAAGCTATTCATTCCTTTGTTCACCTTCTTCATCCTGAATTTGTATTTAGTCTCTAGTTGGTCATGCTGGTGGTACGCAACTTCCTTCAGTCAAAGAGCGCTCATTCCATCAATGGTTATTATGAGTATACCACTGGGCCATCTTTTACAATATCTTTGGTCAAAAGGAAATACATTAAGGGTCATTGTAGGTGCAGTTTTTTCTACTTTAACATTCCTGAACATTTTCCAAACAATGCAATATTACTATGGAGTGATTCCTGGGGATGGAATGACCAAAGAATACTATTTTGCTTCATTCGGCTCACTAAGTCAGGATAAAAATTTAAAAACCGAATTATTGTTGATCGATAGGTTCAATTGGCAAAACATAGATTATAAGAATGAAAGCAAATACTCCGAACGCGTAATATATGAGACGAGCTTTGAATATATGCCAGGAACGAGATCCGAGTACTCTTTTACTGGCAATAAATCATTTGAATTGAATGGCCAGAGCATTTACACGCCACCTTTCAAAATACCCTATAACGAAATAACAGATAAGGACCATGTATTTATACAAATCACAGCTAAAGTTTATAAAACAAAACAAGAGAATAATAATCCGACGCTCCTAACTTCAAGTTTTGACTACAAGAATGCCGTGTATAAATGGGAGAAAAAATCTCTAATAAATTTACCGATTCATCAATGGAGCGAAATCGAAATGATTTATTTGACTCCAGAAACAAGGACAGACGAGGATAAATTAACTGTTCAATTTTGGCACCGAAGCGATTCATCTATTTTTATAGATGATCTTGTTATAAAAGCTTTTGAGCCGAAATAAATTAATAAAGCACTTGAAATGATCCATCAAAAAACAATACGATTACCTGAATTCTCGAGAGGTTTTCACCTTATTACGAATCAAATCATTGATCTTATCGATTTACCGGAAAAGGGAATGCTTAATGTATTTATCCAACATACCTCGGCTGGGTTAACAATTAATGAAAATGCAGATCCAACGGTTAGAACAGATTTAGAATCATCCTTTAATCATATCGTAAAAGAAAACGAACCCTTCTATGAGCACACTTTCGAAGGCCCTGATGATATGCCGGCCCACATAAAGTCATCCATGGTTGGATCCTCAGTTACCATTCCTATTACCAATGGTAGGCTAAATCTTGGAACATGGCAAGGGATTTATTTATGCGAGTTTAGAAATCATGGAGGGGCTCGAAATATCGTTTTAACCATCCATTCTTAAACTATATTACTTATCAATACTGTCGGTTACTTTTTTAGGTTTTTTAAATGATTTTATCATATCAAAAGCCTTGAAAAGATGAAATACCCCTGGCAAAATGATTAAACCACCAACGATCAGTGTCCCACCAATAACGGTAATAACAGATTCAGGAGCAGTACTATCTAATAAGCTCAACTCTTTAGTTGTTGTGATAATAAAGTTTGGAAAATGTGCTATCAAAGCAGCAAACAATATAAGAATAACCTGAATTGCAGCTAAACTTCTCGTTCTCACCCTTGCTCTTTTCGCAATTGATTGACGCAGCGGGATCATAATTATACCAGATAGTACTACAGCACCTATAGAATAGGTATTCGTAATAAAGTCTAATACAAAAACACGATTGGTAAAATACCCATACATTAACGTAGAAAAACCAATTGTCACAAGTGCCAAAACTGCAATATTGGCTTTACGTGCATACATTTTTCGAATTGCTCCATCTGTTTCTCCTATTAAGAATACAGCAGCCAAGAAAGCACACAATGCAGCAAAAAACACCCCAATAAGCACCGAAAATATATTGAACCAACTTGAAACATATACCGAAGCAAAACTTTGGTTAGCCCCTTCATTGATCAATTCGATATCTCCGCTCACTAAAGCGCCGAAGGTCATTCCAATAAAAACAGGAGTGATAACACTTCCAATTCTAAACATTGCATTATAGATTCGTTGTGTTTTAGCATCTTTAATCGCATCATAATGTCTAAATACAAAAGCTATTCCGCGTATAGTTATTCCGAGTAACATTAGAGTCAATGGAATGTGAAGGTATATTGAAATTGCATTAAAGTAAATAGGGAAACCTACCCAGAGAACGACGATTACGATGATAAGCCAAACATGATTCGTTTCCCAAACCGGTCCAATTACGCGATAAATTACATCTCGATTAATTTCTCGATTCTTTTTAGACGAAAAACTCTCCAAAATTCCTGCTCCAAAATCTGCTCCACCAAGCAATGTATAGAGCAGAACTGCAAAAAACAAGAAGAACAATACTACGTACAACATATGATTTTATTTTGTGCTGTTCAAAGCTTTAATTTGACGATTCATTAAAAAGATTGCAACAAAAGATAAGATACTATACAATACAAGGTACATATAGAAACTATACTGCAATCCAGGCATTGGCGTAACAGCATCAGCTGTTTTCATCACTCCATGAATGATCCAAGGTTGTCTTCCTACTTCGGTTACAATCCAGCCTGCTTCTAACGCTATAAATCCTAAAGGAGCTAAAAGAGTAAAGAAGAGCCAGAATTTTTGAGAGCGCATCCATTTTGTCTTTTTACGTGCTATGAAAAAGATAACGCCTGCCAACATTAATAGCATACCCAAGCCAACCATAATTTGGAATGCATAGTGCGTTATGGCAACTGGCGGTCTTTCATCTTCAGGAAAATCGTTCAGACCTTTAACTTCAGCATCAAAATCACCAAATGCTAAAAACGAAAGCGCATTAGGTATTTCTATCTTATAATCTACGGTTTGTTCTTCCTCATTGACTATACCACCTATGTACAATGGCGCTCCCTTTTCCGTATCATAATGTGCTTCAAGGGCCGCCAACTTAGCAGGTTGTCGCTCAGCAATATCTTTGGCAGACAAATCACCACTTAATGGCTGAAGAATTGCTGCAATAGCACCAAAAGTCACGGCTATTCTAAATGCTTTTTTATGAAGTTCTACATTCCTTTTTCTCCAAACTTGAAACGCATGAATTCCCGCAACGGCAAACCCAGTAGCAGTAAATGCGGCCAACGTCATATGAAGAGATTGTGTAAACCAAGCGTCATTAAACATGGCCGCAATTGGGTCAATATTCACATATTCGCCGTTAACAAAGTCAAATCCAGCAGGAGAGTTCATCCATGCATTAGCCGCAACCACGAGTATTCCAGAAGTCACACCTGAGACTCCAATCAAGACGCCCATCCACCAATGAAACTTCTCTTTCAAGTTATTCCAACCATATATGTAAAAACCAAAAGCAATGGCCTCTACAAAGAATGCCGCACCCTCTAAAGAAAATGGCATTCCAAAGATTGGACCAGCATGCTTCATAAACTCTGGCCACAATAACCCAAGCTGAAAAGAAAGAGCGGTTCCTGAGACCGCTCCAATTACAAAAAATATAGCAACACCTCGTTGCCAAGCCTTAGTCAAACGTAAATAAACTTCATCACGTGTTTTAATCCATTTTCTATGTGCAACTACCATAAAAAATGGCATTACCATCCCTACTGCAGCGAAAACGATGTGAAACACTAATGTTAACGCCATCTGTAACCTCGCAAACTCTATATTTTCCATCTTACTCGAATTAAACGTCTTTTCCTTTCATCATTTTGTTCCAGTAAAGGTAAGGAAGACCATACTTCTTAAGCATCCATAAGCGCCAATGTTCTTTCGAACTGTCTCCTATCAACATCCACTTTAGTTTTGGATCAGGAGTGAAGTTACCTTCATAATCAAACTCTGCCAACACCATTTTACCGTAATCCGTTACTAAAGGACAAGATGAATAACCATTGTACTTTTTATCGAATTTCTCATTACCCTTTTTCAACTTCTCTAGGTTATCAATCACTACAGGAACTTGCTTCCTAATTGCAGCACCTGTTTTTGCCGTAGGTAATGCCGCAACATCTCCTATTCCGAATATATTTTTGTATTTCTTATGTTGCAGAGAGTATTGATCGACATCCATCCAACCCGCATCATTCGTTAAACCAGCTTCTTTTACAAATTCAGGCGCTACGGATGGAGGTGCTGTGTGTAAAAAATCGTATTTGATTCCAACCATCCCGTCTTTTTCCAACATTTCAATACCTAAATCATTATATTCTCCTTTATTATCTCCCAGTTTATACCAAGCAATTTTCTCTTTAGGATCAATTTCAGCCAATTGATGACCAAATTTAAGATTGATGTTTTTTCGATCCACGACCTTCATTAAGGTTTCTTTTATCGGTTTAACACCGAAGATTACACCTCCATTTGTTGCAAAGACAACCTTTGTATTTTCTCGCTTTGCTTGTTTTTTGAATACAGCTTCTGCCAAATACATTATCTTTTGTGGAGCCCCTCCACACTTGATAGGAGTTGTTGGCTGAGTAAACAGAGCTATACCTCCTTTAAATTCATTGATATTCTTCCATACTTTATCTGGATCAGTGTACACACTGCCGGCACCAGAGTTTGGATCCTCCAGAATTTCTTTAAGACCTGGAACTAGAGAGAGGTCATACTTTAATCCTGGTGAAACCATTAAATAATCATAACTAATAGTGTTACCATCTTCAAGAATCACTTTGTTTTCGTCTGGAAGTATTTTGGATACCTTTTGCTGAATCCAGTCAGCACCTTTCGGCATAACACTGCTCATAGGTCTTTTTGTATCTTCATAGTTATACGTCCCGGCACCGACTAAAGTCCATGCGGGTTGATAGTAATGAAATTTTGATGGTTCTATAATGGCTATGTCTTTCTCGAGTCCTCTTTCAATGAGCTGAGCAGCAATCATAATCCCTCCTGACCCGCCACCAATTACTAAGGTGCTATAATGTTTTTTCATAGTGTAAATATTTTCTACTAAAATATGTAAGACTCAGCTATGTAACTGTAACATTTGTCACTCGTCATTTATAGGAACCTAAACCTTTCTTTATAGATTGTTTTGACAAATGATTAAAATCAGTTTTGGGGTTAGCCAATATGACTACTCATAAAGGTTTAATGATAATTACTTATTTTTGCGTCATCTTTAATCAAAAAATCATAGTATGCAACTGTGGAATAAATTGAGCAAGGAGGAGTTGGTAGTGAAATTGAAGGAGCGAGGAACCAAATTCGTGACTGTTTCATTTTATCAATATGCCTCAATACCGAACCCCCAAGTATTTAGAGATCACTTATTTCAAATGTGGAACAACTTAGGTATTGTTGGACGAACATATGTCGCGACGGAAGGCATTAATGCTCAGATCGGAGTACCTGCTGATAAGTTCGAGCAATTCAAGAATGAACTATATCAGATCTCTTTTTTAGATGGTATTCGACTGAATTTAGCAGTTGATGAGTCAGAGGCTGAATTCCCATTTTTAAAACTCAAGATCAAAATCAGGAAAAAGATTCTCGCTGATGGTCTGAATGACAACACTTTTGATGTAACGGACAAAGGCAAGCATCTCAAAGCAGAAGAGTTTAATAAGATCGTTGATGATCCCGATACTATATTAATAGACATGCGGAATCATTATGAAACTGAAGTAGGGCACTTTAAGGGAGCAATTACTCCGGATGTAGATACTTTCAGAGAATCACTTCCAATTATCGAAGATGAGATTTTGAAAGGTAATGAGGACAAAAATATCGTCATGTATTGTACGGGTGGAATTCGTTGTGAAAAAGCTTCTGCATGGTATAAACACAGAGGATTTAAAAAAGTACATCAGCTCGAAGGTGGAATCATAAAGTATGCGCGTGATTGCGACTCTAATGGAATAGAAAACAAATTCATTGGGAAAAACTTTGTCTTTGACGAGAGACGAGGAGAGCGTATTTCAGAAGATATCATTTCTGTTTGTCACCAATGTGGTGAACCTTGCGATACACACACAAATTGTGTCAATGATGCATGTCACCTACTCTTTATTCAGTGTGAGAAATGCAAGTCTAAATATGAAGAGTGCTGTTCAACAGATTGTCAGGATGTAATTCATTTGCCTGAAGAAGAACAGAAAGCACTACGAAAAGGATTGGATAATAGTAATAAGATTTTTAAGAAAGGTCGATCTGAAAAGCTAAAATTCAAATCAAATAATAAGAAGCCAATTAGCATGGCGGATCCTATAAGATTAGAAAGAAAGTAATTTCAATAAAAAAAGGGGACTCTTAATCCCCTTTCTTCCCATAAAACAAGTCTTTTTTTCTAATCAGTTTCGTGATTCTGATGGTAACTATGATGAGTCTTCTCGATGGGAGATCTTTCTTCACTTAGTGGTACAATACCCCAGATTATTATAATACCAGACAGAATCATCATTGATTTAGCGATAGCTAAAAGCTTAAATTCCGCAGTTTTATAACTCTTCACTGTAAATAGTGGTATAAATACAAGAGCCATCAAAATAATACCTGTTGTTATTATAATATTCGCTGTTGGCCAATGCATGATCTTAAACATTGTTCCAACACTGATTAGTGCTCCTGAAATAATACCTGAGAAACTTGTGATCTTTTGAAGTTGAGAACTCTGCTTATTTATTTCTATAAAAGCGAAGAGCGGTAACACAACAACACTAATTAATGCCAATCCTAGGACAAGCATTACGCCTGCACCGGGAAAATGATTAATTTTGAACACTACTCCTCCCATAATGAGAGCAGATGAAATAATTCCTAAAATACCTGTTGCCTTTTTCATTTTTCTTAATTTTAAGGTTAGTAAATACAAAGTGGCCTCCTGAATCTCTGGTAGGGTCTGGATGCCAAATTCTTTGGTGGATAGCGTTAATGATTCCCTAAAATCACTCCCGCTATCCATTTTTTGTTCTACCATACAGCAGAGATGATCTACTATATCCATTTGGAGTTCGCGATAGCTTACTCCATGATCTAGAACAAGATCATATATTACATCGACTTGTTTATGGTTCAATTCAGCCATTCGAAAATTGTGTTCCTGGTTCCAGAATCCCCTTTATGGTAATCATGAAATCTAAAAATTCCTCAATCGCTTGTTCGGCAATAGTCTTTCCCTCAGGAGTTAACGAATAATACTTTCTCACGCGTTTTCCGATATACTCTTTCTCGGTTGTTACGATTTGTTCCGATTCCAACTTATGGAGTAATGGGTAAAGCGCACCTTCTGTAATTTGAATTTTATCCGTGGTTAACTCCTTTACCTTTGACGTGATCTCGTAACCATACATTCTTCCATGCTCATTAAGCAATTTGAGAATAATGGGTTTGAGTGTTCCTTTTACTATTTCTTTTGAATACATAAAACAAATATACATAATTTTCTTATGCATACAAGTTTTAAGTATATTTTTAAGAATATCCTAAAAATTTCATTTGGATTCATGGATACAATACGACAGCATAGTAATAGCACTCTTGCCCGGTTCACTTATTTTGAACTCGAACAGTAGTAACAAATTTATGGAAGTGCAACTATGAGAAAAGCAGTCAAGAGAGAATTACTCAAGCATATACCCCAAGATCTCCTGTTTGAATCGAAGTGTGATAATCGAGGTATAGTAGTCTGCTTGTAACGAGAAGAGCTCGCTACGTAAATCCAGGTAATCCTGAACATTTAAGGCGCCAGCATTATATTCTTCAGTGGAGGCTTCGAATCTCTCTTCAGAGGCAGTCAAAGATCGTTCTAAAGCATCTACATTCACTTTCTCGTTGGCGATTTCATAACCTAGCTTCTCATATTGATTTACCAATTGCTGATAGAGTATTTCCCTATCGATCTCTCGTTTCGCAATTTCGGCTTCAGCCAGTTTCATATTTGTTCGAACACGTCCTCGGTTAAAAATAGGTACGTTGACAGTCAAAACAGCCGATTGATAAAAATTCTCTTCCATTTGTACGTTGAATGGTTTGGGAAGAAATTCCGTTCCCACAAGAACAGTATTATTTCCAGAATATCCACTCCCTATTGAACCATTGATAGCAACAGTAGGCATTAAGCTTGACTTCGCCTGTTTTAATCGATTCGTTTCCAGGTCAATGTTAAGTTGAGCCAGATCGTATTCTGGACTTGCAGACAGCTCCCATTCGCTCAATGTAACTTCACGATTTTCTAAATCAGTGATCTCTGGAATTTCAACTTGTATCTCTCCTTCAGTATTGAGTAATTGTTTCAATAGCAATAAACTATAGCGCTTATTATTTTGAGCCCGAAGCAGCTTCATGCTGTCTAAGGTCAATTGACTAGTCATCGCCAAGAGATCATATTTTGTGACGTATTCTAGTTGGTACCTTTCCTCAGTTAGCTCTCTGGATTTCACAGCATACTCTACTTGTTTCTCTGCAGCTTTTACGAGATAATCATTGAGCACCACTTGCATGTAGGCTGCAGCAATGTCCATTTTTAAGTTACGCTTTTGTATCTCAATTTGCTGCTGAGTCCTTTGATACGTTAAATCACTTTCGTTCTTGAGGTAGTAATTTTTTAAGCCAGAAAAAATATTCCAATTACTGCTCGCATAAACATTATTGGTACGCACACGGTCTGTGGCAAATTGATTGGTAAAAGGATCAATACTTTGCCCCCAGTTAAACCCATGCGTTCCTCCGACATTCAAAGTCGGTAAAACATTCATTCGTGCCTGGGTTTGATTGACATCAGCTATTTCTAAATCGATACTGCGTTTTTGAAGATCAAGGTTTGCCGTA
Organism: Brumimicrobium sp.; assembly: GCA_965656195.1. Taxonomy (GTDB): domain Bacteria; phylum Bacteroidota; class Bacteroidia; order Flavobacteriales_D; family Crocinitomicaceae; genus Brumimicrobium. The sequence continues at coordinate 42,137 of CBFHJL010000002.1, read as the reverse complement.
TCCGCATACGAAATGCATTTTTCTAAAGTCCAACTTTCCTGGGATGAAGCTGTAAAAGGTAAAAGCGCTATAAACGCAATGAATATGATATTTACCTGATGTCTACTCATCAAAAAGTGATCTGAATTGATTGAAAACACGTTCTAACACCCTGAGGTCATCGGTAATGATCGCGGCAGAGCCAACCATCTCTCCTTTATTCGTCAGCTCTTTATTGTATGTTGTATTTAATCCTTCTGGTAATTTAACTTTGGCAAAATAGAATCCTTGTTGTGATGATGCATCTATCGTAGGCACTTGAGAAACAGAAATCACTTCTCCCTTCAGTTGACCAAATTCCTGAGATGGATAATTTGACAAATCGATATTTACACGCTGACCGACCTCAACTTTACCGATACCTCGAGATGGAACTTGAACATAACCTATCACTCGCGTATCACTCGGCACTACTGCAAAAAGTGGGTCGCCGGCATTGATTGTTTGACTTGTGGAGATGTCAGCTAAATAATTGACTACTCCATCATGAGGTGCTTTAAGTACATAAGTCTGTTGCCAGCCAGATATTTGATTGTTGATCTGATCCATTAAAGTAGCCAGTTTCACATTTAGCTTTCTAATCGACTCATCTTGTTCAAACTTGAGCTCGATCAATTGTTTTTCAAGATTCGTAATGGTAATGTTATTTTGAATAAGCTGCGTTTTAATATTCTCCAGCGATTGCTGTTTCTGTGTATACTTGGATTGTTCTTCAAAATATTCCATTTTGGCAATCACCCCTTTCTCGTAAAGCTTCTTATCACTCTCCATTTTCTCAGTCGCATTTTCCATTTCAGAGTTTCCACGATTCAATTGGGTCATCAACACATGACTCATTCTTTCGTGATGTACGATCTGCTTTTCCAGGTTCTCAATCCTTTCCGTGTCATATGTATTGAATTTTCGTGTGAAATAGTCCTCTCCTGCATTTCTAAACTCATTCACCGTCGTTTGAAGATCTCCTAGGTTGGGAAATGTGTTCGTAAACGTAAATGCTCCCAATGAATCATACTTGTAATGTAGCTCGAAAGTATCGAGTAAGTTTTGAAGAAACTCAACAGATTCATCGTCTAGCGGGTTTTCTAAGGCAGCGATCATCTGACCTTCTTCCACGGTGTCGCCATTCTCGACAAAAATCTCTTGAATTCGACCATTGATCTGTGAAGTCAATTTAACGGGTGGAGTTTCCGTAGTAACTTTGACTTGTCCTTCGATCACCTCCGGGTACTTAATGAACCAGGCAAGAACAACGAGCATTACAATCAATGCGAAGATCAAGGTAATCCCCCAACGAATCATCCAATTTGGAACGTGCGAAAGGACTTCCTGCACCTCCTCTGATCTCAATTCTATTTCTTTCTCTTTTTCCATTACTCTAATTAGGAATTACGAATTAGACAATTATGAATTTTATAATTCCTAATTCATAATTAACCTATTCATAATTATCCCTTTCTCAATGTTCTCAATATACTTCCGATAATTTTTAAAATTTCTTCACAATTTCGTGATAGCCTATCTTTAATTCCTTCATTTAAATAACCCGTGTCAAATAATAATCTAATCCAGTAAAGAGACTCTCGTGCTTCTTTGTAGGATATAGTTAACTTATAATAAAAGTCCTTTTTACTAAATCCACCAATCGCCTCTTCAATATTTGCTCCAATCGAAGTCCCAGATCTCATCAATTGTTTCGAAAGAATATACTCCTTTTTATCTTCCATCAAGACCCTACACGCCTTCACAACTTCAACTGAAAAATCATAGCTTTTCACCTGAATTATATTATCTTTTTTCATTTTCTTCTCAATTAAGAATTTTTCCAATCCCTATTTAAGATATATAAATTTATGCTTCAATATTCAACAATTTCATAATTCAACTCCGGCGCCCTCGATACATCCTGATGCTACACTTCGTTTCGATCAGGACACTCGGTCACCTCTGTATTCATAATTGACCAATTCCTAATTCAACTCCGGCGCCCTCGATACATCCTGATGCTACACTTCGTTTCGATCAGGACACTCGGTCACCTCTGTATTCATAATTCCCAATTGTTGTATTCATATTTAATTAAGCTCCAACTGATTCTTCACCAACTCGTAATATCTTCCTTTCTTCGCAACCAATTCCGTGTGCGTTCCTCGTTCTACAATCATACCTGCTTCCAACACCACGATCTGATCTGCGTTCTTAACCGTACTCAATCGATGGGCAATCACAACAGCGGTCCTGTCTTTGAAAAAAGTATTTAAATTCTCCATAATGACTTTCTCATTATTGGCATCCAAAGCACTTGTTGCTTCATCAAAGAAAATATATTCAGGGTTTTTATAAACCGCCCTTGCAATGAGCAAACGCTGTTTCTGTCCTGTACTCATCCCTACTCCATCCTGACCGATTTTCGTATTATACGCCAAAGGTAATTCCTCAATGTAACTTTGAATATTGGCAACTTTCACGGCTTTTCGTAAACGCTCCTTGTCTATCCGATCAACCCCAACAGCTATGTTATGAGCGATTGTATCATTGAAAATATAACCCTCCTGCATTACCGTACCACTTATGTCTCGCCATGCTTTCGGTGAAACATTACTCAAATTCATTCCTCCAATCTTGATTTCACCAGCACTTGGATCATAGAACTTCAGTAACATTTTCATAAGCGTTGTCTTACCGCTACCGCTTGATCCAACAATAGCTGTGACTTTATTCGCGGGAATCTCCATATCAATACCCTTCAGTACCTCATCTTCATTTCCCGTATACCTAAAATGTAGGTCATTGATTTCGAAACCAGCGTTTTCTGGCAAGTCAACAATATTACCAGAGTCCACCTTTTCTTCATCGTCTTTATTGTGAATTTCAGACAATCGTTCAAGTGCGATCTTGGCATCCTGTACAGAGTAAACCAACTGTATCAACTGCTGGATAGGACTATTCAACTGACCGATGATATAAGAGATCGCCATCATCATACCCAGTGTGATCTCACCATCAATCACCAGTTTTGCTGAGAAGACGCTAATCAAGATATTTTTCAACTCATTAATGAACCCTGACCCAATCGTTTGTGTTTGTTCAAGCGCTAAACTTTTAGTGGAAATCTTGAAGAGTCTTGCTTGCAAATATTCCCAGCTCCATCTTTTTTGTCGTTCGGCGTTGTGCAATTTGATTTCCTGCATCCCATTGATCAGCTCCATTACTTTGGATTGCTCATCACTCATCTGGGAAAACCGCTTGTAATCAAGATCTTTACGACGTTTCAGGAAGAGTGTGACCCATACGAAGTACAATATTGACCCTACCAGGAAAATGGCAAAAATCTTCCAATCATACCACGCTAATACACCTCCAAAAACGATCAGGTTCATCATTGAAAATAGTGTATTCAGTGAAGTCCCTGTCAATAAATTCTCGATACGTTGATGATCATTTATCCTTTGCATGATATCTCCCGTCATCTTAACATCAAAGAAGGCAATGGGTAGATTCATCAACTTGATGAAGAAGTCGGATATCAATGAAATGTTTATACGGGTACTCAAATGAAGCAAGATCCAACTCCGGATCAATTCAATGGATGTTCTACCAATAAACAAGAACAACTGCGCAATCAAAATAAGATAAACGAAATTGATATCCTGATCCCGAATACCAATATCCACCACACTTTGTGTCAGGAATGGAAAGATCAGCTGAAGCAGAGATCCCGCTAGTAATCCAAGAACAAGTTGTACCAGAAACTTCTTGTAGCGGAACAAATACTTGAATAAGAAAGAGAGTCCTTGTTTGTTTTGATGTTCGTCATCCTCCTCCTTTTGTTTCAATTTTGGAGTAGGTTCCAGTAACAATGCAATTCCTTCTTCCGTAGTCTTGGTAGCATTTTTACCGATCCAGTTCTCAATAAATTCTTTATGTGAATATTCTAACAATCCATGAGCTGGATCCGCCACGAACACTTGTTTTTTCGTGATCTTGTAAACAACTACAAAATGATTTTGTCTCCAGTGAACGATGCATGGCAAAGGTGCATCTTTCTGTAACATTTCAAAGTCGATCTTAACTCCTAACGAGCGAAAGCCAATATTTTCAGCTGCCGAAGCAACGAAATTCATTCCAGATCCTTCCCGCGTGGTCTCAGTCATCGACCTCAACTTCTGCAGAGAAACGACACGCCCATAATGCTTAGCGATCATTCGCAAACATGTGGGGCCACAGTCCATGTGGTCAGGCTGTCGATAAAAGGGGAACTTTTTCATTTGTTAAAATCAGACCTGGCTTAAAAACGTCAATATTAATAAATTATCAGCATTTAAGCGTTTTCCAATGTTTGAATTATCTGTGTGAGTTGCTGAATTTCTAAAAAAGATTAAACCTGAGGTGTTCTCTTATTCCTCACCCCAAAGTTCTTCATTAATTGCTGCTATTTTATCGTGGTCTATTGAGAATCCCTTTTCATTTGAGATGACCCCGCATTCTTCTAATGTGCGATAACCTTCTTCATTTTTCCATTTAGCGATGTAGGGGTTGTAGTTGCATTCTTGTTTGTGGTACCATTGGTTTTTGTCTCTCTCATATGGCAAACGATTATCAACACACATATGACGGAATTCGCAGTCTTTGCAAACATCGGTAATCTCTTTGTGGATATACCAGTATTTTTGAAATTCAGGGGATTTTATCTTAGACTGTATAACGTCGTTATTAAAATCTTGAATGTTTCCAATCGAATGTTCGGATTCAGGGGAGTTACTAATTTCTCCGTTTCTCGAAATGAATATTTTCTTGTTAAAATAGGTATGATGATATTTTGACTCTGCTACCAAACTTCGATTACAGAAAAACTCATCTTTAGATTTATGAAAGTTAAAATGCATTTCCGAAGTATAGTAAAAAATTATGTTTTCAAGGTTTTTATTAAAAGGGCTATTATAAATGACTAAACATTTGATTCTATTAGTTTTAGTCAAAACCTCAATCAAACTATCAGAATATAAAAAGTCACAAAAGTTAAAAAGTAGAGTTACTTCATGCACATTAAACTTATTTATTAGATTGACTATTCGTTCAAGCTGAATTCTATCAATACTATTTAAAATTCTTAGGACAACATGCTTACACCGCAAACTGTTAAGCAACCTAAATATGTTCTCAATAGTATTCAAATCAACGTCTATTATCGCATTCGCAACAATTGAAGGAGCGTCAAATCTTCTTGTACTTGAATCCTTCATAAAGGCTGCCTTCTCCTTTTTATTAGTCCACCTAAAAGATTCTTTTACAATATCCATATCAACAGATGCCAAATAGCCTGGAACACTGAAACGATTAAAACTCACAACTTAACTATTTGCTTATAAAACTTGACTGGAATAAATGCGGATTCTTGATAATATTCATTTTTATGAGAATCAAGCTCTACTACTTTTTTTTTGGAGGTGATCTTAAACTCTTTAAGGCATAGGGGTATGTTATATACTATCATAATAAATTGATTTTCTGTTTTTCAGCTAAATACATAGCTATTCTTTTATGCAAATTGTGCCCCCCATATTTCGAAACCCAATCGTACTGTCCATTTGGATTAACTTCTAAAAAATAGTAGGTGCCATCAATAGATTTAAGCATATCGATAGAGCCTGAAATGAGGGAAAGTCCTTTCATTAATTCTGTAATTTTTATCTTTATTCGCTTAGGAAGTTCATATGGTTCATACCAAGATTCTGAATAATTTTCCCTCATATCTACTTTTACCGATTCAGAACCAAATTTTATTGAATAAAACTCTCCATCTAAATAAAAAATTCGAATCTCATAATCTTTGATTATTTCCTGTTGAAAAAAGGTAGGGAAAAATCGGTTTTTTGTTTTGTCCTTTTCTAAACGTTGAACTCTCTGGACAAATATCTTTTCGTCATGATCAATCCCCAAATTTTTTTCAATTGCTTTTACAATTAATTTATCTCCCGCTACTTCATGAACTTTATTACTTATACATTTATCGATGGCGAATGGAGGAATTGACAAGCCAACTTTCAAAGCGAGATTGAGCTGGTTTAACTTATTTAATTTTGGTGAATAAGCGAAGCAGCCAATAGCCTTCAAGTTCACCTGTGCATAAAAAGTGGTTACTAAAGCAGAATACTCTTGTTTAAGAAAACCATCCAATACTTTACTGGGAAATCTGCTGTCAGAACAACTGAAATTTCTTTCAAAACCTCTACCTCTAACAAAAAAGAAATCAATATCAGAAAGCTTTAGTTTTCTGCCTGACTTCAAAGTAAGAGCTATTTGGAAATCATCATTCGCAGTTACACTAATATTATGAAAATCTTCATCAGGAAGATTGATCCTTTCATATATACACCCAAAATGCTCCAACCAATCTATCAAATGGTTAGTATTTCTATCTCCGTTATGTGAAAACAATATGATCATTGTTTCACTATATCTTCTAAATAAAAACTTATTTGCGTTCCATCTGCAAAAAAATAAATTGCTTCAATAAACCCATACTCCTTAGTGTAAATTGATTCTAGTCTAGAATTAAATACATTTGTATCACATCTAATATTATCAGAGCATTTCAATTTCGAAATTGCGTTAATTGACCAACATTCATCCGGAGAATCAAGTCTTGGTTCTAAAGAATTATGAATATCAACAGGATGAACTTCATAATCAAAGATAAATCTTCCCAAACCATATCTATTCAAATGACCAGAATAGAATTCCGTTGAATCAGTTAAGGCGCTGCTTCCAGTCGATAAATAAGCTGAATAAGTCAACATTCTAAACTGATTAGATCTTGGCGGATGAATCCAGAAGTATTTTGAATTACCGATTGAAATAGCCCCCGTAATCTCATTGTTCTTGACTTTCATTTCTCCATTCTTCTCATAATAAATACTGTCCTTTGACCTATAAAACAATTCTGGATCCTTGTATTTTTCAAAAGCCGATTCGTCAGTAAAATACTCATATTGGATGGCTTCCTGCCTTCTTAACTGTCCTATCCAAGGCCTATCAAGTGCCCTCATAATAAAAGAGTCTGAAATCAATGTGTCTCCTGAAGGATCCATGAAAAAAGAATGATAAAGGTATGCCTTATCTTCACTAAGAATTTGATCGGATCGAATATTCCTATGTACTTGGCAAGCAAATAATAGGGTAATGAAAAAACAAAATGTGAATATTCTATACGTCATAAATTCAAAGACAAGGTATTCTAAAAGGAGGGTGAATTGACCACCCTCCTTATAAACAAGTTATAAGTTCTATACTTTTACATCAACATCAACTTTACCATCATCGAACTCATTCAAATCTGGTCTCGTATCAGGATTACCATCAAATAAATTACCCCATAAAGAACCATCAAACCAATTCTGACTTGGACCTAGAGTAAAACTAATTCCCGCAGTAACTTCTGGATCTGCACCCCCAGAAACTTTTGCAATGTCCTTAGTTTCATATTCTTTCAAGTTTTCAATTTTTGAAGCTTTCATAATTATTCAAATTTAAAACACTTACTTTCTTTTTAGATTTCAGTAGTTATACCCTGAACTATTTTTAACCCGTCAAAACGTCTCAGGGAGTATACGCTTTTTCAAGTACCCTCCTTTACGGCCCTGCAATGACATAAATTTAGGTTTTTACAAGAATCCTTTGCAGCAGATTCTTTTTATTTTTTTGATATCGAATCAAAATTGTAGAATTCGCTAATAAACACCCAAAAAATAGTACGTATTTTGTACGTAGATTTGATTTTTACGCATACGTACTCTCTACGTACTTTTTTGAAACACTTGATTTTAGTGGGATCCAAGGAAGGTCATTCAATTCTATATCCAGTCAACATTAAATACTGATTTAATGGAAGCAGACCAATTGATAGTCTATTTTTATTGCATTCTTCAATGTCTTTGATTGGAAAAAGCATTCCATCGGCATTTGCCATACTTCCAAATGGCTGTTCTAATTTTAGATAAACAGCATGATATTGGTCCATCCAGTTCGAAGTTTATATTTGGCATAATTTGATAGTTGAAAATAGTGTCGGTAATCTTTTGTAACAGTCTGTCCTACTCCAATCAATGAATAACACAGGAATAAAAATGTCAAAATTAATTTCATAATTGAATTTTTGTTAAAAAAAACCTTCTCTACCCATACCGTTCAATAAATTCCTTCTTTGACCTGCATTCAGTTTTCTTAAAAATATTGGATGCATGTTTTGACGCTGTCCGCTCAGCAATAAATAGTTGCTTACTGATCTCTCGATAGGTAAGGTCCTTAAGCATCAACCTGGCTACCTCGGTTTCTTTGTGCGTTAATGAATCGGCAATAGCCTCAACGACTTCTTCTTTTGACGGTTTTTGCTTAGCGTAATAGCCTATTTCCATGAGCGCATTGTACTCCATTCTACTTTGATAAATCAATCCTTTCACAAAAGCTATAGCTGAAAGCACAAAAGTGATGTTTACCAAGCCAAGATTTAAAGACTGGTAATCACCAAAGGCAACAACAATCGGCATTGTGGCCATGAAAATTATGCCTAAATAACTCGATATTCTCAAAAATCGATGATGATTATCGTGATCCTTTCTGTCATTTGTTTTATTTAAGATGAATTGCACTGTGCGCATACAATAGTAGAGCGCAATTGAAACCGGAAAAATAATGAATACAAGTTTAGATAAATTCGCATTTTGAGTCAATAGGTAAATAAGCACAAACCCGACCATAAATGATCCCGCCAAACTAATCAGTAAAGTTTTAGGATTGAAAAATTTGTCTTTTCGAATATTCAACTCTTTAACCAAGTAGTAAAAATAATAGCTTGCAAGTCCAATGCCAGTTCCGTAAGCAAGTATATTTTGAGCTAATATAGGAATAGGATAAAGATCGTCAGGTAGCAATCCACTTGCTAGATTGTAGAAAATAAAGAACAAGGTGAGCATAAAAAACCTAATTCTAGTTTTATCTTTCGGGCGCGATAAACAATAGACCATCAATGCAAGAAGGAATAGCATTTCTATTCCTAAAAAAATAAACGTGATTATATGTAGTTGAGTTCCAAACATTCAATCAATCAGCTACTCCGATAAAAAAAATCCACTTATACATTATTCATCAAAAAAATAAAGTAGTTTCCTTTAACACTTTTCGTTATCCGTCTTTTCTTTCAGAAACGAAAAAAAATCTCATCAGTAGTGTGTAAATTCTGGCTCAATCAGTCATGGTTAAGTCTTGAGTGAAAGATCCATTTCATTCAGGACCACTAATATAAGTGTATATTCTGAACTCTCATATTTGATTTATATTTTTTTATATTTAATCTAAAGCAAACGGTCATTTGTCAGCTTAAAAAACATACTGGTGTTAATGTTTAATAAAAAATGTTTAATAAGTGACATTTATAAATGCTGTGCTCACATCAAAAATGTCTTCAATTAATTTAGCGCCTACTTCATCAAAAACTCCTATCTTTCGGTTTCTAATTATAAAACGACTTTATCGTGATCTTAGGAATTGAATGGAATGTATCTTCACAACTTATTGATGGCTGGAATACACCAAATCTTTACGGACTTCTTTTCGTTACAGGCCTGATTATTGGATTCTACGTTATCAAGAAAATGTTCAAAAAAGAAGATATTCCAGAGGCGTGGCTGGATAAACTACTCATCTATGTGGTAATAGCAACTATTGTAGGTGCGCGTCTCGGACATGTGTTCTTTTATGATTGGCATTTATATAAAGAAAATCCGATTGACATCTTCAAGGTTTGGGAAGGAGGGCTTGCCAGTCATGGTGGTGCAATTGCTATTTTAATCGCACTATTCATTTACAGTAAATATGTGACGAAGAAAAATATGTTTTGGATTCTCGACAGAATCGTCGCACCAATTGCGATTGCGGGTTGTTTTATTCGCTTAGGAAATTTAGTGAATCATGAGATCATTGGTCAACCAACGGATCTTCCATGGGGCTTTAAATTCATGCAAGAGAGTTATACCAACATGGTAATGATAGATGGAGAAATGCAACACGTTTATCGTCACCCTGCTCAACTCTATGAAGCAATTGGTTATTTGATAAGCTTTTTTGTCTTACATCGCTTCTACTGGAAAACCACCATGAAAGAAAAGAAAGGTATGATCTTTGGCTTTTTCTTGATATTCATCTTCGGATGGAGATTTATCGTTGAATTTGTCAAGGTCGGACAGGCTGATCGAGATGCGGGAATGATAATTAATACTGGTCAGTGGCTTAGTGTTCCTTTCGTTCTGGCAGGTATCATAATCATATTCCTGGCTAGTAAGAAAATGCTTCAAAAGAGCAACTAGTTTCACCCTTAATTTAATACAATGAGCAATAGAGTAACTGAGTTATTTGGTATTGATTATCCATTAATCCAAGCAGGTATGATTTGGTGTTCAGGCTGGGAATTAGCTTCTGCTGTTTCCAATGCAGGAGGACTCGGAATCATTGGTTCTGGAAGTATGTATCCAGAAGTACTGGATGAACATGTACGCAAGTGTAAGGCGGCGACTGACAAACCATTTGCTGTCAACTTACCGATGATTTATCCAGATATAGATAAACATATTGAGACGGTGATCAAACACGAAGTACCAATCGTTTTCTCTTCGGCGGGGAGTCCAAAAACATGGACAAAACATCTACAAGATCACGGAATAAAAGTAGTTCATGTTGTTTCCAGCGTAAAATTCGCTAAGAAATCTGAAGAAGCAGGTGTTGATGCAGTCGTTGCAGAAGGATTTGAAGCAGGAGGACATAACGGAATTGACGAAACGACAACATTCTGTCTGATTCCAATGGTTGCAGATGCTGTTAACATTCCAGTAATTGCTGCAGGCGGAATTGGAGATGGTAGAGGTATGTTAGCCGCAATGAACCTAGGTGCGGATGCTGTACAAATTGGGAGTCGATTTGTAGCCTCTGAAGAGTCTTCCGCTCATATCAATTTCAAAAACACTGTAGTAGAAACTCAAGAAGGAGGCACTAAATTAACATTGAAAGAAATTACACCAGTTCGATTGATCAAAAACGCGTTTTTCGACCAGGTAGCCGAGGCGTATCGTAATGGAAGTAAAATAAATGAATTGAAGGAACTTTTGGGTCGTGGACGTGCGAAGAAAGGAATGTTTGAAGGGGATCTTATCGAAGGAGAATTAGAGATAGGTCAGGTCTCTGGCTTAATAAACGATATAAAACCAGCAGCCCAAATTTTGAATGAAATCATACGTAACTTCAAGACTGAACTGAAGGCTCAAAATTCTGATAATAAATACAACTTTTAATGATCGAATTTGAACGTTTCAAACTCTCTAACGGACTGAGAGTTTTATTTCATAAAGATATAGCCACTCCCATGGCTGTGGTGAATACGCTTTACGATGTCGGTGCAAGGGATGAAGATGAATCCAGAACTGGTTTTGCTCACCTCTTCGAGCATTTGATGTTTGGAGGTTCTGTTAATATACCAAATTTCGATGGGCCACTTCAAAAAGCGGGAGGTCAGAATAATGCTTTTACCAGTAATGATATGACCAACTATTACGATATCGTTCCTGCTGAAAACTTAGAGACTGCCCTTTGGCTAGAAAGTGACCGCATGCTTTCTTTGGCCTTTACAGAGAAAAGCTTAGAAGTTCAAAGAAGTGTTGTTATAGAAGAATTCAAACAACGTTATTTGAATCAACCTTATGGAGACATGTGGCTAGAGTTCAGACCATTGGCATATGAGAAACATCCTTACAAATGGGCAACGATAGGAAAGGATATCAGTCACATTGAAGAAGCTACAATGAAAGAAGTAAAAGACTTTTTTCATCGTTATTACCATCCTGGGAATGCAATACTCTGTATTTCAGGGAATTTTGAGTTAGATTACATTAAAGAAGTTGTTAACAAATGGTACGGCGACATACCTTCTCGAAAAATTTACGAAAGAGTCCTTCCTGAAGAACCTAAACAGACTACTTACAAAGAGAAAACTATAGAAAGAGATGTTCCTTCTGATGCTTTTTATCTAGGGTTCAAAATGCCAGGTAGAAATAAAGAACATTATCATACAGCAGATCTGATATCAGATATTCTCGGTAGAGGGAAGTCTTCTCGACTATATAAAAAGTTGAAAAAAGAAAAAGAACTGGTTTCAGAGATTAATGCATATGTGATGGGATCTTTCGATACTGGGTTACTAATGATTAGTGGAAAACCATCTGAAGGAGTAGATGTGTCACAAGTTGAAAAGGAAATCCATCTCGTTCTTGAAGAATTAATGAATGGTAGTATCGAAAAAGATGAACTCGAAAAGATCATCAATAAAGTAAAAACAACGAAAGTTTTTTCTGAACAGGGAGTACTCCAAAAGAGTATTAGCCTTTGTCTTCACGAACTATTGGGTGATGCGAATAACATGAATCTCGAAACAGAAGCATACGAAAAGATCACTCCTAGAGAAATAAAAGAACAGTCTCAGTTGATTCTTAAAAAAACGAATTGTACTCGATTAACTATAAAAGCTAAAAACAATGGATAGAACAAAAGCTCCGAAAATCAGAGATGTGAAGTCCATTTCAATTTTACCTCCCAAGGAATATTCACTTAAGAATGGAGGAAAGCTATATCACTTGTCTGAAATAGATGATGATGCTGTAAAGATCGATTTGATTTTCGATGCAGGAAGCAGCAGGCACAACAAACTTGTTAGTCAGTTGACTAGTGACCTGCTCTTTTCAGGTACGGCTCAAAAAACAAGTGATACTATTGAAGAATCTATCGATCGCCTTGGTGGTTTTACAAATATAGAGGTCAGTGCTGATGACTGTGTAGTGAGTGTTTTGGGGCTCAAAGAGTATATTCTTGAGATACTTAAAATCGTTACGGATGCGATAGAGCACGTTGAATTCGACGAACGCGAATTCAAACAAACGTTGGCTTATCAAAAGCAAAAATTCAATGTTAGCATGGAAAAAGTCAGCACATTGGCGAGACGAGAGTTTATCTCAGCTATTTTTCCATCAAGTCCATACGGTGAACTGACAAATGAATCAGATTTTGGACAATTAAACAAAAATGATTTATCTACATTCCACAAAGAACATTACCTCAAATCATTACAAAAAGTAGCCGTGGTTGGAAATGTAAGTGAAGTCATGATTAAAAAAATGATAGACTTAACGTCGAATTTTGGATATCAAAACAGAGTGAATGACAGCTTTAGTTATGACTATGAGTCTAAAGAAATTGACAAGAAAAAAGATGGGTCTCTTCAAACAGCAATTCGAATTGGACGTATCTTATTCAACAAAAATCACGAAGATTTTATTGACTTCAATGTACTGAATACGATTTTAGGAGGTTATTTTGGATCGCGATTAATGTCATCAATTCGTGAAGAAAAAGGATACACTTACGGCATAGGTTCTGGAGTAGCACAATTAATGGAAACAGGTTACTTTTTCATTTCAACTGAAGTTGGTGAAAAGTATAGAGATCTTACCATTTCAGCAATCAAGGAAGAAATCAAACGACTCCAAAACGAATTAGTTTCTGAAGAAGAGTTAGGTCTTGTAAAAAACTATATCACTGGACAATTACTTAAAAACGCCGATGGACCTTTTGCTCAAATGGATCGTTTTCTATCTGTCGAAAAATATGGCAAAGACCTTTCGTATTACAACGAATTTCTTGATCAGCTCAACATAATAACTCCACAACGAATTCAAGAACTTGCTAACTCCTACTTAAACTGGGAGGATCTAATCATTGTGAAAGCCGGATAAATACTTTAAAAAAGGCAACTTAAGAGATCCTTCAACGTTATAATAAAGCATCAAAACCTTCGTTTTTATAACATGTTAATGCGTTTGAAACATATCATACTAACTCTAATTGTTTTCGCAACAAGTTTTTCCTTGCGTGCTACCCACGCCATGGGTGGAGAAATCACATGGGAATGTCAAGGGGGAGGAGATTACGTTTTTGAACTTGTATTCTACAGAGACTGTAATGGCTTTGAAGTAAACACAACTTTTGAAGAATTGCGCGTTTGGGGTCATCCAACAGTAAGTATAATTGAAGTAGACTTCATAAGTAGAGTAGATATTTCACCTAGTTGCACGGCTGCTGGAGGAGTGGTTCCTTATGACTGTGGTGCAGGAGTTGGTGGAGGAAATGGTGTCGGCGCAACAGAAAAAATAACCTATCGAAGCGATCCGATCTCTCTAGCTGGAACTCCTCCATCGGGCGGATGGCATTTTACATATGAGAACTTTTCTCGAAGTGGTAACCTTACAAATATTTCTAATCCTACTACATATGGCATCACATTGACTGCATCTATGTTTCCAATTCCAGGCTCAACCGGCGGGTGTATCGATAATTCTCCAAACTTTCTGCAATCCCCATATATTGTGAGTTGTACTGGACAACCATATAGCCATAACCCACATGCAGTTGACCAAGACTTAGATTCCTTGCACTTTGAATGGGGCACTCCATTGGATTATTTTCCTTCGGGAAGTTTTAATCCACCAGTTAACCCTTCTCCGGTACCTTTCGAACCAGGGTTTAGCTTTAATAATCCAACTCCAGACGCAAGCTTTAATGCCGGAAATATTCCAGCTAGTTTAGACCCTAATGATGGAGCGATAGATTTCACGAGCTTCACTCAAGGTAATTTTGCAACGAAAGTAGTGGTATCTTCTTATCGCAACGGAGCTAAGATCGCAGAAGTTGAAAGAGAGGTTCAACTTATTGTTTCTAATTGCACAGGTGTTAACTCACCTCCAACAGTTGCAGCACCATTTGACAACAATACTTCTTTTGATACGACCATTTTTGCAGGAGACCTAATTAATTTCAATATCAGTTCTACAGATATCGAAACGCTTCAAGATGGGACCTCTCAAACAAATACTATTAGCTCAACTGGACTTGCTTACGGAGCAAACTTCACAGATGCAAACAATGGTTGTGGAACGACCCCTTGTGCAACGTTAAATACTGCTCCTGTTGCCTCTGGTTTCAACGGCGCCTCTATTCAAATGAATTGGCAAACAGATTGTGATCATCTTATCGGTGCTGATGGTACAATCCAAAATGAAGTCCCCTATGTTTTCGTATTCAAAATTCAAGATGATTATTGCCCGACACCAAGTGTTAGGTATGCTACTGTAACGATCAATGTAAGAAATAGAACTGTTCTCCCAGCTCCTGAGATTACTTGTATAACAACTGACGTCAATGATGACGTGACAATCAATTGGAATACAGTGAATGATCCTGGCAATGATTTTCAGGGTTACGAAGTTTTCTCAGTAAACGGCGGTAGTCTTGGCGTAATAAACAACATCAACACAAGCACTTTCACTATCAATGGTGCTGGCAACTCGGCACAAGATTATTACATTGCTACGAATTCTGGTTGTGGAGGAAATACTCCACAATATTCCGATACGCTTTCCAATATATTTTTGACACTAAATAATCCAGGTAATGGAGAAGCTTTACTCAATTGGAACGACCCTTATGACACTCAACTAAGTTCGTTCAATGACTATTATCATATATATCAAGAATACCCAATTGGAACTTGGACTTTGATAGACTCTGTTCCTTATGGAACAACAAACTACTCTGATACAATTACTATATGTGATGCTTTTATCAACTACCGCATAATACTGCCTACTTCGAGTTGTGCTTTTGAAAGTAACATAGAAGGTGACGACTTTGAAGACATGATTGTTCCGGATATTCCAAACATCACCTCCGTCACTATAGACACAAGTAACAGTGAAGTTACTATTACTTGGGATGAGAATAACCAACCAGATACATACGGATATGTTGTTTATCAAACAGATCAGAATGGTAATTTAGTAGAAATTGATACTGTTTGGGGAGTGGGAAGCACTGCATATTCTCATATCACCGATATCAATAACGGACCGATACAATATTCGATTGCCGCATTTGATTCATGCTTCACAACTAACATTCCACCAACGTATCAAACCTCAGCAAAGGCACCACCTCATACCACGAATTTTTTAACCACGGAATTAAATATATGCGAACGCATGATTGATTTGAGTTGGACGGGCTATGTTGGATTCACATCAATCGACAATTATGAAGTTTATATAAATCTAAATGGTATTGGGTGGAATATTGATGGAACTACGCAAAACAACCAATATCAAATCCCTATCAACTTAGGTGACGAGGTAATTATTGCTATTAAAACCTACTCATCTTCAACAGGCGTTTTCTCATTTTCCAATGTTGATACAATTTCTTTCGTTGATGCAGGAGGACCTTCCTATTCATACTTGAGTGTAGCCACAGTTGAAAACAATACTGCAGTAATCAAACACCGGGTTGCTTTAGATGGAGGAGCTGAAGAAGTACGACTTGAACGTTTTGATCCTGCCATAAATGCGTATGAAGAAATTGATGTGTTAACTGTAAACAATTCATCCGAAATTATTTTCACGGATGAAGAAGCAGAAGTAAACAGAAGGGCATATACATACAGAACTGAAGTCATTGATACCTGTGGTCAACCTTTTGGCTATTCTAATTTAGGAACAACCGTATTTTTAGAGGTGCAAACTGATCAGGAAAATGAGGCTCATGTTCTCAACTGGACTCCTTATGAAGACTTTGAAGGTAATTTACAAGCATATCGAGTATACAGGTCACTTGACGGAAATTTCGACCCATCCCCTATTGCGACACTGGCCCCTACCCGAAGATCATATACTGATACCGTGAGCCTTTACGGCGACTTTGAAGACGGTAAAATATGTTATATAGTTACTGCCATTGAAGGCAGTAACTTATTAGGAATTCGTGAAGTAAGTTACAGTAATGAGGCTTGTGGAATTATAGCTCCGACGATCTTCATTCCTAACGCATTTTCCGTAGGAGGTCAAAATCCAATTTTCAAACCTGAGACAAGGCAACATAGAATTGAGGACTACTCATTCGAAATTTTTGATAGATATGGTCGCACCATTTTCGAAACAAATGATCCGGATGAAGGATGGAACGGGAGATTAAAAACGACCTCCAGAGTGGCTAGAGAAGGAGTTTACATTTATAGATTATCCCTCAGAACTGGTGAAGGCATTGAAGTTTTAAAACATGGACACGTCACTTTACTTGATTACAGGGGAATAGAATGACCAACCTTGAATTTCACCCATATTTTCATACATTTTGCAGATAAATTAAATTACTTTTGTGCTCATAAATGAGCGAAGTAGAACAAGACATGTCTTTCCTCGATCACCTCGAGGAGCTGCGATGGAGAATCGTTAAATCCGTAATTGCTATTCTTGTATTAGCTATAGCCATGTGGTTCGTCAAAGAATGGGTTATCAACAACATATTTATCTCCATGACGAAACCTACATTCATATCTTTCTCCTACATGTGCGAGTACTTGAACATTTGTATTGGAGAGATTCCAATAAAGTTTCAATCAAATAAAGTAGGAGCTCAATTTTCTTACGCACTCTTAATGTCTTTTATTGGAGGATTTATTTTGGCTTTCCCATTCGTATTTTACCAGTTGTGGGGATTTGTGAAGCCCGGATTAAGACAGAATGAGAAGAGCGCTGTTCGAGGCATCACCTTTTTTGTAACGATCCTCTTTTTTTTAGGAGTTGTTTTCGGATATTTGGTTGTAGCGCCTCTATGTATTCAGTTTTTCGGCTACTTCTCTCTCTCTGAAGAATTTGAGAATATTTGGATGATAGGTTCATTCATGTCACTTATCATTTCGAGTGTTATTTTTACAGGGCTATTATTTTTACTTCCTGTTATTGTTTTTATCCTAACCAAGATTGGAATTGTAACACCTGAATTTTTAAGGAAGTATAGAAAACACTCCATTGTTGGTGTTTTAATCTTATCAGCCTTGATCACCCCGCCAGATTTCATAAGCCAAGTCATTGTCTCCGTGCCAATTATAATCCTTTATGAAATAGGAATATTGGTCAGTGCAAGAGTAGAAAGAAAGCGTAAAAGAGATCAACGTAAATAACTTTTGACAATTTTTATTCCGAACTCATTCTTTCTATATCCAGAATCGCTAAATTAGTATCGATGAGATTTATCCTCGCTATACTATTGCTTACTTGTCTGACATCCTATGGGCAGAAAACTGGAGTTTCAGGAACAGTTACTGATGCCATTTCTGGCGAACCGATACCTTTCGCTAGTGTGTTTTTTCAAAACTCAAAAATTGGCGTAGAAACAGATCTTGATGGTTACTATGAGATTTCTTCTTATTACGCAACTGACTCTTTAGTTGTTAGGTCTTCTGGCTACCAAACAAAGGTAGTTAGCGTTGTGAAAGATCAGGCGCAGGTAATAAATTTTCGATTGGAAACAATTACGCAAGATATAGAAGAGGTTGTAATCAAAGCTCCCGATGAAAAGCCTTCAACTATTTTACATCAAAGAATAGTTAGAAATAAACCAATTAACAATAAAGAAAAGTTAGGGGCTTTCGAATATGAGAGCTATAATAAAATCCAACTTGACCTCAACAATCTTGGAGAAAAATTCGAAGATCGAAAACTCGTAAAAAGTTTAGATGTCGTAATGGATTACTTGGACACTGTTGGAGGGAAAGGAAAGTACCTTCCACTTTTATTAACTGAATCACTATCGGATTACTACTATAGAACAAATCCTAAAAAGAAAAAGGAAGTTGTAAAAGCGTCACGTATTACTGGTATTCAAAATGTAGAGGTGAATCAATTCTTGGGTGAAATGTACCAGGACATAAATGTCTATGAAAATTACATAGGTATATTTGACAAGTCCTTCATCAGCCCTATCTCAGACTTCGCAATGAGTTTTTATAAATTCTATATGGAGGACAGTGCATTCATTGATAATTACTGGTGTTATGAACTAAAATTTATTCCTAAGAGAAAAGGAGACCTAACATTTACTGGCTCCATGTGGATTCATGACACAACATATGCTGTTAAAAAATGGACTGCTGATGTAGCAGGTACAGCTAATATTAATTATGTAAATGGGTTTTATCTTGAGCAATCATTCGACCAAGTAGAAGATGAAGTCTGGATGTTAACACTTGACAAACTAATTGTAGACCTCAAGGTTACCCGAAAGTCAAAAGTTGTAGGTTTCTTTGGCCGCAAGCTTACAAGTAGAAAGAACTTCGTGATTAACACACCTTATGACCCAAGTTTTTATAGAACCGACGAAAATGTAGTAGTTCTAGACAGCGCTGATCAACGCTCACCTGAGTACTGGAAAAAAAGAAGACACTTCCCCTTGAACACTCAAGAGAATAACATTGATGCCATGATTGATTCTCTCAACGAAGTACCATTATTCAATGCTATTAAGAATTTGACCTATTTGGCGACTACTGGTTTTTACCCAGTGGGGAAAATCGAAATTGGTAATGTTCAAAGCCTGTTTAGTTTTAATCAGGTAGAAGGATTCCGCAATCAACTTCAATTAAGAACATCCAATGATTTCAGTAGAAGAATTGAGTTATCTGGTAAGTTAGCCTATGGATATTTAGATGAGCAATTTAAATACGGTGGTATGTTACGTTACAATGTGACTCCGAAAAAACGAGGAATGCTAAACCTCTTTTATGATTACGATCTAACACAACTTGGGTTAGGCGAAAATGCTGCAGATGTAGATGCATCACTTGGTGCTTTTTTTAGAACACAGCCACTCAATCAATTGACCTTTGTTGAGAAAATAGGTGGTAAATTCGAAAAGGACATCGGTAAGAGCTTTATATTTTCCATTGGAGCAGACTGGAAAGAACTGCAATCTATGGGAGATGCAAACTACCGTATACTAGAGAATAATAATACCGTTAACACAATTGATAAAATATCGTCTTTCGAAACTTCTCTAGAAATAAGATATGCGAAAAACGAAGAGTTTTTATCTGGTTCTTTTGATCGAATATCTTTAGGGTCAAAATATCCAATTTTCACGTTAAAAGGAGTCGCAGGTATAAAAGGTGTTTTTGGATCTGACTATGAATATCAAAAGTTAGAATTTACTATGGATCATAGTCCGAAAATCGGAATTTTTGGAAAGCTAAATTATAGGATTTACGGAGGATATATCTTTGGCACCGCCGCTTATCCATTTCTCAAAATTCACGAAGGTTCTCAGACCTATTGGTTCCAGGCAAATGCGCATAACAGAATGAATTTCTTCGAGTTTATCTCTGACCGTTATGTTGGTGCAAACATAGAACATCATTTTGATGGGTTGATTTTTGATCGCATACCTCTAGTTAGAAAGTTGAAATGGAGATTTGTAGCTACTGGAAAAACTGTTTGGGGAACAATATCAGATGAACAGAGAGAAACTATGCTATTACCTTCAGCAACAAGGGAATTTGGCAATTTACCATACGTAGAAACATCCTTGGGAATAGAAAACATATTTAAAATATTTCGTTTTGATGCCGTTTGGCGGGCAACACACAGGGATATCGGAGTTCCTCCTGTCTCAATTCGAGGTAAATTCACAATTCGTTTTTAGAATATTGATTCTATCTTTACGTTCTTGAATGCGGATGATTAATTTTAGCATGATTACAATAGTTCTATGAAGCTTCATACAAATAATATCTCAAAATCTTATCGCGGCCGAAAAGTTGTTAAGGGCGTCAGTATAGAGGTCAAACAAGGGGAAATAGTTGGTCTTCTCGGGCCAAATGGAGCAGGTAAAACTACTTCTTTCTATATGATAGTAGGTCTTGTTTCTCCTGAAGAAGGCCAGGTATATTTGGATGATCGGGACATCACAAAACTTCCTATGTACAAACGTTCTCAGCTTGGAGTTGGCTATTTGCCTCAAGAGGTTTCTGTGTTTCGAAAACTCAGTGTTGAGGACAATATTATGGCTATTCTTGAAATGACCAAACTTAACAAGTCAGAACGTGAAGAAAAGTTAGAGAAACTTATTTCTGAATTTGGACTTAATCATGTTAGAAAGAATAAAGGAGCAAGTTTATCCGGTGGTGAAAAAAGGAGAACAGAAATAGCGAGAGCGCTTGCTACAGATCCAAAATTTGTTCTGCTTGATGAACCTTTTGCAGGTGTTGATCCTATAGCTGTTGAAGATATTCAATCTATAGTTGCCGAACTGAAAACAAGAAACATTGGCATATTAATAACAGATCATAACGTACAGGAAACGCTTTCTATTACTGATCGAGCCTACCTACTATTTGAAGGTAGTATATTAAAAGCAGGAACTGCTGAAGAATTAGCTGAGGACGAACAAGTTCGGAAAGTTTATTTGGGTCAAAATTTTGAACTTCGCAAAAAAACGTAGTATTTTTGTTTAAACTATTTTAGAAAAAAATGAAACAATTTACAGCAATAGCTTCTCTCTTTGTTGCAATACTATTCTTATCAGGCTGCAATAAATGTGACCCTAGTAATAGTTTAGAAGGTATGATTAAAAAAGATGCTATCGTTCGTGTTATTGATGGAGCTGTTCCCGGACCTCAATTTATTAGTGCCGCTAATGAATACAGCGCTCCTATCGAAGTAAGTTTTGATGAAGGTGTAACATACGAAGCAGTAGATTTTTCGAAGTATTCGGTATTTGCGTTACCAACAACTGCTTCTTGCAGTTCTGGATATAATAGAAGTGTTAGCGCAAATGATGTGGGCCAAACAGTCACCTACTCAATTGTCATAACTGAATGTGATTATTGTGAAGGAACTACATCTATCCCAAATTGGGTATTAACAACAAAAGTTCCTTCTACGTATACTCCAATATATGAAGTTAACTAAAAGATTCTGCAGCTAAAGATCGCTGTGTCATCTACCAAATCCTCTTTCCCTCTAAACTCGTCTAGCTTAGAGAAAACAATGTTGTTCAAATCTTCCATTTTTAATGGATAAAAGCTATGTACCAACTTAATTAATCGATCTGTCTCAAAATAATTCCCATCTTTATCTAACAGCTCTACAACACCATCTGTATAAAGCACTAATGTTGAGTTTGGTTCAATGTATACTTCATCTGATTCGATAAAAGGAAGCTCATCTAACATTCCTAAGCCAACTGATCCTTTATCGAGAAACTTTGCTCTTTTACCGTCTGTTAGAATTGGGTGATTATGGCCAGCGTTCACATAACTCATTTTTCTTGTTTTAGAGTTATATTTACCTATGAAGAAGGTGATAAACTTTTCGCCTTTTGCACTAGTCATAACCTTCTTATTTAGCTCTTGAAGAAGAAACTCTAGCTCAAACTCTTGATAGTTCAACAATGTTCTGATAGTCGCTTGAAAATTAGCCATTAACATCGCTGCACTAATTCCTTTACCAGAAACATCGGCTATACAAATAATAAACTCGTCATCATTGAGTCGGATAAAGTCATAGTAATCCCCCCCCACCTCATGCCGGGCTTTATAGGTAGCCGCTAGATCGAGTCTACGATCAGAAGGTAAATCGTCAGGGAATAAGAGTTTCTGCATTTCAGAGGCAACTTCAAGCTCCTTTTTAATACGCTCTTGTTTAATCCCCATTTTTGCCATTCGCTTGTTCTCAATGGCAACCACAATGATGTTTGTCAGTGTTTGAATAAAAGACAAATTGGGTAACGAAGCGTTAATGTGAGAGTCCTCAACCTCAGGATCCAGATTGCTCTTTAGTAACAAAAAAGCCAAAGGCTCTTCCTTATGATATACAGGAATTACTATATCAAACTCATTAAGCTCTTGTATATGTGAAGATTCAATGACAGTAATATCCTTAAACCGAAACAAATCTCGGACAACATCAATATCTTTTATGCGGCCTTTAAGACCGACTTTGATTAAATACTGCCAACTACTTTGCTTGTTGAAAAGAACAAACTTATTAAGTCCAAGTTGTTCTTTTAGAATAAACTCGAAGATAGAAATCAGGTGTTCTACCGATTCATTCGTGTTGATACCATTCGTAATTTCAAGCAACGAATTCAACTTGAAATCTTTCAGTTTCAGTTGATTCTCTAACTCTTGAATAAGGGCATCCTTCATTGCAGACTATAAGTTTTCTATTATTTCTGGTAGCTTTCTTATTGCAGCCATTTCTCGGTAAACAAGACGAATATCTTTTGCCGGACTTCCAAAATATGTTTTTCCAGCGACCAGACTTTTTGAAATTCCTGACTGAGCGAGTACAACTGCACCTTCACCTATCACTACATCACTAGCACAACCCACTTGACCCCATAGCGTCACATTATCTTGCAACTCTACACAACCTGCCAAACCAACATTCGCAGCAAGTAAGCAGTCTTTACCTATTATGGTGTCATGTCCCACATGGACTTGATTATCTATTTTTGTTCCCTCACCAATTACGGTGTAATCCGTAACACCTGCATCAATAGTACACAGTGCTCCTAATTCGGCGTTTTTACGAATAATAACACCTCCACAGGTATGCATTCTATCGTAACCATCTTGCTTCTTTTTATAATAAAAGGCATTATGACCAACAACCGTATTTGCACCTATCACCACATTTTCTTCAATCGTAGTTCTATCCATTATGACCACTCCAGGATAAAGAATCACATTCTTCCCAATATTTACATTATTGCCGATGGTCACGTTTGGAAATATTTGTGCAGTTTCGTCCACATTTGAGTTGACACCTACATTACCGGAGTTAAACTTGAAAGGTTCAAAATGTCGAGATAACTTGTTGAAATCATCAAATGGACGATCTGAAATTAAGATTGCTTTACCTTCTGGGAATTCTACATCCTTATCAATGAGGATTGTTGTCGCATCACTATTGATCGCCTTGTCATAATATTTGGGATGGTCCACAAATACTAGGTCTCCATTTTTGACCCTATGTATTTCATTTAACCCAGTAACTATATGATCAGGATTCCCACGAAATTCGCAGGATAAAAGATCTGATAGTTCCTTGATTGTTATAGGATGAGCTAATTTCATTCTTTAGAAATTTAATCGTTATCAACTATAAAGTTACTAGGAAATCAGGGCAATAAAAACGGCTGCAGTTAAGAGTTGTTAGCGTGGACATGTTAGTAACGCTCTACTCTCATTATTGCGACCCTTTTCAAGCTATAAATAGTGATAAAATGAGAAGAAAATCTTATTTTCGTCTTTAATAAAATCCTCTCTAACTCTGGATTACTGTGAGCAAAAATTCGAAACAACAATTATTCTCTGTTTTAAAGATCATTGTCCCATTAGCAATAGGAGTCTATTTACTATGGCATTTTTATTCGGCTATGGACCTAGCAACGAAAGAAGTTTTCTTCAAAGCAATAGACGAAGCCAATTATTTTTGGATATTTCTTTCCGTCTTACTCGGGTTTATTAGTCATGTCATTCGTGCATATCGATGGAAATACACATTAGAACCATTGGGTCATACTCCTAAATTCTGGCATAGATATCATGCATTAATGATTGGGTATATTGTTAACCTTCTAATTCCTCGTGCAGGAGAGGCGACGAGAGCTGCATTACTTTATCAAACAGATAAAATTCCTTTTTCGAAATCATTTGGAACCATAATAGGAGAACGAGTATTTGATTTATTGATGCTTGGAATTACGCTAATCTTAGCACTAACTTTGAATTTCGAGGATCTAATTTCGCTAAAGGATATTGTTTCCGAAGGATCTAGTCAAGGTGAAGGAGACGGTTGGTTCTTCAATGTCTTTCTATCAGTAGTTTTTGGTGGAATCCTATTATTCATCGTTTTATGGTGGAAAATCAGTGTGTTTAGAGAGAAGTTTAAGCGATTTGTTAAGGATGTCCTTGATGGTGTTTTAGCTATATTTAAAACGAAAAATCCAGGCAAGTTTTTGTTTCAAACCTTCCTGATTTGGGCGCTTTACTTTACATTTTTCGGAATCTGTTTTTTTGCTTTCGAATCAACTTCTGACTTCCCTATTCGCGGAATCTTAATCGGTTATATCGCCGGAACCTTAGGCATTATCTTTACAAATGGAGGTATTGGAGCATACCCATACTTGGTGGGGGTCGTTGTTACATTCTATATTGGCGGTTCTTTTGATACAGTTCAAGAGGCCGAAGGAATTGGAAAGGCACTGGGTATGATCATCTGGCTTTCACAGACATTATTAATGATTTTATTGGGACTCATTTCTTTAATCTTGATCCCTCGGAACTATAAAAAAGAAAAACATGACAAAGTGGGAGAAGATTCAGCATAAGATTGTTTCTCAAGAAGAAGCGGAGACAATTGCAAGTTCATGGAGAGACAACGAAGAGGATGTTGTTTTCACCAATGGATGTTTTGACATCTTACATCGAGGTCATGTTAGTTACTTAGGTAAAGCTGCATCACTCGGAGAGTATCTAATTGTCGGATTAAACACTGATGCCAGTGTTAAACGACAAAACAAAGGGGAAGACAGACCGATTAATGATGAAGAATCTCGTGCTTTGGTACTGGCATCATTGGAGTTCGTTGATATGGTGATCTTATTTGATAATGATACTCCAAAAGACCTCATTGAATTATTAAATCCTTCTATTCTGGTTAAAGGTGCCGACTATAATGCAGAAGAGGACAATGAAACAGCAGCAGGCTACATTGTTGGTTCGAAACAAGTCCGTCAAAATGGAGGTTCAGTAAAAACAATTGAACTGGAAGAAGGTTATTCAACCACAAAAATCATTGATACCATTAAAGGAAGTTAAATAATCATGCTGCTTGAGACCTCGCTTCTTACAGATCATGGTTTATTTGGAGTACTACTCCTAATTCTTGGAACAATAGCTTATACGATCTCTACGATCGGCGCTGGAGGAGGTGCTTTAATGACCATTCCTGGTGTAAGTGCTATAGTAGGAACTAGTGCAGTCGCTCCGATTGTTAATTTGGGAGCTTTTATAGGACGACCATCGCGCTTTTGGCTTTTCCGTAAGACAGTGGATTGGAAAATAGTACTCTACTATCTTCCAGCATCGGCAGCGGGCAGCTTTATAGCCGCTTACTTTTTCAAAGCTACCTCTATCGTTTGGTTACAGATATTGATTGGAGTTTTCCTTGTTAGCACCTTATTCCAATATAAATATGGTAAGCAACGAACAACCTTTTCTATGAGAAAGGTCTACTTTATTCCAATTGGTTTTTTAGTCTCATTAATTGGAACTTTCACTGGAGGAATGGGTCCAATTCAGAACCCTTTTTACATCAATCTTAAATTGAATAAAGAGACGATGATCGGGACGAAAACAGCAAATTCATTTTTCATGGGACTCTTCCAATTGATCGGCTATTCAACTTGGGGGTTATTATCGGATGAAATGATCTTTTACGGTATTTGTTTAGGGCTTGGAGCAACTGTCGGAAATATCATCGGAAAACGAATTATTGTCCGAATAAGCGAGCACCTATTCTTACGTTTTGTGTTGATTATAATGGTGATTAGCGGTATTGTCCTGATTACCAAAGGCATTTTTGCTTTGATCTAAACGAGTAGCCTTATTTTTTTGCCTTTGTTTTGATAAGGTAAATAGATTGAAAAGCTAGAAATAGCATAAAGAGCACAACAAATTGCAACATATTTGTCTTCACTAGCTCCTCTAACGTATATCTCTGAAAAGCAGCATAACTCATAGCTCCGAGCAACTGAACAGTCGTAACAATCATAAAGGCTTGGGGGAACTCTATGCTTTCCGATTTTTTCTCCAGCAGAAAAACACTATTCCCAATCACTGACAAAATGAGCAAAACGAAATACGAAAGAATTACTTCTTTACCGAAATAAATAGGCTCAAAAAGAAAACTCATTCCAAAGTGGACTGCACCAAGGGCTGCAAGAACTATTATATAGACTAAGCTATCTTTAATCATCTTTGTTCATTTTTAAAACTTCTCTAATGAGCTGAAATAGCGACCCGAAAATGGCGATCAAAGTAAGGATTAGCGTCCATAAAGGAAATTCATTTTTTTGATAATTATCCAGCCAATCTCCACCTAGTGCGGCAATCGTTATCAAGACTGCCATTTGAATAGCACTGGTTGAAAACTTTAAATAACTCTTTAATTTTCGATCGCGTTCATTTTTCTTCTGTTCATCCATTAATAGACAACATCAGATTCCTGCGGAGAGGCCGCATTCTTAGCATTTTTCTTGGCTGAACTTGGTTGACTATTGGCTTTAGGCAGGTCTCCAGTTTGGACATTCCCTCCTATTTGAGCTCCATCCTCAATAACCAATCGACCAGTCTTTATTGCCCCTTTTACGATTGCAGTTTTCTGAAGAATCAATAAGTCTTCGACTTGCAAGTCTCCTTGAACGCTACCTTCAATCTCTGCTTGAGTTGAAACGACATTACCTATAATAGAACCTTCTGTCCCTAATACAATTTTACCATTACAAGTAACATCTCCGTTTATCGTCCCGTCAACTCTAATACTGCTTTCTGTCGTCAGATTACCATCTAAAGAGGTACCGCTTACCAAACGATTCAACCTTTCAGGGCTATCAACATTAGCTTTATTCTTCTCTCCTTTAAACATCTTTTTACCTTTAGTAATTATCCTCGTAAAATTCCAAGTACTCTTTGAGTTTCTTCTCTTTTAATAAGGTTTTGAAGTTTTCTTGAGAAATAAACATAATTTCATTTGTCCGGAGATCAGCAAGATGCTTTCTCGTCAATTTATAGTCTTTAATGTATTTTTCAAGATCTTCAATAGTAGAGAACGTACTTACCTTTACAAAGGTTACATCAGTATCATAAATTTGAGACTTCGTATTCAACCTCTCACGACTAAAGAACTCTCTATTAAAATTGTCCACCCTTTTGGATGCATCATTCAAATTATCACCTTTATCCAATTTAACAAGGATGTAGTACTCCTCACTTTCTGAGCGTGAAAACACTCCTGTCCCCCCAGAACTGAAAGCTTCAAAAGCTGGAACCCCTTCTTCAATCAACTTGATCAATTCTTTTGCGCGCTCAGCAACAGCAGTCTCAGGGTATTCTTCTACAACTTGATTTAAAACAGGTAATAAAGAAGTTTTGTCTCTATTCACTTGGCCCATTGCCATAGCTTGCAGCAGAAAATACTCTTTACGGTATACGTTATCTGGCTCATCTGCAATTACCTTTTTCGCTTTTCCTATCACTGGATAATAGAGGCCTCTCTCGAAGCGTTCTACTGATTTCAGATATTCTTTTTGAGCAAGTGCATCTCTTTCTTTCTTCTTAAGGAAATAATCAGGATCTCTTAAGAAATTTGCATAATCTGAATTCGGGTAATTGTTCAAAATATACGATTCGTACTTCGACTTACTGGAAGACTTCTTCTCGTCATAAATTTTATAGAGTTGAAAAGCAGAAAGTAAGTTATGTTCATTTTCGACCTCTTTATCCAAAACTCTGTCGAATTGCTTTATTCCCATTTCCACCTCCTCTAACTGTTCTTTGTAAATCATTCCTGAGTTATACAAAGCTTCCAGCAGTCTCTCATTACTCATATTCATAGCAGAATCTGTCAAAGGAATATCTTTCAATAACATCTCTGGGGTAAGATCTTCAAGTGCAACATCCTCCGAACCGTTATTTTCGACAATAGTTGAATCCTCAACAATGCTGGTATCGCTAATATCAGTCATACCTTCAATAAAGTGAGAAGGTTTATTAGAAAGTCTCCAATAGTCTTCATTTTCACGCTGCCCCCAAACTCTTCTAAATTCTTCCACACCCTCTTGCATTGCTTTTGGATTTGAGAAGTACCACTTATTTCCTCGACCCTGATTTTGCGCAGCATAGGAGCGCTGTAGCTCCCTCATTCTTTCTGCTTTTTCAGCCTCTCTTTGCTTACGAGCAGCCTCTTCTTCTTTCAGCTGTTTAATCACATCTTTCAAAAATTTATTCCGCTCTTTTTCATCCATCATTGCAATTTGTTGGACACTATCCTCAAAGGTGATAACCTCAATATGATCGACAAGATCTGCCAGTTTCTCTGCTTTGGTTCGAATAAGCTCTGCATTTTTATACGTATCCGGAATAACCTGTGCTGAACTATCATAGTACTTTTGAGCGTAGACGTAATTCTTCTCTTCAAAAGAGAGGTCTCCTAGCGTTTCATAACTCACCCCTTTTTGTCTTGGGTTGTTAAGGGAAAAGAAAACAGATTTACTCAAATCATTTTTCGCAGCATCTTTTTGGCTTCGACCAAGCTCCACCTGAGCCATTGCATAATAGATCTGATCCCGAAACTCTAAGTACTTTTCTTCACCTGCCATATCTTCCAACTCAGCGATCATTTGATCGTCGCCAAGATCACTAACTACAGCTCGGTTGATTCTAGCATTAAAACTCATTTCGAAAGGTGCGTTTTTCCGAATGGATTGCGTGTAGTACTCCCTTGCTTCAGGGTTGTTTTGTTTCTGAAGTAACTGGCCGATGATGAAAGATATTCTTGCTTTGTCCTCCTTCTGTCTTGCCTCTTTCAAAGCTATTTTTAACTGCTTCAGTGCTTTCGCATCATCATTTTTCTCAAGCGCAAGCATCGCCTTTGTCTTTGCCAGTTCAAACTCAAAGTCTTTTGGTAAATCAGGAGATTCTTCTTCATCATCTTTCGATTTTTTTCGAACGATCTTTGATTTAGACTTTTTCTCTTTTTTCTCAGACAAACGCAACTGAACTCTTTGATCAAGTTTCTGAAGTGTTCTTCCGGCTTCCGTTAAATCTCCCAATTTAATTTGAGCTTTCGCTTCCCAGAGTTGACCTTTAAATGTGCTAGATCTACCTTCGTAAAATTTGCGGATGTACTCAAAATTCTTCAATGCTTTCTGGTAATCTCTACGAATATAATTGGCCTTACCGATCATAAACCAATTCTGATCTATCCATTTTGCATATTCTGTTTTCTTTTGTGAGGGCTTAGAAGCAGTTGGCATACTATGCTTAGAAATTACTGTTTCACATTTGGAAATTGCAGTATCGACAATAGGATAAAATTCCGTAACATCTTCCTCATTCGGCATGAGTTCGATCGGTAGGATTTCATTATAATCCTCTCGATAAGAAGATCTATAATCTTCTAGCCCCTGACGAATCAATTCTTTTGCATTGAAATAGCCATTATACTTGGCAGTCGTGCTGTGATAAGTTCTATTTATAAATGTATTTTTCTCGGTAGAACAAGCAAACAACAGTATCGTAAGAGATACTGTAGCGATAAGGCCACCTGCCATTGATGTTGAAATACGATTCATAAAACTATTCACCTGGATACTATTAACTCAAAACCTACAAAATTATTATTATTCTGCAATAATTATTTGATCACATAAAAAAAGCCAGGCGACTACCTGGCTTTCTGATAATTCAAATCTAGAATTAATCACATTTTTTCTCAAGTATAGTTTCAAATTCAATACTTACATCTGGCCATAGTTTTGAAACAGTATCTCCATTCTCAACATCCGTGTGAAGATCGTAACAAGCTTCATTAAGTGCTGTTAATCCTTTCTCGGCATTCCATTCATTCACATCAATTTCAGCAGCAAAGTTGAATTTATTGTCCTCCAACATATATTCGCCTTTAACATCTTTCGAAATCTCATTCATCGTGATTTTTAATGTTGCCATTTTATCATCTTCATTTAGCTCTACTACTTCACCAGTGATCATTGAAGTACCTATCATGCTTCCAAAGAAAAGAGAATCAATTTTCTTATTTCTATCTAAGTTATTTGTTTCAACAGTCGAAGTTGGAATACTGAAACTTAAACCTTCAATTACATCTTTAGCTGTCGCTCCAGAAAGTTCTCCATCCACTTGAATCGCAGTAAACGTCCCTCCCACTCCTGCTTTACGCAAAAACTTATATGCTGTAAAACGCAAATCTGTATTGTTAGGAATGTAAGTGTAAATGCAATTCTGTATTTCCTTTACCTCAACTTCCCCTTCCTTTTCGGAATCTTCTTGACCTGAATTACAGCTCACGAGAGCTACTGAAATAAGTGCTAGAGCAAAAATTGTTCGTTTCATATAAATAATTATTGTTGTTTGTTTTCAGATGCTAAAGTACAAAGAAATCGTGGTTTTACCGTCTATCAAGAAGACTAAAATCTATTTTGTAAGACCTGTAACCATAATATTCAAGTGACGTTCGTCAACCATTCAAATTGTTTACCTTTGTCGATATGTTGGTAGAAATTGATGATAAGCTCGTAAGTGCTGACTTATTTAAAGAGAAATTTGTTTGTGACCTTTCGGTATGCAAAGGAGCATGCTGTGTGGAAGGAGACGACGGCGCACCTTTAAAAAAGGAGGAAATTGAAAAACTCGAAGGCGTATACGAAACAGTAAAACCTTACATGACTGAAGCAGGAATTAAAGCTGTCGAAGAGAAAGGGGTTTACTATATGGATAGATTCAATGAGCCAGTCACTACTTTAGTTGCGGGAAAAGCATGCGCTTTTGCAAATTTTGATGAAGATGGAACTGCTAAGTGCGGAATAGAACAAGCATATAGAGACGGGAAAACAGACTGGAAAAAACCTATTTCTTGTGAACTTTTTCCCGTTCGGGCTAAGCAATATAAAAGTTTTACGGCGCTCAACTATGAAGAGATTGATATCTGCAAACCTGCATGCGCCTGTGGAGAACGTCTAAATGTAAAAGTTTATCAATTCTTGAAAGAACCATTGATCAAGGCTTATGGTGAAGACTTCTTTCAGGAACTAAAACTGGTCGATACGGCTATTGAAAATAAAGAATCGTAGAATGAGTGATACCAATAAGGTCTTTACCCAGGGATGGGATGATTATGAGTTAATTGATGCCGGAGGAAACAAAAAACTGGAGCGGTGGGGCGATATTATTACGATTCGCCCTGAGCGTCAAGCTTATTTTCGTTCCGAGATTCCATTTACTGAATGGGAGCAAAAAGCTCACTTGATTTTCGAGCCTTCTGGAAAGATGGCCGGAAAGTGGAAAACTCTTAATGGAGCCCAAAAAGATCTTGAATGGTCTATTGCCTTTAAAGGACTTAAGTTTCAACTTAGCCCTACGAAATTCAAGCATGTTGGCCTATTTCCAGAGCAGAGAACTAATTGGGATTACATCAGACAACATGTTTCGAAAGGAGATAAAATGCTAAATCTCTTTGCATACACAGGAGCGGCGTCACTTGTAGGAAAACAATGTGGTGCAGATGTAACCCATGTAGATTCGGTAAAGCAACTGATCAGCTGGGCACGAAACAATATGGAGGCGTCAGGTCTTGATGGAATCAGATGGGTGCATGAGGATGCCATGAAGTTTGCCCTGCGTGAAGTTAAAAGAGGAAAAAAATACAATTGTGTAATCATGGATCCACCAGCATGGGGAATAGGTGCCGGAAAAGAGAAGTGGAAAATCGAAGATCAATTACCAAAACTGATTCGAGTTGCTCATGATTTACTAGAGCGAAAAGGAACTTTGATTTTAAATACCTATTCACCTAAAGTAGACCTCAAGACCATTGCAAGTCATGTAAATCCCATATTTAATCAATTTTCATTGCAAGAACTCTGGATGAAAACTCGCACTGGAAAATCTATGTTTCATGGTCATTTGTTAAGAGCGAAAAAGTAAGTATGTCAATTTTAGCAATAAAAAAGGCAGTAAAAAACATTTCGTATACATGTTGTTATATCTTAATACAGACATCGAAAAACGTTAGAATTTTCGTACATTAGCAATCCCAAAAATTTTCGACTTTATGGCAAAAGCAGCTACAAAGGAAAAGACGTCTAAGGTAAAACTAGATAAGTCTATCATTAAAAAAGGTTTCGAGTTAATGTGCACAGCTAAAACACTGGCTGAAAAGTACGAAGCTCATAAAGAAATAACGAGTAAATATGTTCACGCGACTTCTCGAGGTCACGAGGCAATACAATTAGCGCTCGGTATGCAATTGAAGCCACAGGACTTTGTAGCACCTTATTATCGTGATGATAGTATCCTACTTGGAATTGGAATTACTCCTTACGAGCTGATGCTTCACATTTTCGCAAAGAAAGACGAACCATTCTCGGGAGGTAGAACATACTATTCTCATCCTTCTTTGCGCAGAGATGATATGCCAAAAATACCTCATCAATCATCTGCTACAGGAATGCAAGCAATCCCAACAACGGGAGTAGCTATGGGTATTCAATACAAAGAAAAAGAAGGACTAGCTGAAGATTTTGGAGGAGAAAACCCTGTTACTGTTTGTTCAATTGGAGATGCAGCATGTACAGAAGGAGAATTTTCTGAAGCACTACAAATGGCTGCACTGAAACAGTTTCCAATATTGTATTTAGTTCAAGATAACGAATGGGATATTTCTGCAAATGCTGAAGAAACTAGAGCGCAAGACATCGCTCATTACGCCAAAGGTTTTAAAGGAATAGAGGTTGTCTCGATTGACGGAAGTAACTTTGAAGAGTCTTATCTCGCTGTAGAAAGAGTAATCAAAAAAATCCGAAAGGAACGTCGACCATTTTTAATTCATGCTAAGGTACCTTTGTTAGGCCACCACACTTCTGGTGTCCGAAAAGAATGGTATCGTGATGATTTAGAAGAGCAGGGAAAACGAGATCCGTATCCAAAAATTAAAGAACTCGCAAGAGCAGCAAATATAGATGAAGCAGATTTGATCAACTTTGAGTCAGAGACTAAAAAGAAAGTTGACCAAGTGTATGAAGAAGCTATGGCGGCTGAAGATCCAACGCCAGAATCAATAACAGATCACTATTTCGCTCCAACTCCAATTACTGAAGAGAAAGGTGAAAGAAATCCAAAAGGAAAGCAAAAAACCGTAATGGTAGATTGTGCACTTTTTGCCGTTCGAGAATTGATGACTAAACATCCTGAAGCATTGCTATATGGACAAGATGTAGGAGGACGATTAGGAGGTGTATTTAGAGAAGCAGCAACTCTTGCTAAGTCATTTGGAGATAATCGTGTTTTCAATACACCAATTCAAGAAGCTTTTATCATAGGTAGTACTGTTGGAATGTCTGCAGTCGGTTTAAAGCCAATTGTTGAAGTTCAGTTTGCCGATTACATATGGCCAGGGCTAAACCAATTATTCACAGAGTTAAGCAGAAGCTACTACCTTTCTAATGGAAAGTGGGCGGTTAGCGCTGTTATCCGTGTACCTATCGGAGCTTACGGTTCTGGTGGACCTTATCACTCATCAAGTGTAGAATCTATTGTAACCAATATTCGAGGAATCAAGGTGGTGTATCCATCTACAGGTGCAGATCTCAAAGGGTTAATGAAGGCAGCATTCTATGATCCAAATCCTGTTGTAATTCTTGAACACAAGGGACTGTACTGGTCAAAAATCAAAGGAACTGAAGGTGCTATGAGCGTAGAACCTGATGAAGATTATGTAGTTCCTATTGGAAAAGCGCGTCAAGCACTTGCGGCTGATCAAGAAAAGATAGATGCTGGAGAAAGTGTTGCTGTTATCACTTACGGTAGAGGTGTTTACTGGACAAAAGAAGCTGCTAAAAACTTCGCTGGAAGGATTGAAATCATTGACCTTCGTTCATTAAGCCCTATTGATGAAGAAGCTATTTACAATGCTGCGAAAAGACACAATAAAGTTATGCTTGTTACTGAAGAGTCGATCGAAGCTTCATTCACGCAAGGAATAGCAGGTCGTATTCAACGTAAGTGTTTTGAACATTTAGATGCGCCAGTTTCGATTGTGGGGTCAGTAGACACACCAGCAATCCCTCTACATAGCACATTGGAGGCTGAATTATTACCAAATGCTGATAAAGTTCAAGCAGCTCTGGAAGAACTATTTAATTACTAATCTAGAAATTGAATTTCATGTTCCGCCTATCTAAGAGGGCGAAACTGATCTTGAATGTGGTTCGAGGGTCTATTTGATTCCCATCACTGAATACTGCGTAGGTTCCAATACGTAATCTTCGGCGTGCGAACTTGAATACTCTCTCGATTCCAACGAAGAATTCATAGTGTTGCCAGTTATGCTCAGGCACCCAAAGGTAACCACCTCCTGCAACCGAAGTTATTCTCGTTTTCTTCATGAAAGGAATCTTATTTATCAGGGCTCCGTTAAAATGATGAATAAAGTGGGATTCAAAATACCAGTCCAAGGTTGGTAAGGAAGTATCTAAATCTTGAAAAGAAAATAATGGATTTGAAAACCATATTGGGTCTGAGCGTCTGTGGAACTTATAATCGACTTCTCTGAGGTTCTTGGAGTTCAAAAACTTACCCGAGGTCATATGGTAGTTTGACGTACCAAAAGTTGATATTTTAAAGGTTTGACGAACACCAAAGCGCAAATAATCATGATTGATTTCACTTCCTAAAAACTGCGGCACACCTTTTTCATAATAAACATAGAATTGCGGCCATTTAGAACCTAAAACTACTTTTCTGTGTGGTTCTCTCATATATTTTTGAAATGGAGTATAACTGAGTGTGAAATCCGCTATAAATGCGCGATAAGCATCAAAATCGGGAGGCTCATTGTTTTCTATAGCATCGTCAAACCACGTAATAAATCTTGTCTCTTCATTTATTGGACGTCGATTCGTTAGTGTAAAATTAGACTGTAAATATAGTCCGTTCAAGATTTCAATATCGTGGTAAAGCGACCCCGACGTTTTTTCAATAAAGTTATCACGCAACAGCACTTGAGTAAAGGCATCAAAGGTCCGGATTAAGTCATAATTGTGCTCAAAATTAATACCTACCCTGGCCTGTTTAAAAGGATTATACAAATATCGAAATCGGGTGAAACCCTTTATATCCCCATTGAGAATTCCAACATCAGCCCTGGAATATGAATCAAAAGTTTTTTCGTTATCCCACTTTTTGAAAAAATCAAAGTCAGGACCAATTCTGGGACCGGCAATGTAAATTGGCTCAACCATAGCGGCAATTGAACTTAACGTCCACTGCGTTTTTTTCGCTCTATTCCTGTGGTCAATACCGAACCAAAGTACTTTCAAGAAAGTCATCTTATTGAAAACAGAATCAACCGAATCGAGATAGCTTGACTGATTAAATATATTTTCAATACTGTCCCTTTTTTTGATGTACTCTTTTTCCTCTTCTGTCAAGGGAGTCAAACGCTTCTGAGACCAATAGCTAGAATCTCTTTCGTAAGCTTCCTCTGTGGTGATAGCTACTTCATTACCAAAGTACCCCTTTTCAAATTCAGGCTTGAAATTATAATTGGAATAATTCACTATAGTTTTACCTTCAAATTCATCTTTACGGAACTCTACACCATAATCCATCTCCTGATATTTCAATAGACACAATGTATCCGATGAAGTATCAAATTCTTGTTGGATTCGGAAATAGTCGTAAACATATAGATTCCCCTTTTCCAAAGTAAAGTCAATCTTTTCGACCATCCATGTGCTGTCTTCTACCCAAATGAAACCACTCAATGTAGATGTAGCCATATTTCGTGCTTCAATCTTGATCTTGTTCAAAGTAAAACGTCCCTCTCTTTCTATCTTTTCAACGAGCTGGTACTTATACGAAAATATTCCTGCAGTACTAATTGGTGATTGGATAGGTGATTCATTTAAGTCATTTAGGTAAAGCATATTTTCAAAGAAATTGAAATTTGACTTAGCCGTTGTAGTAAAGTAAAGCCTACGATCACTCCCCCTTTTTGCATAAGCATTTCGCACTTCTCTAACATTGTTGGGAGGTGCATAATCTCTTACCAGCTCTACCTCAACAAAATTGATATTATTCAACTCACCGAGTTTATCTCTCTTTAACGTCTCAATATTTGCATACTGAGCATCAATCTCATCTTTTTCGTTCTTCCCTTCTTTCTTCTTATCATTATTTTCCTTCTCCTCTTCTTCCTGCCTCTTCTCCTTCTTGTCTTCGTCAGGCACAAAAGTTCTCTTATCCTTTGCTTTTATATAGACATCACATGAATAAGGCATTCGATTGAAATCAAGTAGCATTTTCTTATCAATTACCTTCTTGATAATTTCTCTACCAACATTCACCCGTTTAACGGAGTAATCGAATTCTTCTATTTCTTTTACATCGATTGGAAACAATTGAAAATTACGAATATTCTCCCCCGACTTAACTACAACAAAAACTTCTTTAGATTCATACCCATTCGCTCGAACGACGAGGTAGTACTCACCTTCTTGTAGCCTCATCAGATAATTCCCTTCTATATCTGCTCTGGTACGTAATGCGGGCTCATTTTTAACGTAAATGTCAGCCATTGGAAGACCTAGGTTCATTTCATCAAAGATTTTACCCTTAAGAACGTTCTGAGCATTCAAGAACATACTTGAAACACTAAGAACTAGTAAGAGTAAGATTTTTTGCATAGCTAACTTCTTAAGAACCCGATTCTGCAAACACGTGGTTTATGTTTAAAGAACTCATCAAGGGAAAGGTTAAAGATATCTCGATTCTGGAAACTAACCAATAAAAACTTGTTCAAAAGCGCATCATAGTGTATGATGTATTCATTTGAAGGATAGTCGGTGGAACTAACTATATCACGTTCGAAAATTCGTTTGTCATTTCTGTCTTTAAAACCTGTAAACAGATCTTTATCAGCGTATTCAATTATTTTTCCAGACCACTGAAAACCATTTAAAGAATAAAAGGATGAGTCATTTACAATTCTATGGTATCCAATTATATCATCCTTATTTCTGAGTCTGTAGATCGTTTCATTCATACGATCACTTTCGTCTTTCTTCTTCCTCTTTTTCTTTTAGAAATCGCTCATGTTTCTCCATGTGTTTCATCATGTAACCTCGCAGAAAGAAAAGACCTAAAGTAAGTGCAGCAAAAACATAGTAGAAATACCATCTTGCAAAACCCTCCGTAAAACCTTTATAGGTAACTGCAGCAACAATAGCTACAGTTAAAACAAGCCAAACCTTTTGCATAATTTTATTATACGTATTCATATCTATTTATTTTTTAAAAAGAGTTTTGCTGTGGGTTTGAAAAATTGAGCGGTATCAAATTTAGGAGTTGTCCATGCGCCTACACCAGATAAAATCATATCGGGTGACTTAACAACTACAGCTTTGTCGGTATAGATGGAATCACCTAGTTTATTCCAATACAAAACCTCAGTTTCCAGTGTTTTTTGTTGTTCTATGTTTCGAAGTCTAACGCTATCACGAACTGTAATATTGCCAGATTTTTGATCTATCTCCCCGTACAAAGATGTTAAAGATGAAGCTATAGAACCGTCTGGATTAAAAAAATTAACCTTTAAACCATCTTTGAATTTAGTAACTTCTTTCGGTTGAGAATATGTTTCAGCGATAACAGCAAATATCTCAACTTGAGCTAAACCTGAATCAGTATAGACAACATGCAGATTCTCACTAGTCTCGTTGGGGCTATCAGGCCTTGTCGTGATTTGCTTAACCTTGTCAAGATCGTTTACGCAGGAAAAAAACATTCCTGCCATGAAGACCATGACAGGAATGAAGTATATTTTCTTAATGAACTTTAAGTTCATCTATTAATTGAATTTCTGAACTTTAACTGTTCTGTTCCAACAGCTCAGTTTTACTTCAGCTCCAACCTCCATGTTCTGATTAAAGATTTCAGTACCTGTTGGACATTGACTTTTAAAAGAGCTTACCAGTTGACCGTTTCCTGATTTTTGAGCCAACTCAACTGCGTAATAGTTATTTGCCTTTCTATCAAATGTAGACACACCACACTTATCTGCTGATCTGTTCACGGCCTTAGCTGCGATCTCATACCCTTGAGCGCTATACTGTCCAGATATACTTACACCTGCATTATGCGCTGCATTATAAGAACCAGCGTTTAGGTAAGTCAAAGCGATTTTGTATTCGATCTCGCTTTTCTTTCCTGGCTCATCCGTCATATCCAATGCACTTTTAAATGTTTTAATCGCACCAGATGTATTTCCCTTTACAATCTGAAGTTTTGCTTTCGCTAAAACAGCACCAACAGAAGGGTCTATTTTTACGATTGTATCTACTAACATTTCATACTCGTCAGAAGTTGTACATCCTTTCTTCTCTAACAAAGCCATAAAGTTGTTCACTGTAGACTTTTTCGTTTCAACTTCTTGTGGAAGATCATTCATAAATGCACGAATGTCTGGAAGTACAGATTGACAATCTGTTACTGCTTTTTCCATGTATACAGAAAGGAAATCACTGATTTTTGACCCCATCTCACCTTTTGCAGCATATTCTGAAAGCGCAAAGTATTCCTTGATCAATCGTTTTTTATACTCTGCTTTTTTCTTCTCATCTTTTTCTTGTGTCCATAAATTGTATAGGTTAGCATAATACTGTTGCAATAAACCTTTATTTACTTCTGCACCTTCATGGTGAATACCAATTTCAAAAGCCTTGTCTGCTTTTTTCATATTTCCAGGCTTACCTTGCTTCAAGTAATAATACCCTTCATACGCTTTCCAATCTTTTTGATCTCCGTGAATCGACTCTGCTTTTTCGTAAGTTGAAAGGAGTGTATCGAGGTAAGCCGCTTTATCTTCCTCCGAAGTAGCTTCTTTCATTGCCTGCTTAATAGAATATAGAAATGGATTATAAAATTTCATCTCTAGTTTCTCACATTCATCTTGCGCTTTTACATAAGCCATAGTGACTTTCGAGTAGTTCTTTACCTTGTATGCGTTTCCGGCAATTGCTTTCCATCTTGTACATTCGTCCTCCTGAGCACTAAGTGTTAGTCCAAACAAAAACAATGTTCCAAATAGTAATTTTCCGAGTTTCATCATCATTCTATAATTAATCTAATTTATATTTTCTAAACCATCTGTCATAACTAGGAGCAATATTTATGCCGAAGTTAAAACCAAAATAATTTTCTTGTACACCACCTATTGATTCTGTATCTCCTAATGCTCCATAATTAAAACCAAAATTCACACTTGATACCGCTCTATTCAATACTATTGGAACGCCTATCCCTGCAGTAAGACCACGATCTACAAGTTGACTACCATTCACTGAAAACTGAGTATTCGTCTGATATGCACCAATGCGATATCTAAATTTGTCAAAAAAGTTTACGTAAGATGATCGATCAGCGAAATCTCTGTGTGGAGAGTACTCTAGGCCTAAACGGATAGAATTCCCATCAAGAAAGTTAGGATTTACTATGTCTCCTTCGTATACTTCATTATATCTGGACCAAGCAGTTGTTGAATACTGCGCTGTCAACATCAACATTGGCAATTTAGAATTACGCGAAATGGAATCCGGAGTGAAGACATAGGAGAATCCAATATCCATTTTCTCTGGTAAAGTGATATTCCCCTCGTTCGAAGATGTTGGAACAATCGTATCATACGATGAGGTATTCGAGAAACTACTGAAATAAATTCTTGTTTTAGACTTTGTAAATTTTAAAGATTGATCTGGACGATAAGCAGCGCCGATTTTAAGACGGTGGGCACTTTTAATCTTCCATTGGTAATTTAATCCAAACTCTGCACCTAATGCTCGAGCTCGAAGTGATACAGTTTCTTGTCCTCCAGCTTCTCCAATATTCGTATTTTCAAATGTTTTTCTGACGTTATCAACACCCCCGAAATAATGTTTTCCATTTACTCCTAGCGTTAATTGATGTTTTCTTTGATCTATTATAGTCGTTGAAAAGCCAAGAAGAAATTCTTGGATTGCTCCTTCGCCTGTATAATCATAAAAAATACTATCTCCATCCACAACTGTATTGTCATTCACTTCGTAACCAGTCCTACTCAATGGCTTCAATCCAAAAGCTAGACCAAAACGATTACCAAAAGGAACAACCAAAGACATATGAGTGATCCCTGAATACCTTCCTTGAGAAGTGCTACTTCCATTACTAAATCTTTTCTCCTGGTGAATAATCCCTAGAGAGAATAAAGGTAATTGAGTTGATGTTAAAGAATATGAAGACGGATTGAATAGATTCACTTGAGTAGAATCAAATGTAGCAACTGAAGCACCACCCAAGGAGCTCAAGTATGCATTTCCGTAAAAACGAGTATCTCCCAATCCTTGAGAAGAATATGGACTATTGGTACTAATCTGAGCCTCTGTAAATAAGGTCAGTAGCGTAAACAATGATACCAATATATGTCTAATCATTATGTTTCAAAATTAGATGTAGACCTTTTACAGTCAGATTTTCCTCGGCAAAGATGCTATTTTTTAACGCTTTATCAAACCTTTTAGCGTCTCCACCTGTCAAAAAAATTGTTAACGGTTGAAATTGTTGAGTGTATTGTTCCACAATTCCATTTATCTCAGCAATCATCCCGTTAATTACTCCTGAGCGCATAGAACCTTTCGTGCTCTTACCTATGACAGGAGTTTCTTGCTCAAAATCAAGCAAAGGCAACTGCCCAGTATATTCATGTAAGGCTTTGAATCTCATTTTCATTCCCGGAGCTATTCCTCCTCCCTGATATCTGTCTTGCACAACTAGATCATACTTGATGCACGTTCCAATATCTATTACCAAACTATTCTCAGTTTCACTAATACTATATGCAGCAACGGCATTCGCAATACGATCTGTACCTAATGTTTCTATCGTTTGATATTCCTTGAATGAAATTGGAGTCCTCGTTTTCTGAGTTAAAATCAAATCTGGATGAATCAAGTTGCTCAATAATTCTGTTGCTTGATCAGACTGAACTGAGGAAAGTATAGCTTTAGTGAAATAATTTTTAGAAATATATTTACCGATGCTATCAAGATCTGTAGCATCAAAACGTGATTGATTTACAATCTCATCATTCTGAAAATAAACAAGTTTGACTTGTGTATTACCAGCATCAACTACTAAACGTGTGCACTCATTTTCCATTTCACCACAAAGTTAATAGAACATTCTATAAATTTTTTCTTCCAAGATACCTTGTAAATAA
The DNA here is from genome assembly GCA_965656195.1 of Brumimicrobium sp. Taxonomy (GTDB): domain Bacteria; phylum Bacteroidota; class Bacteroidia; order Flavobacteriales_D; family Crocinitomicaceae; genus Brumimicrobium. The sequence continues at coordinate 69 of CBFHJL010000002.1, read as the reverse complement.
AATTAGTTACTATCTTTGCCGTCACCCAATCGAGGGTCGCTTATTCTCTAAGCAAAATTCGAGGATGGT
>CBFHJL010000001.1:82561-135615 GCA_965656195.1 Brumimicrobium sp. | reverse complement strand
TCCAACTACACTAATTCCTAAGTTCATTCATGAATTAGGCATTAAAGTGAGTCACAACCTAAGAGAAGCACTAGAATGGTGTGATGTAGCAAATATGTTACGTATCCAGTTAGAACGACAAGAAACAAAGTACTTTCCTTCCCTCCGAGAGTATACAATGCTTTTCGGATTGAATAAAGAATTACTAGATAGTTTGAATAAAGAGATCGTTGTTATGCACCCAGGGCCTGTCAACAGAGGCGTAGAGATCACTAGTGATGTTGCTGATAGTAAACAATCAATAATACTGAATCAGGTTGAAAATGGTGTCGCCATCCGAATGGCTATCATTTACTTGTTGGCCGCAAAGATTGAACGTTAATAATTTTTGTTATTTTTGAATATTAAGTAAATCAAACGAATGAACTTTACAGTTACGCACGATAAGAACTATACTATTATTACTTCACAGATAGATAAGCTAAATGCCTCGAATGCATCTGATCTTAAATCTGAGATTTTAAAGCAAAATAGAGATAACATAAATAATCTTGTTATTGATCTTGCGAACACGTCATACTGCGATTCTTCAGGTTTGAGTGCTATACTTTCTGCCAATCGTCTTTGTAAGGATTCAAGTGGTAAATTTGTTCTTTGTGGACTTCAACCGAATGTCAAAAAGATGATCGAGATTGCTCAGCTCAATAGAGTTTTGAACATTGTCGACAACGTAGAAGCTGCGATAAAGGAATTTTAATTTTTCTATGTCTTTCGATGTTACCTTACTTGGAACTGGGGCTGCCGTCCCTTCACTCACAAGAGGAACAACTGCTCAATTTGTAAATTGTCACCAACGCCATATACTCATTGATTGTGGAGAAGCGACTCAAATTCAAATGAGGAAGTATAAAGTAAAGTTTCAAAAGCTCGATATTATACTGATCTCTCATCTCCATGGTGATCACGTATTCGGGCTAGCCGGACTTATAAGTACTATGCAATTACTTGGTCGCAGCACAACTTTGAAGATAATTGGACCTACTGGAATTGAAGCTTTTTTAAAACAACAATTTGAACTTGTAGGTTTCTATCGTGGGTTCCCAATTGAATTCAAGGAAATACCCAAAAATGAATCAGAAATAGTTTTCGAGGACAACTGCTTAAGGATTTCAACTTTCCCTTTAAACCATAGGATACAAACTCAAGGGTATAAAATTGAAGAAGTACCGGGTAAACGCCAGTTAATCAAAGAGGAGTTTGACAAATATGATGTAAGTGTTGCATATATTAACAAGTTGCTACAAGGAGAAGATATTGAGGACAATGAGGGTAAATTGGTAAAAGCTGATGCCGTAACACTTCCTCCAAAGCTGACAAAGTCATATGCCTTCTGTTCGGATACTGCTTATTTCACAGAGATCATACCTCATATAGAGAATGTAGACCTACTCTACCACGAAGCTACTTTTATTGATAAAGAAGCCGAGAGAGCTAGCGAAACCTATCATAGCACAGCTAAACAAGCTGCTACAATCGCGTTAAAAGCAAAAGCTAAACGTTTGGTGCTGGGTCATTTCTCAGCACGATATAAGTCTACAGAACAACATTTACTAGAAGCAAAATCTATATTTGAAAAATCGTTTTGCCCAGAAGATGGAGAGCGATTTATTCTATAGGTGAAAATTTTTCTTTAGCAACATCCCTAGAGAATCCATTGAAATGCCACCATTCAGTCGGTAGAACCCAAAATCCTCCTGTTCGCATCACTTTCCGCAATAATAAACGATTAGCAAACTGTTTTTGCGAAAGTTTGCCACTTTCTAAGAAATCCTTTTCAAACTTTGGATAAGCTATTTTCCTTGGATCATCAAAACCGGCTCCCATATCCAATGTGTCGTTCGATTCTACATTCATTATAGTTAGATCTACTGCACAACCGTAATTATGAATACTTCCATTTTTCGGATTACTTACAAATTTCACTCTTTCATTAACAGGTATTGTGTCTAAAGCACTCCACATTTTGCGTTGAACAGAGACAGGTCTAGTGCCATCATATATAAGAAGAGATAAGCTACTGTCAATTTTTTTAAGAGCACTTTGAACAGTCTTTAAACGTTCTGCAATTTCAGGCTGAAAATAGATCGATGATAACTCTCCATACAAGTCGATACCTACAAAATTATCAGTAGATGAGTATTTAACGTCTATTTGAATTGTGGAATCAATATCTAAAATATTTACCAAACCAGAATCCAATAACTTCTTTTCCAAACGGCTAATCCTCAATTGCTGCGCAAGTAGTGTGTCATCCTTGGGAAGACTTTCTTTAAATACGATCTTAGCCACTTGAATTTTAGAGTTTTCGTATCTGCTAAAGGTGTTTGGATTTTGAGTACATGAATGCAGAAGGAAAATTAACACTAGCCCCCTGAAATACATAAGACTTGGCATAAAATAGCTTAAATTATCTTTCATACAATTCTCAAATATATTCAATTTAAGATAGTTAAAGTTATCAACATCTTTAAAGAAAAGGTTGGCGGAATCAAAAAAAAAGTAAATATTTGTATGTATTCGTTAAACGAGAGTGATATGAGCGATGAGAATAATCTGGGGCGAAATGACGAGGTATACTCAAAGGTAGTAAGAGCTGGGAAGCGAACCTACTTCTTTGATGTAAAGTCTACCAAAAATAAAGACCTCTACCTCACAATGACAGAGAGTAAGAAGTCAATGCATAACGGAAAACCGAGTTTTCAAAAGCACAAGATCTTTTTATACAAAGAGGACTTTGAGAAGTTTTCAGAAGGAATGCAGGAAGCTTTGGCAAAGATCGAAGAATTGCGAAATACAGATGAATATGCGGATGCTCCAGACGTATCTAATTATTCCTCAGTCGACTTCGATGATCTGGGTTGATTAGATTACTTTTCAACAGAGAATTTGCGGATAACTTCTTTACGAAAGTTTCGGATAGCGTGTAAATTATAGCTATCTTGTCTCAACATTTTATAGAACAAATTTTAAGCAGGAGATGGGGAAAATAATAGCCATTGCAAATCAGAAAGGTGGCGTTGGAAAAACAACAACTGCCGTTAATTTAGGCGGTAGTTTTGGAGTGCTGGAGTATAAAACATTGATCGTAGATGCCGATCCTCAAGCCAATGCTACATCTGGTGTTGGGTTTGATCCTAAACAGACCAAGAATATATACGATTGTTTAATCAATGAAGTTCATCCTTCAGAGGTGATTTTAAATACTGATAATCCAAATCTAGACATTCTTCCTTCACACATTGACCTTGTAGGTGCTGAATTGGAGATGATCAACATGCCTAATCGAGAGTACTTGCTAAGAGCAGTGCTTGACAAGGTGCAAGATGACTACGATTTTATTTTAATCGACTGTTCACCTTCATTAGGCCTGATTACAGTAAATGCATTGACATCGGCAGACTCCGTTATTGTGCCTGTTCAATCAGAATATTATTCATTAGAAGGTCTTGGTAAGTTATTAAACACAATTAAGATTGTACAAGGACGTTTAAATACTAATTTGGATATAGAAGGTTTGTTAATAACGATGTATGATACACGTCTTCGATTAGCGAATCACGTTGTAGAAGAATTGAAAACACACTTTCAGGAGCTTGTATTTGACACTGTTATACATAGAAATACAAATCTTGCAGAAGCACCTAGTCACGGAGCTACCATCATCATGCATGATGCTTCAAGCAAAGGAGCTATAAATTATTTGAATTTAGCACGCGAAATTCTACAGAAGAATGACGCGACTAAATTAAACTCAGACGACAATAAAATTTCACTCGAAGATGAGCTCTAATTCTAAGAAACGTCCTGCACTCGGTAAAGGACTGAGCGCTTTATTGGAAAGTTCTGCAACAGACATTACTTCTCGAGATCTTTCAGATTCATCTGTTCTCGGTTCAGTTGCTATGATTCCGATTAATTCTATAGAGGCTAACCCATTCAATCCTAGAACACATTTTGAAGAGGAGGCTTTGAAAGAACTAAGCGACTCTATTGAAAAACATGGTATTATTCAACCGCTTACAGTTCGAAAACTTGGAAGGAATAAGTACCAGTTAATTTCGGGAGAACGAAGATTCAAGGCTTCACAAATCGCTGGCCTTAAAGAAGTCCCAGTATACATTCGTGTAGCTAATGATCAAACAATGTTAGAGATGGCATTGGTTGAAAACATTCAGCGTGAGGATTTAAATGCAATCGAGGTTGCTTTATCATACCAACGCTTGATTCAAGAATGTAACCTTACACAAGAAAAACTGGCAACACAAATATCCAAGAGCCGCGCTTCTATCACGAATCACCTTCGTTTGTTGAAGCTACCAGCAGCAATACAATTATCAGTTAGAGAAAAGGAACTCTCTATGGGACATGCAAGAGCTCTAGCTGGTGTTAAGGATGAAAAGGAACAGTTAGAAATATTTGAACGTATTCTTGCAGATGGTTTATCCGTAAGAGATGTAGAAGCATTGATCAAAGGTGAAAAAGTTGAGAAAACGAATAAAACACCCAAGAATAAGGCCTCAGAACATAAATTAACAAAAGATCAGAATCAATTTGCTAGATCTTTAGGTGATCGAGTTGCAGCTAAAGTTCAGATTAAAAAGCAACCATCAGGAAATGGTAAGGTAATTATTAATTTTAGCTCTGAAGTTGATCTCAACAGAATTATAGAAATTTTGAATGACTAAAGCAATGCGATTATCCATTGGCCTTTTTATACTCAGTATAATAAGCTTTTCTTTTGTCACTGCTCAGAATGTCAACAACGACTCTTTGGTTCAAAGCACAACGGAAATGGATACTACTCATTCTCCTAAGCGCGCTGCACTATTATCCGCACTCCTTCCTGGTGCGGGACAGGTTTACAATCATTTGGCTAAACCAAAAGGAAAGAAAAACGCATTCTGGAAAGTCCCCATAATATATGCCGGATTAGGGGCTACTGCGTATTTTGCCCTTGAGAATCATAGAATGCAACGTTTATTTAAAGATGAATACACTTTTCGTGTTCAGAACTCTGGGACGAACCTTACTGGATATGAACAATATGACGCTCAAGGAATCCTTACATTATATGAAAACTCTTTAAGAAGCCGGGATTTGATGTTATTCGCTTTCTTGGCTGTTTACGGTCTCAATGTCTTAGACGCACATGTTGAAGCCCATTTTGTTAACTTTGACGTATCTAAAGACCTTTCTTTACAATTAAGTCCTATTATGCATGACTTTTCTACTCCTGGTATTTCTTTATCCCTTAATTTTCGTTAAAATGGATAAGGCGAGTATACATAATTCTATTTTTGTTACGTTAACTGAAACAATAAAATGAGGATAGCACTTGTAGGATATGGAAAAATGGGAAAAGAGATAGAAAAAATAGCTCTTGAGCGAGGGCATACGATTTCAGCAAAGATCACAGGTGCCAATCCCATGACAGATCAAAATATGACTGATTCAGATGTAGCGATTGATTTCTCTACTCCTCATGCCGTTTTAGACAATATCAACTTTTTACTCGATCAAAAAATACCTTCTGTAATAGGTACAACGGGTTGGAATGATCATTTAAGTGATGTCACAAAAAAGACTGATAGTCAAAATATTGGTCTTATTCACGCCTCTAACTTTAGTATTGGTGTAAACTTATTTTTTAAACTGAATGAACAGCTTGCTGAACTCATGAGTTCTTATCAGGATTATGCAGTAAGCATGGAAGAAATTCACCATACTGAGAAGTTGGATGCACCAAGTGGAACAGCTATAACATTGGCAGAAGGTATAATTAAAAATCATCCAAATGTAGCTCAGTGGTTTTGTGCTCAAGGAGAAAACTCGGAATTTACTGACGGTGCTATACAAATTGATGCAATTAGAGAAAAGGATGTCAAAGGCACACACACTGTGACTTATTCATCTAGTATAGATACGATTCGCATAGAACATGAAGCTCACAACCGAAAAGGGTTTGCCCTAGGTGCAGTTGTAGCCGCTGAGTGGATCATCAATAAAAAAGGAGTATTTACGATGCAAGACTTACTTACCGAAAAACACTAACGAAATAATCAATTAAATATGTCAGCTTTATATTTTTATTTATTCTTCTTAATTTATCCATACTTAGCCATGTGGTGGAAAAGTTTCCCTAAGGCTGGTCACGAAAAATGGGAAGCTTTAATTCCTGGATACAACTATGCAATTGCTTCTAAAATAGCTGGTCAACCATGGTGGTGGTCATTATTCATGATTATACCAGGCATTCATTTGATCATGTGGATGGTTTTTAACGTAAGCTACATTCGTAAATTTGGATTCTTTTCAGTTACAGACACGCTCCAAGGTATTTTCTTCCCTTTCATTTTGATGGCAAAAATCGCAAGTGACAATCAGTTACAACCTGAATTTACTACAGATTGGGAAAATCAAGACGACATTGAGCGAAGAAAAGGAAGCGATCATTTGGTTTTATTTCTATCTCTTCCAATTATCGGACATGTTGTGGCTTATGTTCTCGGAGCACTTCAAAAGAAGAAAAAAGGAAAAAAGACAATCATTAAAGAATGGGGTGATAGTATATTATTTGCTTTGATTGCCGCAAGCGGAATCAGAACATATGTTTTCGAGCCGTTTCAAATCCCAACAGGATCTATGGAGAATACATTGCTAGTTGGTGATTTCCTTTTCGTTAATAAATTGACATATGGTCCAAAAGTACCGGTAACCCCCCTCTCCTTCCCATTGGTACACAACACTATTCCATGGGTTAACATCAAATCATATACGTCTTTTGAGAAACTTGACTACACCAGACTTCCAGGTTGGTCAGATGTAAATAACTACGATGTTGTCGTCTTCAATTATCCTTCTGGAGATACAGCTGTATATGATCCACGAATGCCTAATGGATTAATGGGGCATGACTACCATGGTATTGTCAATTCAGAGGCAAGACGATTATTTGAACAGTCGATTGATAGAAATAAATTACCTAATCGAAATGCTCTTTTACAAAAGCGTCGTGCCGAATTAAGCTCAAAGTTTAATGGTAATGCATTAGATAGTGCCATGCAAATGGAAGCTATGAGATTAGACAAAAACCTTCAAGAAAAATACGATGCTATTTATGCTGATTTCGTAAATAATATTGAAGACTGGAGAGACAAAGCTAGACAAGAGATAAGTGTAGAAAAAAGAACTTTCTCGAATGCAGAGGGTCGTATGATCGATCATTATGGTTCCATATACCGACCTGTAGACAAGCGAGAGAATTATATCAAACGTTGTATTGGCATAGCTGGTGATTCTCTAGAGATCATTGATGCTCAAGTTTATGTTAACGGCAAAAAAGCGCCTGTGTTTGAATTTCAGAATTTGCAATATGAAGTTACGGGTGTTGCGCTACCTTCACAACGTGTAGCCAAAGATAAATATGACCTGGAGCCAGGAAGGGATTATTACCCGAATAGAAATACGATGAATCTTACAGAGAATCAATTGACTAAATTAAAAAAGAACTATCCAAATGCTAAGTTCTCACTAGTCAACCCCTCTCAAAGAGATGTTAGTAAAATGAGTATGATGGAAAAAGCGAATAACTTAAGTTACTATCCTAAATCATTTGAATATCACAATACCGTATCAAATTTCGATAAATTCTGGGTACCTAAGAAAGGCGAAACAATTGAGTTAACGCCTCACAACATCACATGGTATCGTCGTGTAATTGAGGCGTATGAAAATCATTCTTTCGAACAGCGTGAGGATGGCGTTTACATCGACGGACAAAAAACAGATTCTTACACATTCGAAATGAACTATTATTGGATGATGGGAGACAATAGATACAACTCTGCAGATTCTAGAGTTTGGGGATTTGTACCAGAAGATCATATTGTTGGAAAGGCATCTATGGTATGGTTCTCTAAAGACCCTAATTTAGGTGTTCGTTGGGATCGTTTATTTACGGTGATTGAATAATGCTCCTTTCAACAAATTACTTTGGTTCTATTCCTTATTTTCAAGCATTAGCTTCGGAGGAAAAGGTATTGATCGATTTACACGAGTTTTATAAAAAACAAACTTGGCGTAATCGCACTCAGATTCTTGAAAGTAATGGACCTATGTATTTGAGTGTTCCTGTTGAGCGTCCCAATGGTTCCCAGTCTATTGTTAAGGATATCAAACTAACGAATGATACCAATTGGCGCAAAGATCATTGGAAGGCTATAGAAAGCAGTTATAAGCACGCACCGTTTTTCTTTTATTATGGCCCCCTCGTAAAGAACTTAATTTACCAAGAGGAAGAGTTTCTTTACACGTTCAATCAAACGATTTTCAAAACGATCTTGGATTGGCTTGATCTTACAATTGATACTGGGTTCACATCAGAATACATCTCTCCTGCCGATGCAACTGACCCAAGAGTAGCGTTAGACACGAAGAAGTTTGACATTGACCAACGTTCATATATTCAGGTATTCTCTGATAAGTTTGAATTTACTCCAAACCTATCAATTCTAGATTTGCTGATGAATGAAGGTCCTCTAGCGAGAAACTATATCCTTCCTAAAGAACGAAATTTGTTTAAGAAGAAGTAAAAAAATAACTAAAATTTCCACTCTACTAAGTACATACCACCATAAGCACCATCGCAAAAGAAAATAGTCTTTTTTTTGACCTCTCCATTGCGATCGTAATCAATATATATTGGCCATGATAAGTCAATGTTTCGATATAACGTAGAATAATCAACTTGAGAATCTATTCGATTCTTTTTTATATCATACCTAATGACTTTAACAATTTTAGCGTTCCTTAAGTAATAACGTTCTTCAAACCGTTTTGATCTGTAAATTAACTCACCTTTTTCTATTCTCTTATGTACTATGGCATCTTCTTTTTCAAAGAAGCCTTGAACAATTGTATCATAAATAATCGAGTCTAGCTTTACACGAAAGGGCTTTTTTTTAGGTAGTATACCGTATTCCCAGCCATCGATCTCATTTTGATAAGTATAATACTCCGTTTCATATGGTTCATCTTTCAATTTTTGAAATGATGAATCCAGATAAACTTTTGTAAAGTTATAAAATGATGTATCTACAGGAAAAAATGTCTCTACACTAATTTCTCCTTTTGCTTCTTTGAGCTTATCCATTAATTTAAAACGCTTCTTTTTCTCTTTTCTCATCTCCCTAGAGGATGTTACTTGACAGAATGATGTTAGGATAAAAGAAAATGTGATTACCGTTAGGAGGGATTTCATATTAGGTGTATCGATGATTTGAAACTTACGAAGAAATCTATTAACCTTCAATTTTACACAGAAAATTTTATACTTTTTTAATGAAAAAGTTCTGTTTATTTGTAATAACTGGATTCTCGCCTTAGTAGCTGAATTTGTTCAAGAAGAAATAAGTCTAATGTTCTAGCTATTTCTCTTGGTCACCAATGCCAGCGTAGTTGCGTAGAGAGAAGTTTTATCCATTTTGCATTTCAGCCACGCATAAAAACACATAAAGAAAATATCTTCTTCGTCTTTTTGTTTCCATTGAATACTGTTCTCAAGTCGCTCTTTGAATGTATCGGTATGAATTGCACTCGGATCATTAATGTATGACTCGATCAACGTCAAAAAAGGCAAGACTTGACTGTTCCTCTCCCCTTCTAATTGACGTTTGTACTTGCGTTTTAAACTATTGATTCTCGATTCTGTATAATCTATATTCCCCAATTCGATGTGCAATAGGATTTCCATATACTTCTTATGCAGATTCCAATCGATACCAACTGTTTTCTCGTACCAAGCATCTGAAAAATTGAGTTGCGCAAGCAGTTGAGCGGTACTTTTATAGTCAGCACAATGAAACGCGATCATGGCCTTTGTTAATATTGCGCTGTAGAGCTCTTTTTTAACGTATCCCTCAACATCAATTAGGTTTGACAGTAATTTCTCCGCTATGCTAGGTTGATTTGTGAAATGCAGGTTCAATGCCTTCAACGTGATTAGCGGGACTTTATATTTACTTGAGTATTGATCTTTTGCAGTACTGATCTCCTTTTCAAGTAAGTCGAGATAAGAGAGACTTTTCGCAAACTCTTTTTTTCGAAAGTGAATATTCGCCAGTGCATACAGTGTTTCAAGTTTATAATAGCGATCATACTTCTTATCTGCATAGATTTCGTTTGTCCGCTCCCATTGCTCAACAATAAATGAATCAATACTGCTGTAGTTACGCAGTTGCGCTGCATATAAATCAAACACCTGTACAATTTTAAAGAGGGTTTCATAGGGAATGGCAACATCTGGGAAAGAAGATTGCAGTTCTTCGATTGGATTATGGATTATCGATTCAAAATCAATTGTTTCCTTTTTGTACTCTGCATTGTAAAAGGCTTTTTTGATTTTAGCATGCAATCGATTCAACACTTCTTCATGCGCAATGCGTTGTTTATTTTGCTCAGCTTTAACAAATAACTTCTCCTGATCTTCGGACAAAGGATGAAAACTATACTCTATGGCCGTTTGATACACATCGTTCAATAAGCTGTACCGATGGCGATTCAGCGCCTCTTTTTCTGCTTTTTTCAACAAACTAAAACCTAGTTTTGAAGGATTGTGCGACAACAGTCGTTTTGCAATAAAGAGATGTTCATACACTTTAGATTCGGTAAATTCCGGAGTATTCATCGATGATTGCGCCATAAATTCAATGAGTAAGTCCGAAGTACGCTTTCGCAATACGTTGAATGCATTTGCAGAGAGTGTTGTTTTCAGTTTATCGGGATTGCCTTGCACCCAACTCTTAAATAGCGAAACACTTCTATTCGTATTTCGCTTATTGCGCGACTCAAGAAAAAAGTTAAACCCTTTCTTTTCCTTTGCCGTCATGATCGATACAAGTTCACTATAGCTCATTATGTTGTAATTGTAACATTATTTAAAAGTCTGTATTACAATACCTTAAATAATTATATTTAATTAAATATAGTAATAATATCTAGTTTTTTGCATTGTCAAAGGCTAATTGAACCTTCACCTTTGTATCAACTTTAAAAACGAAATGATATGAATACAGAGAAAGAAACATTTGGTTACCAACCATCAGAAAAGAAAGAAGAAACAAAAAAGAACTATTCAATGAAACCTACTCCAGCATTTGTTGGTGCATCCTGGTTTGCCTTAGGACTCGGTTTGATCTCATACTGCATAGGATTGTGGAATGCCGATATGGAATTGAATGAGAAAGGATATTATTTTACACTCATCCTTTTCGGGCTCTTTTCAGCGATATCCGTTCAAAAATGTGTGCGAGACAGAGCTGAAGGAATTGAAGTTACAGACATCTATTACGGAATTAGTTGGTTTACAACACTGGCTTCCCTTGTTCTATTAGTCGTGGGATTGCGCAATGCTGATCTATACCTTAGCGAAAAGGGATTTTATGGAATGTCCTATACTCTGGCCCTCTTTGCTTCTATTGCAGTGCAAAAGAATACCAGGGATGCAAAGTTATTTAAGGATGAGTAAGTGATAAGTGTATAAAGAGAAAAGCCCGGCTAATTGGTCGGGCTTTTATGTTTTTTATACTGTATTCAAGGAGAAAAATCTGTTATTCGATGACGATTTTTCTATTGATAATATTACCATCGTTCCCAATCCATCTGAAAGTATAGATCCCTGAACTAAAATTTGAAACATCTATATTAATAGAATTAGTTTGTCTGACAGATCTACTCGCTACCATTTGGCCAGAAGGATCGATCAAACTGAATCTTCCATCTAAATTACCCTTCCCTTCTTCAACACTCACAGTTAACTGGTCAGAAACAGGATTTGGTGATATCGAAATCAAGACTTGTTTGTCAAGTTTATTGACTGAACCATAGAATTCAAATGCATATACTTCGAGACTGTCAATAATCCAACCATCAGAATTGTTCGTGTTGTTATCACTTATGAAATGAAATCGAACGCGTGGGTCTGTGTAAGACATTTTAAGAGGTATGTAAAACGTGAGTTGAAAACCGCTTCTCATCCAATTGAATCTTCCAGAATACCCAATATCATCTCCGAGTAAAGAATCTTCGGTACTATAAATATTGTACCTGTAGAGTTCATAATAATCATCATCACTTTGACTCATGTTCGCAAGGTTTAGCCATGTTTGACCACTATCCAAACTAACAGTAATGAATCCGCCATCATTTAATGTGTCCGAGTCTATCTTGTGCTTAAAGCCTATCGCTATTGTAGGTGCGTAATAATCATCGCTGAATGAAGACATTCCTGTTAAATCTAGTTCAAATATAGAAGTGTCATTAGACTCATAACCAATGAGAGTGTCTGTCATTGCAGCTCTACCTGAAAACCCATTACTGGAAAAGAACAGTTTGTCAGTAGTACCAATTTGCCACTGAGAGTTGGTATCAATCACAACATAGTTACAAGTGTCTGTGAAATCACAAGTGTCTGACTCATAAATGTAGCTCCCACCCAGATACCAAGGATCTTGTTGAGAGTAAATCACAGAACATGATAAAACCAAAATGATTATTAAATAGGTCTGTTTCATATCAATTAATTCAGGTTGTTAATTCAACTCATAAATACATCACAAAACTATATATGTCAGCACAAATATAGTTGGATGAAGAGCAGTCAGGTGTATATCTCTAATATAAAAAATTCTTACCAAATCACTAGCCTGAATAGCATTGAGTTTTTAATCAGTTATATTAAATTATCGGCTCCCCATTGAGGTCTGTTGTGAGTATATCACTCATCAAGTCTAAAAAAAGTCGTGCGTCTTCAAATGCTTTTACTGTTTTTCCAACAAAATCAGAAGACATAATTTCCTTATCCGTAAGAGGATGAATAAACGTGAAATTCTTTCTTCTCAACAATTCAATATCCGGATGATCCTTTTCAAAACCTCTCGGAGCAGTCTTAAGCGTTGGTCCATAAAAAGTTCCCCATGTCTTTTTAAACGAAGGCTTATTGAGGAAATCATAAAAATCAGAAGCATCCACTTCAATTTCTTTTCGGATTCGAAAAAGATCATCTTTGTTAGGGTCCCAGAAACCAACTCCAAGAAATGATTCACCAGGCTGGATATGAATATAGTAGCTGCCTCTTAGATCCTCTCCTAGTCTCGAGAAATATCCTGAGAAATGAGTCTTGTAAGGAGTTTTATTCTTCGAAAAACGAACATCTCTATAAATTCGAAACATCTTAAGTTTTTCGATTTTATCACTTACGGAAAGACCTTCTTTCACAGATTCAAAGATATCCTTCACTTCTTTCTGGAGGTTTTTAAAAGTTGGTTTGTTTGTTTCGAACCAGTCTCGATTATTGTTCTTTTCCAGTTCTTTCAGGAAATTCAGCGCTTCTTTTGGGATCATTTCGTTTTTGAGATTGTATCGGATATAAAGTTATAAAAACTCAAAATATATTAATAAAAAAAGCCTGTCATTTCTGACAGGCTCGCAAAATATAGTTTAGTAAGTAGTTAAACTACTTCTACATTCGTTGCACTTAATCCTTTCGGCGTTTCTTCAACATCGTAAGTTACTTTGTCTCCTTCATCAATGTTTTCCGTTAAACCATTCTGGTGTACGAATACATCTTTACCTCCTTCGTCAGGCGTTATGAATCCAAACCCTTTTGTCGTGTTAAAAAACTTTACTGTTCCGTTACTCATATTATAATTATTAGTATAAGTTACAAAGGTAATGTAATTATTGGTATTTCACTGATAATTAATTTTTTAGATTCAATTATTTAAATTATTTCTCTAAATACTCACTACTATAAATAAATAGAAACTCAGTGAGAGTCATTACTCGACGAATAAATATTACATCAATAGTAAGTGATATATTTTTTTAAATAAAATCACAAAATAAATTAAGCTAAGCGTATTAAAAGTATTTTAAGGGAAAGACTATTAAAACCGCATTGTGTTCAAAATTAAATTTTTATAAACTATCGATTACTTTCATGTGTTTATAAAGCATATCTCAGATAATGATTACGATTAAATAATATTTTATTAATAAAAGTTTCAAATAATTTGGAAGTAATATTAAACGTATTTATATTTGAAGTGATTTAGGTGGTTAAGTTAGGTTGATTAGCAAGAGGAATTGGACTCCCGTCCGTTCCTCTTGTGTTTTTTATAAGTTTTTTATTTTGTAAGTCTTACTTTATGTTTACTGTAAAGATAGGTCTAAAGCCAACTTCAGGATTAGCCTTCACATGCTTTTTTATGCTTTCCAAACGTACGTCATAACCCAGATCATACCACGATCCGCCAGCTGCCATCCCTTCAGTTTCTAACCACTCTGCCACATTTCCATTGAGGTCATAAACGCCAAATTCACTCGGATAGTATGATTTAGTTTTAGCTGTTAAAGCAGCCTCCTTATCCTTAACCGGAAAGTCTTTTCCGAGCTCTTTAAGTATTATTTCTTTTCCATCTCTACTCATTCGAGTTTGCGGAATACGTGTAAAATTACACAACATGTTCCCTTCTGAATTTCTCATGTAGTAATCACCCCACGAATATGTTCTTCCTAACTGCTCTCCTGCTCCAGCCCTAATGTATTCTGATCTTAAGGGGAGTCGAACTATAACTTTTTGGCTATCATTTCGACCCTCATTCATTTTTTTAGTAAGCCATTTACAATATTGACGCGCTGCAAATTGGGATATATTCACAACAGGATAATCATTGTATGTTTCATTTGAGAAATACAATTCATCCATTGGTTTCAAGTATCCATTAGGAAACCGCTCAGTCCAACCATTTCTTCTCACCTCTAACTTTGGTAAGAAATCAGATTTATTCATCCTCATTTCATCTAGAAATGTTCGGTATTCTTTATTGGTTACTTCATGATCAAGTATTTTAAAGGCTTCAACAGAAAATGTATCATTTTCGACAAGGACATTCCCGGAAGGGACATACTGAAATTGTTTCTCGATTGCTTTAATCGGCTTCTTTTCATTAATTAATGCTGAACTCAAATAAAGTATTCCGATAGCTAAAGCGCTGATGTAAGTTAGTTTCATGTTTCAATTATTTTGATTTCCCCTAAAATAACAGAAAGCTGCTGAATTCGTTACATAGAGAATCAATAGGTTTCAGTCAATGGTTATCAGATAGTTGAAAATTCATTAAAAAAAAATGAAATGTTTAACTCCAAACATATGTATTCTTGTATCTTTGCCGCCCATAGTTACAAATCACTTGATAAATGTCGAATTCAACGAAATACATCTTTGTAACTGGTGGGGTTGCTTCCTCATTAGGGAAGGGAATCATATCAGCATCTTTAGCTAAACTTTTGCAAGCTAGAGGATATTCAACTACAATACAAAAGCTAGATCCTTACATCAATATTGATCCTGGAACACTTAACCCATATGAACATGGAGAGTGCTACGTAACCGATGATGGAGCGGAAACAGATCTTGATTTAGGTCATTATGAGCGCTTTTTGAATGTAAGAACTTCTCAGGCCAATAACCTGACAACTGGTAGGATATACCAGTCTGTCATTCAAAAAGAAAGAAAAGGAGAATACCTTGGAAAAACGGTTCAAGTTATCCCTCACATTACTGATGAGATCAAAGAAAGTATTCAAAAACTGGGTAAACCAGGTGAATATGATATTATCATCACTGAGATTGGTGGTACTGTTGGTGATATTGAATCATTGCCATTTGTGGAAGCAATACGTCAAATGCGATGGGAATTTGAAGATGACTGCATCGTAATTCACCTAACACTTGTTCCTTATTTATCTGCTGCTGGAGAATTAAAAACTAAACCTACGCAACATGCGGTTAAACAACTGCTCGAGTTAGGGGTTCAACCTGACGTGCTTTGCTGTAGAACTGAACACGAATTAGAATTACCGTTGCGTAAAAAAATTGCACAGTTCTGCAACGTGATGCCAGAAGCTGTAATAGAGTCTCGTGATGCTCAAACTATATATGATGTCCCACTTCTAATGCAAGAAGAGGAACTAGATGAAGTAGTTTTGAAAAAGTTAGGACTGTCAAGAAAATCATCTCCAGATCTTGAAAACTGGAAATCATTCTTACATAATCTTAAAAACCCAACATCTGAAGTTAATATAGGATTGATTGGGAAATATGTTGAATTGAAAGATGCTTATAAATCAATCAATGAAGCATTTATTCATGGAGGAACTGCTAACCTATGTAAGGTTAATCTGAAATGGATACATTCAGAAAAAATTACAAAACAAAACGTAGCCGAGCATCTTGATGGTCTTGACGGGGTTTTGGTAGCACCTGGATTTGGTTCAAGAGGAATAACTGGAAAGATTAATGCAGTCCGTTATGTACGTGAAAACAATATTCCTTTCCTTGGTATCTGTCTAGGTATGCAGTGTGCTGTTATTGAATTTGCGAGACATGTCATTGGATGGGATGATGCGCACACCGTAGAAATCTCGCCAGAGAGCAAAAGACCTGTTATCAGTATAATGGAAGAGCAGAAAAATATCTCAGAAATGGGAGGTACAATGCGTCTCGGAGCTTATAAGTGTGAATTAAAATCTGATTCAAAAATATATGACGCGTATAATACTGAGTTAATTAAGGAACGTCACCGTCATAGATTTGAGTTTAACAACAAGTATCTGGAAGAATTTGAAAAACATGGAATGAAGGCTACTGGAGTAAATCCAGAAACTGGTCTTGTAGAGGTCGTTGAAATTCCTGAGCACCCTTGGTTTGTTGGTGTTCAATTCCACCCAGAATATAAAAGTACAGTGGCTGAACCTCACCCACTATTTACAGCATTCATTAAAGCAGTAAAAGATTTAAAAAAGTAGTTTAATAAATAGAAATGGATAGAAATACAATTATAGGTTTAGGGTTGATAGGTGTAATTTTAGCGATGTACACTTATTTCAACCAACCTACAGAGGCAGAAATTGCTGCTCAGAAAGAGCAACAAGAACTTCTCGAGCAGCAACAAGAAGATCAAGCGAATCAACAAAAGAATAACGATTCTTCAGATGAGCAAAGTGAACCAAAAACAGATTCTAAAGAGTTGTCGTCACCATTTATCGTGAAAACGGATCAAGATGGTAACACGCTAACAGATAGTCTTGGAAGAACAATCTATATAGATACAGTCTCAAATAAAGATACTGTTCTTATTGACCAACAAGTTTCGTCGTCAAAGCAGATGATGGCCTCTAAGGATGTTGAAGAAAAAACTGTCACACTTGAAAACAGTAAAATCAAAGTTGTACTTACCAATAAAGGTGGAGGAGTTAAAACTGTTTTCCTGAAGGAGCATCAATCATATGCTGATTATGAACCAAAGAATGAAAACGAAGAAATTGAACCATTAGAGTTGTTCAATTCTGATCTCGCTACAAATCAACTTGTCTTTAACAAAGATGGTAAGAAGGTTGAAACTAGTTTACAAACGTTTGACATTAAAAAGAAAACAGAAAGCTTAATTGTATTTGCTGCTGATTACGGTGATGGTCAAACAATCGAGTACCACTACTCTATTTCACCAGATGAATACCACATGGAGTACACAGTGCAGATGAAAGGTTTTCAAGGAGAGGTTACTCCTGAGAATGTTCGTTTGAACTGGGATGTTGAGCTATTGAAAACAGAACGTTTACTTTCTGAACAACGAAGAACATCAACAGTATTCTTTAAAGAGACAGGAGGGTCTTACGATTACTTGTCTGAATTCTCAGATGATGAGTTCGTTGCCGAAACAGATGTTGACTGGGTCGCATTTAAACAAAGTTACTTTTCAAGTATCTTAATGCCTAAAACACCATTTGCAAAGAGTGGTACTACTTTTAAAGTAGCTACTTACGCAGAAGGATCAGAAAAAGACTCTACTCATATAAAGGAATACGGAACTTCGCTTAATCTTGACTTTGAGAATACAAATGATGCAAGAGCTACTATGACATGGTTCTTCGGACCAAACGAATATGACTTATTAGCTTCGTATGAAAATGAATCTGAGGATATTATTAATTTAGGTTGGGGATTATTTAGATGGATTAATGTCTACGCTATTCAGCCAATATTTACTTGGCTAGCGAGTTTCGGTATTAATCTAGGACTAGCGATTTTGCTACTTACATTAGTTGTTAAGTTAGTTTTAACACCAATTCAATGGAAGATGTATAGCTCTTCAGCGAAGATGCGTATACTAAAGCCTGAAATCGAAGAAATTAACAAGAAGTTTCCAAACAAGGAAGATGCAATGAAAAAACAAATGGAAACCATGACACTTTATCGAGAGTCAGGTGCTAGTCCTTTGTCTGGTTGTGTTCCTATGCTAATACAGATGCCTATTTTGTTCGCTGTATTCCGTTTCTTCCCAAGTAGCTTTACACTTCGTCAAGAGAGTTTCCTTTGGGCTGAAGACCTTTCAAGTTATGATTCCATAGTGGATTTAGGATTTAATATACCTTTCTATGGTGATCACATTAGTTTGTTTACGCTGTTGATGGCAGGAACTACACTTTTCTATACGGTGATGAACAGCAGTAATATGCAGCAGCCATCTCAACCAGGAATGCCTAACATGAAAATTATCATGTACTTCTTCCCGATTATGATGATCTTCTTCTTTAATAACTATGCATCAGGTTTGAGTTTTTACTACTTCGTTTCAACATTGATTTCAATTCTTACAATGTTAGCGATTAAGAACTTCTTTGTAGATGAAGAGAAGTTGAAAGCTAAAATGGCGAATCGCAAACAGCAAAAGCAAGCAAAAGGAGGAGCTAAAGGTCAGAAATCTAAATTCCAACAACGTCTTGAGGATATGCAGAAACAGCAGCAAGAGAAGTTGAAGAATAAAAAGAAATAATTGATACACTGATAAAAAAAGCGCTCTAATTAGAGCGCTTTTTTTTGATTAATACTTTATCAGTTTCCGTTTGACACCCATGAAATTGAGCACATAAATACCGGGCTTCACATAAAGTTGAACTGCATTCGTACCTTTATTAAACTTACCTTGCCAAACGATTTTCCCTGTAAGATCAACTATATTGGCATCTCCTTTTATTGAAACTTCATCAATTCTAATTTGATCATTAAAGGGATTAGGATAAATCAACAGATTATTGCTTTCCACTTGATCAATACTTGCATCATCAATAATCTTTACTGGAATATAATTGGTGTAAAAAAGATCTTCATTCCGTAAGTCATAATAATTCACAGCTATACTGTCATCTATTGCGGTCTGAGGATATCCTACCATTCCGAATCGTTCACCTGGATAAAGCTGAATGGTATCTGTAAAAAAGCTATTTACTTCTCTCCCATCACTACCATAGACTTCAATATCCAAATCATTTGGAAAAACCACCTCTATTCTACCGTAACCAATATTACCCATTCTTAATCCTATTGAATCATTTATAGTGCCTTCAATCGATTGATTCTTATCTTCTATTTCAGAACCTGCCCATCCATTGACCATTGCATAATCGGCATCATACAGATAGAACTGTCCTGGTGAAAGTGGATTCAGATTCCACGTCGTATTCATTTCTGAAAGTATGTAATTGTATTCTTTTGTATAACGTCCTGAGTTGGTGTAAATCTGATTTTCTTCCTCTGGATCTATAATGAATAATCCATACATACCCATAGCTAGGTGCAATGTCGTTAAGACATGACAGTGATACAAATAGGTTCCTGGTTCTTTACAAACAAAAGTATACGTAAACTCACCGCCAAAAGAACCAACAGGTAATGATGTTGATGGAACTCCGTCGTTTGCTTGGTCAACATCTAGACCATGCCAGTGAATTGTATGGGCTTCTGGAGAGTTATTTGTCAGATTGATAATAACAGTATCCCCAACGTCGAAACGCAAGACTGGCCCAGGAACAGAAATCTTGTCATTTTGCACCAATGAATCGTCTATTCCATATCCCCAAAATTCAATTTCGGTACCGTTCACTAGAGTTTTATCTCCATCCATTCTTGACACAAGAGATACCTCTTTAACTTGAGCAGGGATATAGAGACATTGACTGAACAAAAGTATAAGTAGAAAATATTTATTCATTATTGGTAGATTTTCATCATGGTCATCATTCCCGATGGATAATTATTATTGAATAGTAAAGTTGCTAGGTTGTGATTATGAACTGGATAAACGCCCGGTTGATCAGGTATTAATCTTAAAGTCATTGTTTCTCCTTCTAGCACCGGAAAAGAGTCTTTAGACCAACCAATACGATTAGATTGCATTGAAGCATCCAAAATCGTGCAGTGATATCCATGAAAGTGAATATTATGCACCATATTTCCTGAATTCAAAACAGAAATCAATATTGTATCCCCTACAAACCCATATATCATTGCATTACTAGTATCCATAGGAGCAAGAGGATTCGCATTGAGGCTAAATATATTTGGTCTATAAACTGCTGGAATACTTATCTGGTTCCCTTCAGCGATATTTTGAGAGAGACTAGCGTTCATATCCCATTGATCCCAACTGTAGATTCGGTCTGCTTGAAGATCTACCTGAATAAGACAAGCAGTGCCTAAAAGATCACCTGAAACTGTTGAACTCAATATAGCATGAGTCCCCCAACTTAATTGAGGAAGCGTTAGGGTAATAGTATCTTCTGGACCAATTGCCCATGTTTCTGAAACATCTGTATTCAAATAAAAGTCATACCCAATCGTATCTGTATTGATCAACAAAAAGGAATTCGAAATTGAGCCTTCTATATCGAGCACTGCATTATCATGTAGCACAGGATTAATGCTGTCAGAAATTGTTCCCTTTTGAAAACTTGTCGCGTTATATGTGACGTTCTCTTTAAGAATATATAATGTGTCTATATTGGCTGAGAAAGACGAAAAAACTGATACAAGGGAAATCAATACGAATAGTGTAACTTTTTTCATGAATTTATATTCTGACGTGAATTACTTAGTGTATATTAATCAAAAATACTATATTATTAAATAAACAAAGAATAGGTAATGATAATAGAAATCAACGAAAGCAATATAGACCAACGACTGATAAATGACATAGTTGGTGAACTTAAAAAAGGAGAGATTATTATCTACCCTACTGATACTGTATATGCCATGGGGTGTGACCTAACGAACAAAAAGGCGCTTGCTAAGCTTGCCAAGTTTAAAGGTGTACGTTTAAAACAGGCTAGGTTTTCAATAATATGTAAAGATTTAAGTCAAGTATCAGAATATGTTAAGCAAGTCAATCGGCCTACATTCAAGATGATGAAACAAACACTTCCCGGACCTTTCACATATATTCTAAACGCGACAAATGAAGTCACAAGACTCTTCGATACTAAACGTACAGAGATCGGGATAAAAATACCAGATAATGGTATTGTTTTAGCTCTTGTTGAAGCACTTGGAAACCCATTAGTCACAACCTCCTTGCATGACAACGAAGATGATCTGTTAGAATACTTCACTGATCCTTATGAAATCTATGAACGATTTGATGACAAAGTCAGCAGTATCATTGATGGTGGACCTGGTAAACTAGAAGCTTCGACAATCATAGACTGTACAGATGATCATCCAGAAATTGTGCGTCAAGGTGCAGGAGAAATATAGTTTACGTCTTTAATTGATGATTTATACTTACTTTTAAATTAAGTCGTAAGTTTTCAGTCCTTTAGATACTATAAAATGACAACACAACTACTAAAGTATTTACTTGTTCTATCATCACTATTGATTTTGACTAGTTCGCTTGCCCAAGATAAGGAAGGTACAAACGACAATATTCTCGACAATTACGAACTAGCTGTATCATTATTGAATGACCGTCCGGACTCCTCGATACAACTTCTTTCTGAGAATCTGACTCATGATATTGCAGATTCTTCACTGCGGAAGAAACATATTAATATTCGAGGCATAGCTTATTATTATTCTGCACAATATAAAGAAGCACTTAATGATCTTTTTCAAGTTCTAGCTTATGCAAAACGAATAAATGATTCTTCGGAACAGATTAGCGCACGATCAAATATATCTTTGGTTTTAGGAGATATGGGGAATAATTCCCAAGCACTAAAATACCTAATTGAATGTGAACGATTAATTGAGGACGAGCTAAAGTATGCCTATATCTTTACTAATCTAGGATATATATACGAGAACTTAGAAGAACATAAAATTGCGCTAGAATATCATTCTAAATCGTTCTATATTGATTCTGTAATGGGAGACTCTGTTGGACTCGCACTAGATTATATAAATATAGGTGTTCAGCATTTAAAACTTGGTAATTTTTCTGAGGCAAAGAAGAATTTCATAAAAGGCAGGGACTTATCACAGAAGTTTAAGGACCAACGAAGTCTATGTCTAAGTCTCTTGAATTTAGGGTCGCTCGAACTTGAGAATAAGAATTATGATTTAGCTATTGAATATTTAGATCAATGTCTTGAAATTGCGAGAGCTACAGAAAACTATAGACTTGTTGTAAAAGCACAAACTGATAAAGCTGATGCCCTTGGAATTGGACTTAATGATGTTGGGGCAGCTTTGAGTGTCGCAAAAAATGGATTAAAAATTGCAAAATTGCATAACATAGCATCTGAAGGATTAGAGTTAAACTATTTGCTTTTTAAGCTTAATAGACTATACGGAGATTCAGAGTCCGCTATCGAATACCTAGAAAGGTATAATCGTGTGAAAGACAGTTTGGATAAAATAAACCGATCACGCGAGTTTATAGCATATGAACTTGAATATCGATTTGAAAAAGAAGTACTTAAAGACAGCTTGGAGCACGCCCAAATTTTAAATTTAAAAGACATTAAGATAAAGAAGCAAGAAGAAACAGTATCGCAGAAGAATAAACAAATAGTTGCAGGTATTATCGGACTTATTCTTTTTAGTTTTTTGAGTCTACTACTTTTCAGGAGGTACAGAATTACTCAAAAACAAAAAAAGGTTATTTCTTATCAAAAGGAGAATCTTGAACTGAAAAGTAAGGAAATTTCCGATTCAATTTCTTACGCTGAGCGAATTCAAAAGACCATTCTACCGCATTTAGACGAGCTGCCTGAATATATCAAGGACCAATTTGTCTATTTCAAACCAAAGGATGTTGTGAGTGGTGATTTCTACTGGATGGAAAAGAAAGGTGATAAACTTTTCATGGCAGTTGCTGATTGTACTGGTCATGGTGTACCTGGCGCAATGGTAAGTGTTGTTTGTTCAAGAGCATTAACGCGAACGGTTATAGAGGAAGATATTACCGAAGTAGATAAAATTCTTGATCGCTCAAGAGAAATTATTATCAATCAGTTTTTATCCAATAGTGGCGCTGTTAAGGATGGTATGGATATTTGTTTGATTAGTATTGAAAAAGAGGATTCGCATTTCAATTTAGAATTTGCTGGAGCATATAATCCTCTCATGCTGATTAAAAGTACGGATGAATCGAGTGAGCTAAATGAATTCGAAAAACTAACGGCTAATGCAGTCAGCCTATTCGAAATTCCTTCAAACAAGCAACCTGTCGGCTTCTCATTTGATCCTCACCCATTTTCCAAAAAGACGTTTAAATTACAGAAGTCCTCTCGCCTTTATTTATTCACTGACGGTTACCAAGATCAGTTTGGCGGTGAAAATGGAAAGAAATTCAGACGTTCTCAAATACGTAGCATTTTATTAAATAAAAATACGTTAACGCTCGAACAACAGAAATCATATTTAATCGATCGATTAGAGGACTGGATGACCCATGAAGAACAAGTTGATGATATTTGTATAATGGCCATTGAATTATAATTGAAGAACAGGTAACGAAACTAGAACTCTTGATTATAGAGATATGAATTACACACTTACATTGCTTATCGGACTTGCCATTTTAGGGTTTTCATTTTGCACGAGTGAAAATAATAAATCTGCCACACCAAAGCTTTCTGATAAGAGCACAACCGCTATAAGAGACAGTTCTATCATCAATGCAGCGGGTAAATCAATACTTACCCGTTTTAATGCTCCAAATGGTTTTACCAGAATAAAAATAGAAGAATTTTCATTTGGCAATTTTCTTCGTGAACTAGAATTAAAGCCACATGGAAGTAAAGTGAACTATTATGATGGTAGTAGTAAGAATGTTTCAGGTGTGTATTGTGGTGTGATCGACCTTCCCATTGGAAAAAGAGATTTACATCAATGTGCAGATGCCATAATGAGATTGCGTGCTGATTATTTAAGAAGTCAAAAACGATTTGATGAAATACATTTCCAGTTTAATACAGGTTTTGAAGCGCGCTACGACAAATGGATGGAGGGCTATAGAATACATTTTACTGGAAGCAAGTTCAATTGGACGAAAGATACTGAAGCCTCTAATAGTGATAAAAGTTACTGGAAGTATCTAGAGTATGTCTTCTCATTTGCAGGTACCGCATCTTTAGCTAAGGAATTACCGAAAGTAAAAGAAAGTGATATGCAAATTGGAGATGTATTCCTCTGGGGAGGGCATCCAGGTCATGGGGTGATTATAGTAGATATGGCAATCAACGAAGAAACAGGAGAAAAGTGTTTTATATTAGCTCAAAGTTATATGCCCGCGCAAGAAATTCAGATTTTAGTCAATCCGAATGATCAAAACTTGGGTCCTTGGTACTCTCTTGATTTTGGTGAATTTTTGAATACCCCTGAATGGCAGTTCCAAAGAGGATCTCTAAAACGCTTTTAGTCATTCTTTTCGGTCATTTATAAAAACTTTACGTCCGTAAGACAACAAAATAATTTCCGGTGTGTTAAGTTGGAAATATTTTATGTCATGAAGGCTACATTTATTACCCTCATATCTATTGTTCTCAGTTTTACATCTTTTTCTCAAACTGGCTCATTGGCCGGAACAGTAAAGGATGCCGTTAGTGGAGAATTGCTTTTCGGTATAACGATTAAACTAGAAGGAGCCAATTTAGGAGCCGTGACTGACGTTAATGGTTTTTATGAGATAAAGAACATACCGACAAAATCGTATACAGTTAAAGTTTCATCGTTGGATTATCAGGAAGAGGTCGTCTACAATGTAGTTATAAAATCCGCGGGAACTCCAGATTTGAATTTTGAATTGAAGCCAATAGAATCAACAGAGATAGAAGGTGTAGAAATTGTTGCGAGTCCATACAAGAAATCGAAAGAGACACCTTTATCTACAAACAAATTATCAGCCGAGGAGATTGCAACTTACCCTGGAGGTAACAATGACGTAGCGAAGGTTGTGCAGTCGTTGCCAGGTGTCGGTGGATCTGTTGGAGGGTTTAGAAATGACATAATAATCAGAGGTGGCGCTCCAAATGAGAACGTTTATTATTTGGATGGAATCGAAATTCCGAATATCAATCACTTCTCTACGCAAGGCTCGGCAGGAGGACCAGTTGGATTACTAAACGTTTCTTTCTTTGAAGGAGTGACGTTATCAGCAACTTCATTTGGAGCTCAATATGACAATGCATTGTCGGGAGTACTGCAATTCGATCAACGCGAAGGCAACAAGCGTAAAATGCAAACAAACATCAGAGTTAGTAGTTCAGAAGCGGCATTAACACTGGAAGGACCATTATTCAAAGGCGACAAAAAACAAGCGAAAACATCCTACATCATTTCAGCTAGAAGATCATATTTACAACTCTTATTTCGAGCGTTAGACTTACCTATACTTCCTGACTATTGGGATTACCAGTACAAAATCAATCATAAAATCAATGAATACAATGACCTTATTTTATTGGGGGTTGGTGCCATTGATAATTTTCAAGTGAATCTACCCGATGACTTCACTGTTGATCAGCTAAATGCAGTTGAACAAGTTCCAATTATCAACCAGTATACTTCTACCTCAGGGGTAACATGGAGAAAGCGGTTTAAGGACGTGAACGGCTTTATGACAACTTCAGCGAGTATCAATTTACTTCGAAATGACTTTAAGAGGTATCAAGACAATGTATCGCAAACAGGATTATTCCTAAACAATATTTCTCAGGAGC
The DNA here is from genome assembly GCA_965656195.1 of Brumimicrobium sp. Lineage (GTDB taxonomy): Bacteria > Bacteroidota > Bacteroidia > Flavobacteriales_D > Crocinitomicaceae > Brumimicrobium. Next base: position 109,512 of record CBFHJL010000001.1, on the reverse strand, counting down.
AAGAATCCAAACTACGGTATTACTACAAAAGATACTTTGATAAATTTGAATTATCCGCTGGAGCGGTAGTTCAGAATGCTGATTATAGAAATGACACAGAAGATTTGGTCAGCAATTTCACCTACAATAATAGCTTAAACTTCTGGAGATATGGTGCCTTTGCTCAGGCAAATACTTCATTATTTCAAAATCGTTTAACGGTCTCAGGTGGAATTCGATTTGATGGGAACACATTCACTGAAACTGGAAATGAAATTTATAGAACATTAAGTCCAAGGCTGGCTCTCTCCTATGCTTTGGACAAGGAAAAGAAATGGTCTCTTAACGCTTCAATTGGAAGATATTATAAAATAGCACCATATACTATTTTAGGGTTTAAAGATAGCACAGGAGCTGAAGTCAATAAAGACGCTAAATATATTCAAAGCGATCATTTTGTTCTCGGAGTCGAGTATTTACCTACAACATCGACCAAATTGACAGTAGAAGGCTTCTATAAGCGTTATAGCGATTACCCTGTGTCTATTCGAGACAGTGTTTCATTAGCGAATCTAGGTGGTGATTTCTCAGTATTGGGGAATGAACCGATTCGAAGTTTAGGACTTGGTAGAACATATGGTGTTGAGTTTTTAGCTCAGCAGAAACTCTCGAATAACTTTTACGGAATTTTAGCCATCACATTATTCCAGTCTGAATTTACCGGATTTGATACGGATGAATATATACCATCCGCTTGGAATCAGGGAGTGTTAGCTACATTTACAGGGGGATATAAGTTTGGCAAGAAGAAGAATTGGGAGGTAAGTTTACGCGTTCGATACTCAGGCAGAACTCCGTATGCTCCTGTTGACGAAGAGGCTACTTTACAGAACTATCCAGCCATAATAAAAGACTACAGTCAACTTGGGCAGGTCCGCCTGGATGCATTCAATCAAACAGATCTAAGAATAGATAAAAAATGGAGTTTTGACAATTGGGCGTTAGATATATTCTTAGAAGTTCAAAACCTCCTTGCACAAGCTCAACCTTCAGAACCTGGTTACGCGTTGTCGAAAGATGAAAACGGAGTATTGATTACACCTGTTTCGCTGGAACAACTGCCACAAGTAAGTACAGGTAATGTTCTACCTTCAATTGGAATCGTAATTGATTTTTAAAACCGAGTAAACGCAACTATACTAAATGAGAAAACGAGCTATCCTTAAGATTTAAGGGGAATTTAGATCTTAAATGGCCTAATTTGGCAACAAGAGGATCATAAATAAGCGTATCCTCCGCTAATTCCGAAAGTTCTGAGAAATTGATCTGATCCAAGTGACCACCACTTATATATGTCACCTTCATACGTGTAAAGAAATCGACGTTAAGCTCATTCCCCAGCGCTTGTAACTCTTTTACAGATGCATCGATAGAACAACCAGATGGAGGAGTCAAGGCATCATTTACTGAAACAGCCACAAAGTATGGATTGATTACATCTGCTGCTGCCCAAAGCTTATTTCCATGTGCTGCCCATTCTCTCATGAAAGCGAACAGTCTATCTCGAGTCATCTTTATCTCTTTCTCTGTAAGAGGTCGATCCGTTTGATACAACCAAACACGAGATTCATCAGGAAACTTATCAAATGTACCTAAGTTCAACATACCTCTATAGATCTGCAGCTGTAGCAATTAATTCTGCCACATCCAATACTTCGATACTATCCTCCTTATCCTTATTCTTTACACCATCCGTCATCATTGTGTTACAGAATGGGCATCCAGTGGCAATAACATCTGGTTTCACCTCAAGGGCATCCTCAGTTCTTTCTATGTTGACTTCTTTATTTCCTTTTTCAGCCTCCTTAAACATTTGAGCCCCTCCTGCTCCACAGCAAAGCCCCTTTGTACGGCAACGTTTCATTTCTGCCAACTCAGCATCTAAGCTTTGCAGCATTTGTCTTGGAGCTTCGTAAACATCATTAGCTCTCCCCAGATAACATGGGTCATGGAAAGTTATCTTCTTTCCTTTGAACGTATCTCCTCCTTCAACTGTAAGTTTGCCTTCTTCTATAAGAGACTGAATTAGTTGCGTGTGGTGGATTACCTCATAATTACCACCCAATTCAGGATATTCATTTTTAAGTGTATTAAAGCAGTGAGGACAACCAGTTACTATTTTCTTCACCTCATATCCATCTAATACTTGAATATTCATCATGGCCTGCATCTGGAATAGAAATTCATTTCCCGCTCGCTTTGCAGGGTCTCCTGTACAAGATTCCTCGGCACCAAGAACTGCAAACTTTACATTGCACTTATTCAAGATCTTTACAATTGCTTTTGTGATCTTCTTTGCTCGATCATCAAAACTCCCTGCACAACCAACCCAGAATAATACTTCAGGTACTTCTCCCGCAGCTGTCATTTCTGCCATTGTTGGAACCTTCATCAATTCACTCATAATCTTCTATTTTTCAAACACCTGTATCTTGGCGTTTTTATCTGTTAATTCTGTAAACTCACCGTTAAACCTAGTAGCACGAACAATATGATTATCTATCCAATGATAATTCCCCCCTCTCGGTTTATTCATCAATAAACCATGATATTTAAACCCATGCTCATCCAACCATTTCGAGGTTACATCTCGATGTTCTTCTATTCTAGAGGTAAAGAATGTAATGTAATGTCCATCTTCGTACCACTTATTCAAAACACGAAGTGCATCCGGATAAACATTCGCTGTAGCCATACGTTCCGGCTCTTCATTTGGAATATCATCACAGATCGTACCGTCTATATCGATCAAGTAATTTTTAACTTCATCTGGTAAAATAGGACTAATCTTTTGTCCATTTTCAAATGTCTCTTTTAACTCCATTACTAATTAAACTCTACGAATTAAAATTAATCTTCATCTTTCCAATTCAGGCGATCTTCTTGACTAAACTGCCAAGGAGCTCCATTGTTCTCAATATTTGAAATCATTCCGGCAAGTTCAGATGGAATTTTAGATTCTTCCATCACCAAGTTTCGGCGCATATCCATGATAATTGAAAGTGGATCGATATTAACAGGACAAGCTTCAACACAAGCATTACAAGACGTACATGCCCATAATTCCTCTTCAGTTATGTAATCCCCCAATAAAGATTTACCATCATCGTAGTCCTTACCATTTTTACGCAATCCTTTACCTTTTTCCTCAAGACGGTCTCTTGTATCCATCATAATTTTACGAGGCGAAAGAAGCTTACCCGTCTGATTTGCTGGACATTCGGATGTACATCTACCACATTCCGTGCATGTATAAGAGTCCAATAAGTTTTTCCAAGTAAGATCTTCAACATCCTTTGCTCCGAAACGAGCGGGTGCAGCGTCCCCTTCTTCCGGTGCCGGAGCAGCATATGGATCAGCATCTGGATCCATCATCAACTTCACTTCTTTCGTTACGGACTCCATATTTGTAAACTTTCCTTTTTTCTCAAGATTTGAGTAGAAAGTATTAGGGAAAGCCAAGATAATATGGAAGTGTTTTGAGAATGGCAAATAGTTCAAGAACGTTAAGACCATAACAATGTGACCCCACCACCCTATTCTTTCAACCATATTCAAGGCTCCTTCACTCATTCCTCCAAAAAGAGCAGGACCAACAAATTGTGAAATAGTGAATCCAAGGCTTCCATCACCTAAGTTCTCAGCATGAGAAAGCTGACGTTGGTAAAGTACTTCATCCGCACCATTCATCATAAAAATGAAGCAAATTAATACCAATTCCATCACCAGGATCAAGTTACCATCAAGTTTTGGCCAACCCTTCATTTCTTTCATATTGAAACGTGGAATCTTAATAAGATTTCTTCTTGCAAGGAAAATAAAGGTCGCTACAAAAGCCAGTACTGACAATATCTCAATGAAAGAAATCATGAACGTGTAAAAACCACCCAAAGAAGCTCTAAATAAACGATGTTGACCTGAGACACCATCAGCTATAATTTCAATCAATTCAATCTGAGTAATCACGAAAGCCGCATAAAGCATAAAGTGAAGAATCGCTGGAATTGGACGCTTAAACATCTTTTTCTGTCCAAACGCAACTAAGGTCATCACCTTTAGCCGTTCCCCTTTACGATCCGAGCGATCAACGTCTCTACCCATAAGGATATTACTTCGAATCTTACCAGCGTTCATAGCGAACGCACCAAATCCTACCACAAGTAAAACTGCAAAAACAATAATAGCAACCATGTATGTTATTTATTTAGGGTATTGAATCCAAAATTTCCTTCAACTTACGTTCCTCATCTTTACTTATGGGGACACCTTTTGTTTTCGATCCGAATACTGACACGTGAATGTACCGTTCCGGATGAACTTGTATATCTTCAACAAGTTCTTGAAGCTGTTGGTTCGTCTTATTCAATTCATTATAGAGTGTTTCATCCTCAAGAAGTTTACCGAGTGTACCATTACCCTCTGAAGTTTCTTCGAGTAACTTGTTGACGTTCTGCAACGTACCTATCGCTTCATCCATTGCTAGTTTAAAGTCCATCGTTAACAACGAATCCGTTAGTTCTGTCACATTTCCGACAGCTTTTCGTATTTCATCATTAGATTTTTTAAAGTTATAGGTAATCGATTCTACGTTATCAAAAATACGTCCCAGTTTAGATCTCTGTTCAGCAATAAGATTGTCGACATTATAGGCAACACGACCAAATCTCGAAATTGCAATCTTTACTTCATTCAACCCTTGGTCTAATGTATTCGCTGCCGAAGTATCCCAAAAAGAAGTTATCGAATTCACAATACCTTCAACGGAAGTCATTAAATCCTCCATTTTACGTTTAACCGGTAATAATTGATTCTCAATTTGCTCAGTTATTTCTTGACTTACTGTACCTTGAAGGGTATCACCTACTTTGTGAAAGCCATCATCTCCGATATAATTTTGTTGAAGTTGAATACCCGTACTCAAAACACCAGGTACTATTTCTATTCCTGATCCTTGGGCGAGTTGTAATCGTTCATTTTGAACATTAAATTTAACAAGTACACGCTTGTTTTCATCAACAAACCTATTCGGATCAACAAGGTCTACAGAAAGCACTTTACCTATTTCAACACCGTTCATTGTGACAGATGAAGAAGGAGTTAATGTACCTGAAGTAGGGAAATAAGCGAAATATACGTCATCTCCACCAAAGAAACTGTTTCCTTTTAAGTAATTCACCCCATAGATCAACAATGCAGTTGCAAGGATTACTACCAGACCGGTTTTAAATTCTTTTGAAACTTTCAATGCTCTGTATTTTGTGCTAAAATAATAGTAAAATCGCTAATAACAGTGGTATTTTCCTTGAAATTAGCGGCGAACTGACTTCAACGCATCACCTATTGGAATTCTCTTACCATCCTTAAAGGCAACAACGAATGCATGATCAAAGCCTTTTTCTCTCATTTCTTTCTTTAAATCATTAGCCGACTGAAAATCTTCTTTGAACAATCCTGTAGTATATTTAAATAACCCTCCTTGTTTATACTCTGAAACCTGAACTCCTTGAAACCTTTGATCCGTTAGTTTGAGCGCTTCTCTAGAAGTCTCTACCTGCACTTTAAAATAGATTTGACCACTCTCTTCTATTTGAGCGACAATTTCATCCGCTTCTTCTCTTTTAACTTCTTCCTCAAACCCTTCGCCATTCTCAACAAGGGCATTAACTCCTTCTATTTCACTTTTGAATTCCTGAAAAGCCTTAAAAATAGCGTTCGCCATTTTTATCTGATTCACAGGCTCATCTAGAAATTTCTCCTCCTTTGGGTTCGTAAGAAATCCAGTTTCAATGAGTACGCTAGGCATTGTAGTTTTATAAAGCACTAAGAATCCTGCTTGTTTAACTCCTCTATCATGTCTTCCGATAGATGCAAATTGATTTTGAATTTTAGAAGCAAAATTAATACTGTGATTTAAGAAAATACTTAACTGTAGTTGTCTTGCAATAATCGCGTCAGGTGACAAATCGAAATCTTTGTATTTTTCTTCACTATTGTCCTCAAAATGAATAATACTGTTCTCTCGTTCAGCTACTTTTTGTTGACTTTCCGTTCTATGTAAACCTAACACATATGACTCAGCTCCGTGTGCTGAAGCTCCAGCGGCATTGGCGTGAATACAAATGAATAAGTCGGCATTGTTTTCATTTGCAATTTCTGCTCGTCGATCCAATTCTATAAAAACATCTTTCTTTCGAGTGAATACAACTTCAATATGTGGATACTTTTTCTTGATATACTCCCCCAGTTTGAGTCCTATCTCGAGCACCACCTTTTTTTCATTTGTTACAGCTCCATGACAACCGGGATCCTTACCTCCATGCCCTGGGTCAATCACAACTGTTTTGATCCCACTAGACAACGCTTCGTCAAGATCATCTTGAGCGTAAGTCGTAAACAACGCCGTAAGCGCCATTAAAAGAGAAACTGTTTTTAAATTAATTGACCACACAACAATGTAATTTTTTAGTTTTACATCCGTTTTCTAAACGAACTATACAAATTTACAAGTTCACATTGAGCAAAAAATATTCCATAACGCATTTTTTCTTCGTTGGATTGTTAATAAACCTATTAACTCTCAGTGTATTTGCTCAAGATTCTCTCAGTACAGTGCGTAAAGAACGTATCTACCGCCAAAGCGATGCAATGGAAGTTCCTGTTTATTATTCATGTACTGACTCTATTTACGCTGACCTTAAAACAAATATTGTAACATTATACGGTGAGGCTGAAGTGAAATACGAGACAATCACGATGACTGCCGATAAGATTGAAATGGACTTGGAGAAAAAGGAAGTATATGCCATTTATACCTATGATGCGGATAGCAATCGTGTTGGCATTCCAAAATTCGAAGATGGCTCCGAGTCATTCACAGCTGCCAGCATCCGTTATAACTTTGAGACAGAGAAAGGTTACATAGAAGAATTGAAGACGCAGCAAGAGGAGATGTATCTTCAAATGGGAATTGCGAAACGTCATCAAAATGAAGAGATTCACTTCACACAAGGTAAATTTACCACTTGTGAACTTGATGATCCCCATTTTCATTTCCAGTTATCAAAAGCTGTAATGGTTCCCAATGAAAGAATAGCCACTGGTCCTATGAATTTATATGTAAAAGGAATCCCTACTCCCTTGGGCCTTCCTTTTAGCGTAATCCCAACTAAGGATAGAGAAGAAAATGGATGGATGTTTCCTATGATTACTCCTGTTTCTCAATTCGGTTTTGGATTTCAAGATCTAGGGTATTATTTCCCAATCGAGAAATCAGAAAAAATACAGACTACCCTTTACGGAAGTTTATATTCTTCAGGAACATTTGAATTGAGAAACCAAACAGATTATAAGAAAAGGTACAAATTCTCGGGTCTTTTAAATTTGGGTTACAGTTCTTTTAGACAACGATTCCCAAACGACAGTACACGACAGCAAAAAATTACGGTTCAGTGGTCACATAGACAAGAAGCAAAGGCAAATCCTTACTGGACTTTTAATTCACAGGTTAATTTTCAATCAGATAATAATGGTCAAACAAACCTTGATCCACTGAGCAATCAGTTTTTCCAAAATAACTTCAACTCCGATATTAACCTGGTTCGTTCTTTCCCTGGAAAACCTGTGACCATTGGTTTAAAAACAGCGTTAAAACAAAATTCAGCTACCAACAATATAGATGTTGACCTTCCCACTCTAAACATTAATGTTAATCGATTCTTCCCTTTCAAAGGACTTAACAATGGTGTAGGAAAAGAACGATTTTATGAGAAAATTGGATTTAGGTATTCGCTTGAGTCGAAAAACAGAGGTCTTATTGGAGATACGCTCGTTCAACAGCAACGATTTGACTTGATGCAAAACCAGTTTCAAAATGGAGTTCGACAAAGCATGTCATTAAACTATCCTCTTCAACTATTCAATCAAACGCTAACATTAAATACCACGGCTTCTTATAATTTGAGAACGAATTTTCAGTCGATAGAAAAGCGATATGACAATGCTGTTAATGACATAGTATCCGACACTTTATCTGGTGCAGGATTTTCACAAGATTTCTCTATGAGCACGGATCTTTCTACTAATCTCTATGCTTATTACAGTTTTATTGGAAGTCCAAATCTTAAAATGAGACACGTAATGACACCTCGTGTGTCATTTAGGTATCAGCCTAACCTTAGTTCTTTCGTTACTGACACGCTTGGCCCAAATAATGAAGTAGTAAATTACTCGCCTTACGAGGTAAGCTTGTACAAGGAAGGAATAGGAAGAGAACAGGGAATTATTTCTTTCTCTCTGAATAATACGTTCGAACTAAAGCATCCGAACCGCAAAGACACAACTGAAGAATTTAGTAAAACGCGAATTATCGATGCCTTAACTTTATCTGGTAACTATGACATCTTTAAAGATTCAATGAATTTGTCTGACATCTCTCTTCAATTGCGTGTTTCACCTATTACGGGTCTTAGTTTTGTTTCGAGAGGAGCACTTTCACCTTATGCGTGGGATAACAACGGCAAAGAGTTAAGTAATTATGCTTTTAATAGTGGTCAAGGATTAGGTCGACTGAGCAGCGTGAATCTTTCAACCACGTATACTATAGCTTCCAAGCAATCAAAGGAAAAGATTGAAGAAAATCAGCAAGAAATTAATAATCAATGGGGTGCTGACTTTCAATATTACGCAATGAATCCTCACGAAATCATTGATTTCGATATTCCTTGGAAAATCAACATTTCACATACTTGGTTTTTCAACCTGAACACAGATGAAGCCTCTTTTCAAGAGCAAAGATATACGCAGCGTCAAAACATAGTTTTTACAGGAGATGTCAGCTTTACTGAACGATGGAAGCTTGGTTTTAATTCGAGTTATGATGTTGAAGCAGGTGAAGCTACACACGCTCGATTATCCCTTAATAGAGATATGCACTGTTGGCAACTTGCGTTTTTCTGGACAGCACCACTTAATAATCAGCAGAGTTTTATGGTGCGATTTAATGCCACTTCTGCCCTATTCCAGAGTGCTAAATTAGAACTTAGAAAACCACCAGAATTTTTGTAAAGAAGCCTTAAATCCTGACCCCGATAACGCATACATCATCTAACTGAGGCAAATCGCCTTTCCACGTATCAAAGGTTTCTTCGATGATAGTTAATTGTTCGTTTACTGGTTTATGGCTAAGCGACATCAATAACTCTTTAAAATTTAGAGTTTTGAATTTTTTTCCTCCTTTAGCAATAACTTCGGTATTTGTTCCTCCGAATTGATCGGCATAACCATCGCTAAAGAGATAAACCATATCATTCTCTTTCAACTGCAGTTTAATCGTTTCGAATGGCACTGAATTATATGAATAACCGATAGGTTGTTTGTTTGATTTTATTTCAATGAATGATTTATTCTTCTTTTCTATAACGTTAAAGTCTTCAAATTCATGATGTGCATTACTGTCATCCTCACGAACTATCCAGAGGGGATTATAAGCTCCAGAGAAGGTCAACTCTCGAGTATTTTTATCAATGCAGCAAAGCGCCATATCCATACCGTCTCTTACATCAGAATCTGTTTTATCAAAGGTCTCTTTCACCAATTCTGATAATTTATTCAATATTTGACCCGGCTCTTCTAGTTCAAACTCCAATAGGCATCTATTGAGACTATTTGCACCTACAATACTAACCAAAGCACCGGGCACTCCGTGTCCAGTGCAGTCAACTACAGAGAAATAGATCTTATCTCCAACCTCCTCAATCCAGTAAAAGTCTCCAGAAACAATATCCCTTGGTCTGAACATAACAAAGCTCTCAACAAAATTATCTTGAAATTCAGTTAATGGTGGTAAAATAACATTCTGTATACGTTGAGCATACTGAATACTATCGGTAATATCCTTATTTTTAGCTTCGATTATTTCTTTTTGACGGACAACTTCGGCAGTTCGAACTTTCACTTGTTTTTCCATATCCTTAATCAAATTTGCATTTTCAAGTGCAATTGCAGAGTATGCGGCAATCGTTCTTAAAATATCTAGATGATATTCAGAGTATGCATTCTTTTCAAACGACTGAGCTGAAATTATCCCAATAACTTTTTCTCCTATCATCATTGGACAGAAAATTAGAGAATCTGGAAGCTCTCCAGCAACAACAACAATTTTATTGGTGTATTTTTTATAGTCCTTAGCATGATCATTAATAAGAATATCTTGCTTATTTCTCAAGCACCAAACCGAGTAATTATCATAGTCATCCATTGAAATAGAAGTAGGAGTTAATCTCTGACCACTTTCGATTGTATACTTGTAGTCTATTTCGTGTTTATCATAGTCACAAATACGAATTGAGAAAATAGTAGCATCCATTAATTGATTTACATTCTCATGCATTTTATCAAAAATTTTCTCCAGATTATGTGTAGAAATTATGCTCTGCCCCATCTTACTTAACACTTTAGTGTTTTCATAAGTCATTTCAATCTCTTCCTTTTGCTCAACAACTTCCGCTGTACGCTCTTCAACCTTCTGCTCCATTTCCTTGTAAAGACTAGCGTTCTCAATTGCAGTTGATGTATATAAAGCAAGGTTCCTTAAGATGTTTAGGTGGTATTCATTGTATGCATTTGGTTGAAAGGACTGAACCGAAATTGTCCCTATCCCCTTTCCTTTAACAATAAGTGGAATATACATTATAGACATCGGAGTTTCTCCAATTATAGTTCCAGAGTCTTTTTTAACATGTTGACTCCATTCTTCCTCTAAATTACGAATCGAAATTTCTTTTCTATTCTTTAGACATTGAATAGCAAGGGCACCATCATCATCCATACTAAATGAGAAATCAGGCAATTTCTTACCGTTTTCCATGGCTCCTTTAATTTCCAACAAATCACCATTCAACACTCCCACACCGATTATTGAAGCATCCATTAACTTATTTATATTAGAATATACTTGTTCTATAACATCTCTTATGGAGAGTGTAGAAGTGATTTCTCTACCAATTTCATTCAATAGCTGTGTATGTTCATGTGTACGCTCTACTTCTTCTTTTTGCTTAAGAATTTCGGATGTTCGCTCATTTACTTTGTGTTCCAGGTTTTCCACTAAATTCACATTCTCTAGAGAAACAGCTGTAAATGCAGCGAGAGTTTTCAATATTTCAAGGTGCTCTTCCGTGTAGGCATTTTTTTCAAAACTCTGTACTGTAATCAGACCAATTACCTTTCCACCAAATGACATAGGATAAAAAATCATTGAATGTGGCATATCGCCTGTAGGAACAACTATTTCATTCGTATATTTTGAGAATTCCTTCTCATTATCATTAATCAAAATCACCTGATTGTTCTCGATACATATTACGGAATAATTATTTTTATCTCTCATCGGGACAAAAAATGATTCCTTATCAACTTTGCCTTTTTCGATCTCAAATTTATACTCAATTTCAGCATTTGCTTGATCATAGAGTCGAACACCAAAACAGCTGGCATCCATAAGATCTGATACATTCTTGTGTAACTTGAGGAAAATATCTTGAAAATCAGTAGATGAAGTTAATTGCCTACCAACTTCACTTAACAGAGAAGAGATTCCGTAGGCTTTTTCTATTTCTTCTTTTTGCTCTGTAATTTCTAGCGTCCGCTCTTCTACTTTCTGCTCGAGATTAACATAAAGCTGAGCGTTCTCTAAAGCAATAGCCATAAAAACAGCTAGATTTTTAAGTATATTAACTTGATGTTTTTGATAAGCATTTTTGTTATAGCTCTGAACGGTAATAACTCCTGATGTTCCATTAGGTATACTAAATGGCAAATAAATAATTGATTGAGTACTTCTTCCCAATTTAGGAGCCTTATACGTTTTCAACCATTTTGGGTAGTCTTTTTCAATTTCGTCTATAACAATCTCTTCAGATTTATTGAAACAAATCGAAGCAAGTCTGTCATTTTCATCCAGAGGGTAAGCAACATCTCCTAAAATCTCACCATCTTCGCAATAACCAGGGAAATTCAGTGTATTCGTGTCAGGATCATAAATACCTAGACCAAAGGAAGGAGCATCCATAAGCTTGTTAACCTCTTTATACGCCTGTTGAATAATCTTCTCAGGAGAGAGAATAGCAGTAAGCCTCTTCCCTATTTCGCTAAGAGCGATCAAATCTTTGGAGTATTTCTTTAATCTCTTGTTTTTTTGTTTTAAGACCTTCTTTTCGTGAGCTTCTTGTTCTGCTTTAAATTTTAGCTGCAAACTTTTGGTAACGCGTTGATTATTTTGCTCCTTTAATTCCGAATTTATAAGGTGATAAATTTTAAAGGAGGCAAGCGCTGACTGATAATCTTCCTTTTGTTCGAATAGTTTCACAAGTAATTGATGTGCCTGCGCTTCATATTTTTTAGAGTTTGAAACTTTTGCTAATTCTACAGCTGACTCCAGTGAGTCTCTTGCGGCATCAACATCTCCAATCGCCAACTGAGCCTCTCCAATATTGCACAAACAACCAGACCAACCTGTAACAAAGCCGATTTTCTCTCGAATCTCTAAGCTTTCCTTGAAGAACTTAATTGCTTCATTGTATTCTTTCATTTTCAGGTGAATATGACCTATGTTATTCAAAGCATGGGCTTTCACATGATCACTATCCCGATTCTCGGTAATAAGTTCGACGCACCGACTGAGATAAACTAAAGCTTCGCCGTATTGACCTAAATTACTATTAGCCTTACCCAAACCATCAAGTACTTTTTGAAGAAGTGTTTTCTCATTAAGCGCTTCACATATCTTCAGACTTGAATTAAGATACTCAATTGCTTTATCATTTTCACCAACAGAATAGCACACACTCCCCATACCATTATATGCTTGCGCAATCCCTAATTGATCATTAATTTTATCAAACTGCGCAAATGCATGCATGTACTCTTCTAAGGCATTGTTGAAATCTGATAAATAAAAAAACGTCGTACCAAGTGTATAGTGAACATGTCCTAAATGACCATACTCCTGTAATTCTGTGAATATATCTTTAGCAGTATAAGTTGAATCTAATGCATCATCATAATTAGAGGACCATAAATATGCTTCTCCAACATTATGAAAACCTCTGGCTTCTTCAAAAGAGTCTTTTGTAGTCTGCGCAAGACTAATTGCTTGTTTTGCAATCATTGCACAATCTTCAGGTTTTTCCCTCCTGATAGATAAGGCTCGGTCGTTCAGTTCTTTCGCTTTGATCAAATTCATTGTTACGATGTAGTAGTTCTCTAAAAGTACATAATATTTTAATTAGTTACTTCAACCTACTTTGGTTTGCCTTGAACGGATTAGATGATTCTCGTCATTTTTTTAACAGTAAGTAACGTTTGTTACATGTTTCAAAACAATCATGTCCTATTTTTGACAACGATGAAAAAGTTCACTCCTATATTTATTCTTCTTTATGTTGTAGCTCATTCGGCCTTATATAGTCAGAGTTCAATTGACCTAGAGAATGTTGTAGCCACGCTATCCTCTGAGGAAATGGCTGGTAGACGAGCTGGTAGCTTCGGTGAAAAGAAAGCTGCTTATTTCATTACATCCCAATTGGGCAAGCTAGGAATTCAGACAATTTCAGAAGGCTACCTTCATCCCTTCGGATTCAATGATATTTCTTTCAATAAGAAAAATGAAAAGTCTGTAAAGAATATTAAGACTGCTCACAATATCATTGGATTTATAGACAATAAGAAAGAGAGAACAATTGTTCTGGGTGCTCATTATGACCATTTAGGTAAAGGTTTTCATATCAATAGTCGCTCAACAGAAATAGAACCTATTCATTATGGCGCTGATGATAATGCCAGTGGTGTAGCTAGCGTATTACAACTAGCAAGCCAATTAAATTCAAATGAGATAACAGAAGGATTTAATTTTATGATTGTATTCTTTTCGGCAGAAGAAATTGGTTTACTAGGGTCAAAAGCTCTTTTAGAAACTGATCTTCAAAGATTCAATTTAGCGGCTATGATTAATTTAGATATGGTAGGACGAATGAAAGAAGACAAAGTTCAAATCTATGGTATAGGCACGTCTGACAGCTGGAATAGTTTCACATCTTCTACCAAAAGCATATTCGAATGGGAGATTGACAGCAGTGGATTAGGACCAAGTGATCATGCATCATTTTACCTTGATTCTATTCCTGCAATACATTTGTTTACAGGTCAACATGAAGACTATCATAAAGAAACTGACACACATGATAAACTGAATTATAAAGGAATGGCCTCCATATCAAACTGGATTTATGATTATTTAGTTCATCTCGAGACTACTGAAGAATTCTCCTTTAAAGCTACGAAAAATAAGACTACAAAGAAGAGACCTTCACTCAAAGTTACAATGGGAATAATGCCTAGCTATGTATCGAACGATTTAGGATTAAAGATTGATGGCGTCATCGACGGTAAACCAGCACAAAAAGCTAGAATGAGGAAGAATGACGTCATTACGAAAATTGGACAATCAAAAATAAAAGACATCTATGACTACATGGGGGTTTTGTCAATTTATAATCCAGGAGACAAAACAACTGTTACAGTCCTCAGAAACAACAAAACAATAACTTTAAATATACAATTCTAAAACACTTATTATGAACAAAATAACACTATTTATCGGAATCCTTTTTAGCTTACAAGCATGGGCCCAAGATTCATTCCTCTACCATGTGGAATTAGAACCCGTATCTATTACGAACATGCCAGGAATTCATTCCTTTGCAAAGGCAGAACATGATGGTAAATGGTTAATTATTGGAGGTCGACTAGATGGTCTGCATGCAAGACAGCCTTTTAATGCATTTCCTGAGAATCAAAATAACACAGACGTTATGGTTATAGATGTTGAGAATAATCAATTTTGGTCTAGCAGCGTCAATGTTCTTCCTACAACTATCCAAGAACAAATGCAGTCCACAAATATGAATTTCACACAGGTTGAGGATACATTATATTTTGTTGGAGGTTATGCTTATGCAGCCAGTGTACAGGACCATATCACATTTCCATATTTGACAACGATAGATGTACCTGGTGTAATTGATGCCGTTGTCAACGGTAATGATATCACACCCTATTTCAAGCAAACTCAAGATGATGTTTTCGCAGTAACAGGAGGGCATCTAACCACACTAAGTGACACTTTAATGATTGTAGGCGGACATCGTTTTGATGGACGCTATAATCCTATGGGTCATAACACTTATGTACAAACGTATGTAAATGGAATTCGCAAGTTTACAGTGGATAACTCGGGGGCACAGCCGAGCTTTTCTAATTTTACAGAAATAATTGATCCTGTTCATTTAAGAAGACGTGATTACAATCTTGTTCCTCAAATTTTTCCTGATGGAACTGAAGGATATATGATATCTTCTGGAGTATTTCAACAGAATGCTGATTTACCATTTCTATACCCTGTGGATATTGATAGCGATGGTCACTATCCAAACACTGGCTTTAATCAATATTTAAGTAATTACCATAGTTCTACAGTATCGCTACACCATGCAGACAGCAATGAAATGCACTCTTTATTTTTTGGAGGAATGAGTCAATATTACTATGAAAACGGTACGCTTATCGAGGACACACAAGTTCCTTTTGTAAAAACTATTAGTAGAGTAACACGCTACCCTGATGGTACGTTAATGGAATATTTAATACCGACTGAAATGCCTGGACTAAAAGGAGCTAGTGCAGAATTCTTCAACAACACTGCTCTTCCACAAAACAGCTCAGAAGTTATTCATTTAGAACAAATTTCAAGTGATACAATCATTGCAGGGTATATAGTTGGAGGAATATTAAGCTCTACTGAAAATCCTTTCTCCAACAATAACACGGAAGTAACAGAGGCTGACCCAACAATTTATCGTGTCAAATTAATCTTTGATAAATCTTTGAATCTCGATAATATTGACGGTAGAAACCCTTATTCTTTCAATGTTTATCCGAATCCTGCAAAAAATCATGTGTTTATAGATTTTAATTTAGACAATGCTGTAGATGTTGATTACTTTATTACGAATAATATTGGTCAGATTGTAGAGCAAGGAACGTTTGAAAACACAATAGTAGGTGAAAATTCTTACAAGATTAAATTAAAAGAAGTGAGCTCACAGAATTTGACAATTACACTCTCAATTGATGATGTTTACTATCTCACTAAGAAAATTGTGAAGCAATAGGAATATTTTAATTCCGTAGTAAAGGTCGCTCAACAGGGCGACCTTTTTTTATTAAAAACTGCCTGAAAATAGGATATTATAAATGGAAATGGTATTATTGAAAGTATACATTTACAAGACATGATAGATCTCTCATTTACAAATAAACGAAAGCCGAAAAGAGGACGAGTATTACTTTCTGATCCTTTTTCAGATGACGATTACTTTGGTCGATCCGTAGTTTACTTGTGTGAGCATGATGAAAAAGGATCTTTCGGTTTTGTACTCAACAACTTTCTTGATTTAAACCTTGGGGAAGTTGCTAAGAATTTTCCAGACATTAATACAAATGTTAGTATTGGAGGTCCTGTGCAAACTGAAAGCATATACTTCCTCCATACATTAGGTGATAGAATTCCTGGAAGTGTGTTAATTAGTGATGGCATCTATATGGGTGGTGAATACGATCTATTAATCCAGCTTCTAGAAGATGAAAAGATCTCAAAAACTGAAGTCCGCTTCTTCCTGGGTTATTCAGGATGGAGTGCTGGACAGCTTGAAGAGGAAATAAGTAAGAATACCTGGCGCGTTGCCCCCGTATTAAATAACGGAGAAATAATGGACTTTACAATCAAAGACATATGGCAAAAGTTCATGAAAAGAGAAGGTAAAAAATATGATGTACTTTCCCGTTCACCAGTTGATTTCAGCTCAAACTAATACAGCGTAGTTAAAAGATCGATAGTTTCTTTAGGATCCACTTTCTTTTTAGCTACAAAACCCGCTCTCCCATATTGGTTGTCTTTTGATAAATCGTATTTATCGTTTTGCCTACCAGCTTGGCTCATGGCACCAGCGAATACATCTTCATCTTGTTCACTTACTTCGTTATCCATTATTGATTCTTCATTGAACCTCTCTTCCCTATCCTTTGCAACATCTAGATCCGCAACTTTATCGCTCATTTCGAAAACGGATTCTTCAGGAGGGCTCTTCATAACTGGATACCCTTCGACAGCATCGAGAAGCTTCGTATCAATAGCGACCTCTTGAGAAGCGTGGTTTTTTTGATCCTCTCCCTTGAGATCTTCAAGTGCTTTGCTTTCATTCTTTTCACCTATAAGTGATTCATCGATTTTATCATCAACTTCTTTTTTATTCTGTTCTACATTTATTTTCAAGCGCTTTTCTTCTGAAGGATTCTCATTAACCGCTAGGCGTTTTTGACTGGTATTGTCTTGTAAAAGGAATGGAGCAGCCATTAAAACAATCGCGCCTACAGCAGCAAGTTGAAGGAGTGGTTTCTTAATAATATTGGCATCTTCTGGCCACAAGAACAACCATAACTTATTATACCAAACCAGTCTTTGCTTATTGTACTTTTCCTTGAAACGAACGTCCAATCTCTGCTTTATCGTCGGATTTAGATCTTTAACTTGTTCTTTTTTAAAAACAGCTGTAGCTAGAAAAACTGATTTCATTTGATTGAATTCATCTTCACTACCAGCCCACTTCTGTATCAATTTTCTTTCACGATCATTCAATTCAATGAATCGTTTAGATTTGATAATATTTTCAATTTCCTTGTCCATTATCCTACTTCTTGTTTTGGATTGTATATCTCCAGTTGTTCAGCAACCTTTTTCGTCGCATAAAACAACCTCGACTTAACTGTCCCTTGGCTTATCTCCATCGCTTCTGCTACTTCTTTAACGGATAAACCATTTACATGACGCATCACAAAAACTTCACTGTGCTTATCGTCTAATTCTTTTAATACAGCTGATAAATCATTTGCAAAATCATTTTCATACACCTGCTCCTCTACCGCTTTTTCATCACTTGCAATCGGAAGATCCTGAGAAACACCATTCGTTGTATTGGATCGTACAGCCATTTTTTTATACTCATTGATACACATGTTATTCGCAACAGAGTATATCCACGTTTTAAACTTCTTATCGGGATCAAAGAGTTCCGGTCTATCTATCAATTTGGCAAAAAGGTCGTGTACGAAGTCCTCTCCTTTTTCTTTGTCATGCTTGAGCTTACTCATAAAATAGTAAGAAAGTTTCGCTGCATATCGTTCATAAATCTCATCAAAAGCGCGCTGATCGCCTTTAGCAACCATTCTCATGAGTTGCTCATCTTCCTGTTTTTGATAATTGACTTTGAACAATTTCATTATTGGAGAAGACTATTAATTTGTTCAACCTTTCCTAATAACCTTCCAATAGACCTCAACCACTGCTCTATTTCGTCAGATTGATTGTATTTCCTCTTCTCTATGTAGTAATTTCTTACATCAAATAGAAGAGGAAGACTATTACTCAATGCAACATTATTCCTCTTGGCTAATAGAGATGGCAGTGTATTCACGAAGTCACGTTCATAGAATTGTACATTTATACTCTGTTTATTTACCGAAGAAAATCCAAAACCAACTACTGACAATTTAACATCCAACGCCTTAAGGTAATTTGAAGGAAGCGTGTTAGCACACACAATATTTTTATCGCTATTGTTTAATAGAAACTGGTTGAGAAACTCAATATCTATTAGCTCTCGTTCTGGAACATCAAATCCTCTTTTCATAAGTTTCAATCTATAATCTTCACTTAAAAGATGCTCCAAACTGATAACTTCCACATCAGATCTTAACTTTTTTATTTTTTGATTAATAAGTAAAGGATAAGTATCATCTTTTCCATGAGAAATCAGCACTGTATTTTTCGGCAATGATCTTAAGCACAACTCGGCACTTTGCAACAGATTATCATTAAAGTATTTACCTTGAAATAATTTTGAGAGATAATTATTCAGATCTGACTCATTACCTTGAATATAGTGATACGCACTAAAAGAGTATAAAACGGCGTAATTATATGCATTTAAAGACTCAGCTTTTCTCAATGATTGAATTTCATCAAAATCGAAAGGGGATTTTAAATAGTTGTAAAGATGGTATTCAAAACTGGTTTTATCTATGCGCTTCAGTTCTTGAACACCCTTATTTAACTCACGAATTTGATCTTTTGTGAAATTCTTTTGGGTTGACATTCTTGATGCTTGACTAACCGTTAGGGATAATGAACTACTGACATTATCTATCTGTTGTCTTTTCTGACTTCGAATAGACTTAGAGACAGTTTCACTCTGTACCTCCTCTTGCAAGGGCTCATTGACAGAATTATTTGTTTGAGGAATGGCCCTACTCGCCTTCTTTTCCTTTTCCTGACTTTGTGCAGAAGACAGAATAGATGAAATCAAGCATATGAAGATTAAAAATTGCCTCATTATATATATTTTTACTCTTGTACAGCCGTTCGTTAAATAGGTTCAAACAGCATGCATAAACTTACGAAAAAAGAATTTAGAAAGTGTTCTCTAGTAAAACGATATAATCTACTTAAGAAAGAAGGAGAGCACATAGCAGCAAGACAATCAGGTGTTCATAGGATACATTTATTCTCTATTTTTGGTTTTTTTGTAGAAATTTGGATTTTAATAAGCCTCGACCAAGTTCAATGGATCGAAATCCAAGAGAACAAATCAATCCTTGAAAGCTATTCAAATCAGGTCGAGGTGAAAAAATTGTTTTCGTAGACACGCTCATTAAGCATTATATTACTATATTGTAATGAAAGTCTTGATAACCACATAATGACGCCTAAAAAAGAAATATTGCAAAATAGACCCTCAATTACTTTTTTAATTGACAAATATTTTCGCATCACATCTGGGTTAGATAGATCTTCGACACTTATAGAAGAAAAAGTTAGTGCTGAAGAATTGCAAATCAAAGATCTAAAGGAAGTATTTAGATTTCCAATTCTCTACATGATAAGTAAAGCTCAGGTTGAGAGAATTGAATTCTTAGATGAGTTCTTTGAGAGAAAGGGAAATAACGGAAGTATTTACTGCTTTTATATTGAGGTCAATAAATATAACGAGTTCGGAACCTTTGAAGTTTCAGTTACGAGCATAGATAATCATGAAATACGTTATCCTGATGCTACTCAAAACAAAGAAAATTTCAATACGAGACTTATATCTTTAAAGTTGGACGAGTTAATTAAAGATGAGAAATCATTGCTCTCTTTAAAACGTGAGTTATATTTTGAAAGAGATAAAATTGAATTTAGGCTCAGTCAATTTGAAAAAGCGAGAAAAGAATTTAGACTACTCGCAGATAATAGTTCCCAAAGTACAATACTTATAGATCGATTTAATTCGGTTGTTCAATATAACCGAAAAGCTGCAGAACTTATCAACAAGCTATTCAATACGAGGCTGCAAAAAGGCTTAGTTATTACCAGTATATTCTCTGCTAAGGACTCAACAATTTTTAGAAGAAATGTAAATGATATCACGAGTGGAAAAGAACGTAACCTTCAAACTTTACTTTATCTAACCTCTGCGAATAATGAAAGTATTATCATACAACTTGACTTTTCTGCTTTTGAGAACGATTTTAATGAGAACAATTTTATATCAATAAGTATTTCCGATGTTTCTGATCAATTGATTACTAAAAAAGTGAACTTGTTTAGTAATCAAATCATGCGCGAAGCACTAGACCCGTCTAAAACTATCAATGAAATATCCAATCTATTTATAGAAAAATACGAAGATTTATTCTCAAATACATATTGTTCTATTCTATTAATATCAGATAATTATTTTGAACATTTATCCTCACCTTCTTTTCCAACCAATTTCTTTCATCCACTCCAAGATCTATCGTCAAAAAGTTTTCGGAAATTAATTAAGACATTATACTCAAAGAAGGTCTTACATACAAAAAACCTCCAATCTGAAAAATCCTGGAGCTACCTCAGAAGTTCGCTAGTAGATTTCGATATTGAATCATGTACTCAATTCCCAATCATAAATAACGGGGAAATCATTGCATTATTTAATGTATTCAGAAAGGATAATTTTATACTTTCAAACAAAGACATTGATATAAGTGAACAAATGTTAGGACTTATATCTCTGATTTTTGAAATGATCAGACAAAAAAACAAACACAAGTCACTTCTTAAAAGTATTCAGGATGGCTTCTTTTCTGTGAATAGTAATAATGAAATAATTTACTGGAACAAAACTGCAGAGCGATTAACTAAAGTTGATCGTGAAGAGGCAATGGGCACTGATTTTCTAACAATTTTCAATTTTCCGAATAAAGACCAATTATCATCTATTAAAGAAATTATTGAAAAGCGCGTAAACAAAACGTTTAAAGCTTTTATACCTAACATGGGCAAATGGATAGAGTTTATTTTTTATCCAAACGAATCAAGCAGTTGGGCCGTTTTCTTCAGAGATATCAGCGATCGACAACAAAAAGAACGCTATATAATAGATACTAACCAACGTTTAGAGAACATATTAAATACGGTAAATGATGCCGTTTATGAAGTGAATTTAGAAGATGATTTAATTTATTGGAGTAATGGCTACAATGAGATCTTTGGGTATTACAATCAAGACAATGTTAACTCTACAAAGGAATTCTTCAAATATATACATGAGAAAGACCGTCAACTGGTTGAAAAACTTTATAGAGAGGCTCTAATTGATAAGAACCAAAGCATTCTTAAATTAGAGTATTCCTACAAGAGGAAGGATGGTAGTTTTGCCCACGTTGTTGATCAAGCTAAGATCATTCGAAACAATGAGGGGAAAGCCCAAAAAATTATAGGCGCCGTTACAGACATTTCTTTACGTAAAGAGTATGAAGAGTCTCTAGAGACAATGAATAGAGAACTTCAACAGCGTGCTAAAGAATTAAAAGAAAGTAATTTAGAGTTAGAACAATTTGCATATTTGGCTTCTCATGACTTACAAGAACCGCTCAGAACAATAACAAGTTTTATTTCTAAAATAGACCGAACCCTCGGTGATCAAATTGATAAAAAAACACAAAGTTACCTGAACTTTGTAACTGAAGGTGCCGCAAGGATGAGGCTGTTGGTTACAGACCTTTTGAAATACTCTCAATTCGGAAAAAGCCCATTAGAACTAGAAAAGATTTCAATGGAGCATCTCATAGGAACTGTTAAACGTTCACTGCAAAAAGAAATAGAGGACAATAGTGCTGATATAATTCATACAAACCTTCCGACTATAATCAGCAGTGATTCACAGCTTTTTCAGATATTCTCGAACCTGATCAGCAACTCAATAAAGTATAGAAAACAACATATACAACCAATTATAAAAATAGAACATAGAGAAACGATTAACGATGATGTATTCATTGTTAGCGACAATGGTGTTGGCATACCTGAAGAGTTTCAAAAAAAGGTCTTTGAAATATTTAAACGTCTTCATACTTCACAAGAACATTCAGGAACTGGAATAGGTCTTGCAATTGTCAAAAAATCGACAGAAGCACTGAAAGGAAAGATCATCCTGTCCTCTTCCGAAAAAGGAACATCTGTAAAAATAATACTGCCAAAGCACATTCTTTAGCACTAATTACCAGTATTCTGCGTGATATTTACTTAATTTCAGTGTAATCTCCTTTGTTTAAACAGCATATTTCCCTACATTGGCTAAACCTAATTATTAGTCAACTCTTAATGCCTAAGTTTATCATATGTTTAAAGTTTTAGTAGTAGAGGATAGTGAAGGAGATATATTATTGATCGACGAAGCATTTTCGGAATTATCTAATAATGTTGATTTAAAGTTCATAAGAGACGGTGAATTAGCAATAAATCATCTTAAAAACCTATGTTCACAGGGATTAAGTATACCGGATTTAATTCTTCTTGACGTAAACCTCCCAAAGATTAGCGGTCATGAGATCCTTATAAAATTAAAATGTAATAATTTAACAAAAAATGTTCCGGTTGTCATGTTCTCCACTTCATCTAGATTGAAAGATATTCAAACTGCCTACGAGAATAATGCTAATTCTTTCTTGACTAAACCAAATGATCTTGACGATTTTTTTGGTATTATTGAAGGAATTTATAACTTTTGGTTATTACCTAAAACTACATAAGTGGATGAGCCAATACACTCACATCAATATACTACTAGTTGATGACAACCCTGCAGATCTTCTGTATTTGAGAGAAATAATTGAAGATGACACCAATTTACGACTCACTATTTTTGAAGCTTCCAATATTGAAGAAGCTAAAAAAGTAATTAATGAGGAGGAGATTGATCTCGTTTTTTTAGATCTATTTCTTCCAGACTCTTCAGGGGTTGATACTTTCAAGATAATCAATAAGCTTCAAACTAATCTGAGTATAATTATTCTTTCTGGTTTACAAAATGAACAAGTTGCTCTAGAAACAGTTCGCTCAGGAGCTCAAGATTTCATTTTAAAAGGAGAGTATGATGGGAAGCTATTGGAAAAAGCTATTCTGTATAGTATTGAAAGAAAGAAGAACGAAGAATTATTAAGAGTTTCAAACCAAAAATATATTGAACTATTTCAGAACTCTCCCCTTGCGCTATTCATTATTAAAACGTCTGAGGATAAATTTATTCAGAGTAATTCTGCTGCGACCAAAATGCTAGGTTATTCCTACAAAGAATTTAAACACATGAATTATGATGATGTTTTTCTTTCTGAGAACATACTAAACGGAAAAAAATATCACGTAGCTCAAAGAAAAGATGGTAAAAAAATTTTTACAAATATTGTCAAACAGAATATTGAATCTGAAAATAGTGAAACTCAATTAGTCCAAGTCGAAGATTTAACAGAAAAAATAAAATTTGAACGAGATAGAATGGATATCATCAATGAAATCCAAGATGATGAACGTCAAAATTTCGCTATGGAACTTCATGATGGGTTAGCACAAGAACTTGTTCTGATCAAGCTATATGCGGAGCAAATAGAAAAGTCTTCTTCAAATAAGGACGAGTTAAAGATGATCAATGAAATTGTTGACTCCACTTTAATGAAGATGCGAAGAATCACCTATAGCGTTGCTCCTCCTCTTCTTGACGAAGGTTTTTTAGTTGGATTAAAAGTACTCTTCGAGCGCTTTAGAAAGGTTAGTAAAGTAGATGTAGAACTCAAAATACACAATGAACACAACGTAAAAAGCAATCTTTTCAATCCGGAGATAACCCATAATGCTTTCAGAATAATACAAGAGGCCTTAAATAATTCTATCAAGCATTCAGAGGCATCAAAAATACATTCGACAGTTACAATTACAGATGATAATGTAGTTATAGTCATTGAAGATAACGGTAATGGTTTTGACACAAATAATGTATCAAAAAGAGGTATGGGGTTAGGAAACATAACAAAAAGGTCAGAGCTATACAATATGTCTCATTCAATTGAATCAGAAATAGGTAAAGGCACCAAGTTGACATTAATAGCACCACGTTCGCAGATTAACACATCTACAATCAAAGAATAATTGTATATTCATTTTCTATTTTACATTATATAATTGAAAGACTAGGTATGAAATTTTTTATCGATACAGCAAACTTAAATCAGATTCAAGAAGCTAACGACCTTGGAATTCTCGATGGAGTTACAACCAACCCATCTCTCATGGCAAAAGAGAACATTACAGGTGAAGAGAATGTGAAAAAACATTATAAAGACATCTGCCATATCGTGAATGGTCCTGTTAGTGCTGAAGTCATTGCCACGGATTATAAGGGTATGATTGCTGAAGGAGAGAGATTAGCAGACTTACATCACAATATTGTAGTAAAAGTCCCTATGACTCCAGAAGGCATTAAAGCGATTCGATATTTTTCAGATAACGGAATCAGAACAAACTGTACACTTATATTTTCAGCGGGACAAGCTCTATTGGCGGCTAAGGCTGGCGCTTCATACGTTTCTCCTTTTGTTGGAAGACTTGATGATATTTCGGCGGATGGAATAGCATTGATCGCTCAAATAAGAAGAATATTTGATAACTACGGTTTTGATACCGAAATTTTAGCTGCATCAGTAAGACACCCTATGCATATTATCGAGTGCGCAGAGATTGGTGCTGATGTTATGACCGGACCATTGAAAGCAATCATGCAATTGACTCAACATCCTTTAACGGATAAGGGCTTAGCTCAATTCTTGGCTGACTATGAAAAAGGAAACAAGTAAATCTAATTTAAACAAGAAAAGGCCAGTATAAACGGGCCTTTTCTTGTTTGATATCAATTGATATTATTTCAGCTCTATTTTTCGAACTACCTTTTTCTTACTTTCCGGTTTTGGAATATTGATACTCAAAATACCTTTTTTGTAGTTGGCTTCTATCTTTTCAACATCCACCTCTTTCGGTAAAGTAAAGCTTTTACTAAAAGATCCATAAGAGAATTCTTTCTTACTGAATTTAGTATTGCTCTCCTCTACTTCATCTGAAACTTCCGCCTTAACGATCATTTTTGTTCCATCGATTTCAATGTGAACATCGTCTTTCTCAATTCCAGGAACTGCTAACTCAATATAAAATTGCTCTTCGTCCTCTCTAATATTCACTGCTATCTTAGAAAATCCATTTCTATTTTCACTGAATAAATCTTTTTCTATACCCTCAAAAAATGAAGGGAATAATTGGTTATTTCTTCTGATAATTTCCATTTTAAATACTTTTTAAGTTCGATATTCTTTAATCAAAAGAAATACCGTTTAAATAAAACAGAAGAAATGTCGGCCCGAGAGAATAAAACAGGTACAAATAATGACAATATGTCATTATTAAAACGTTAAATCCGTCATTATGACCGATGAAAATAGAGTCGCAAAGTGATTAAAAATAAATCAACCTCTTTGTACATTTACGTCTTGAACTTTTCCCGCCTTCATCAAAGAAGCTATAAACATTAGTATAAACGTTAATAATGCGTTTAAAATAATCAGCTCAAATCCAAAATGATAACCTCCAAATAAACCATCCTCAGGAGACCCTCCCGGCGCACCCGCCGAATAGTACCACAAGAAAAAAGATATTGTAATTGCAGCGATACTGATAATCGGAACAAATAGATCTCTTACTTTTCTTCGCGTGATTATCCCAAAAAAGAAAACTCCTATTAAAGGTCCATAAGTAAACCCGGCAAATTTCATAAGCAAAACAATCGCACTATCATCAGTTGTTCTCTTTAAGAGCAACACCACTAAAATCAGCACAGCAGACATTATGATATGGACTCTTTTTCTAATTTTCTCATTTCGATCACCCTTATTCTTGACATTTAAAAAATCTATAGAAAAAGACGTTGTCAAAGATGTTAATGCCGAGTCTGCGCTTGAATATGCGGCAGCAATCAAACCAAGAAGAAAGAATACTCCGACCGCTGGACCAGCGTAATCACTTAAAGCCACCGACGAAAAGAGCAAGTCGGAACTAGAAAATTCGATACCTTGTTGCTGGGCATACATATAGAGTAACGCCCCAAGCCCGAGGAAAAGTAAATTAACGAAGATTAGCACAACACCTAGAGAAACCATATTCTTTTTTGCATCGCCTACACTCTTACACGTTAAATTCTTTTGCATCATATCCTGATCCAATCCGGTCATCCCAATAGTTATAAAGATTCCTCCAAGAAAATGCTTCAGAAAGTGATTTGAACTATTTAAATCATCAAAAAAGAAGATTCTAGCATAACCGCTTGAGCTAACCGTTTGAACTATACCTTTTCCTTCATTTAAATCTAAACCTTGAAAAACAAACCAAACTGTGAGGCACACCG
>CBFHJL010000001.1:0-82464 GCA_965656195.1 Brumimicrobium sp. | reverse complement strand
AGCGATTAGCATAAAAGCTGTTTGTAGCGTATCTGTCCATACAATTGTTTTAATTCCTCCTCGATTTGTATAAATCCAAATCAGTAATATTGAAATAACTACCGTGAATTCAAACCGAATCCCCAAATCTTCGAACAATATGGCCTGAAGAACATTAGCCACTAACAACAAACGAACTGAAGCTCCAATTACACGGGAAATAAGAAAGAATGATGCGCCTGTTTTGTAACTCCAAAAACCAAATCGATCATTCAGATACTCATATATAGAAATAAGATTCATTCTGTAATAAATGGGTAATAGCACATAAGCAACAATGAGATAACCTATCATATAACCAAGCACTGCCTGCATATAACTAAACTGGTTAGCCTCATTCCCTACCCAACCAGGTACAGATAAGAATGTAACCCCCGATAAAGAAGCACCTATCATTCCAAAGCTCACTAGATACCACTTCGAAGATCGATCACCGGTAAAGAAGGTGTCATTCTTAGCCCCTCTAGAAGTTATTCGAGATATACCAAAAAGAACTAAAAAGTAACCGATTATTACAACGAGAATGAATACACCGCTCATAAATATGAAAGTTTATCCAAAAATACGCTAATCCTTAACACCTGATCAGCCAAGGATAACGAAAAATCAATAAGAAATTGTTTATAAGCAGTGATTAAGCCCCGATTACGCGTTTAAGCTCACTGATTGTGCTTTCCCAGTACAATTGACTTTCCTCTAATTCATCCTCCTCTGCAAAGCTAGTCAGATTTACCACGACTGCCTTTGTCATTGGATCTACTTTAAAACGAATCTCGAGATAAGTATCCAAACCTTCTTCTTCATCTTCCAGCCATCTTAGCTTGATATACTCATTAGCCTTTTTACCTAATAAACGGGCCTTCTCCTCGCTACCATCCCAATAAAATGTATAAATATCATCCTTAATATTCACGTCATCTGAAAACCATTCACTTAAACCGCTAGGTGTCATCATCATCGAATTTAGGACTTTCGGTGATGTTTTAATAAGATACTCCTGCTCAAACTTAATTTTTTCAGACATGTGGTATTGTTATTTATTTCTATCTTCGCGAAGATTTAAGATTTGCAATATACTAAAAACTTTTCGATGGCACTCATACATTCCTTTGAAAAATCAGGTAACACGCTCTTTAAATACAGAGGGCAAATTCCTGTAATACTGTTCGTTGTAGCGGTACCTGTAATTTTATTTACAGACTTCAGTTGTTTTCGTGATAATGAACTATATTATTGGATTTTACTCGGCTTCTCTATTGCACTTTCTGTATTAGGACAAGTTATACGGGCAATTGCAATTGGAACTTCTAGTAAAAACACTTCTGGTAGAAACACTCATGAACAAATTGCAGATGCTCTCAATACGAAGGGAATTTATTCAACAATGCGCCACCCACTCTACGTAGGTAATTATTTCATGTGGATTGGTATAGTTGTATTCACGGGAAATATCTGGTATTTCATTACTGTATCTTTAGCTTTCTGGTTGTACTACGAAAGAATAATGTTTGCCGAAGAAAGATTTCTTGAGCGAAAATTTGGAGAGGACTATTTAGACTGGAGTAAGAAAGTTCCTGCGTTTTGGCCTTCTTTTAAAAACTATATCTCCTCTCCTATCCCATTTTCAATGAAAACTATTTTAAGACGTGAGTACTCTGGAATAACGGCAACTATTATTGGGTTTCTTTTTGTTATGATTATAAGAGACACATTCTATAATGGAACTTTTATTTTTAAATGGGACTATGCAATAATTCTTGGAGTAGCATTATTTATTACGCTATTTTTGAGAACGTTGAAACACCACACAAAAATTTTGTTTGAGGAAGATCGTTCTTAACGTTTGTAGTTTAAAAAAAGCTATTATATTTGCACCCTCGAAAGCCAACTTTCGAGATTTACAATCTTAAAATGGCGTGGTAGCTCAGTTGGTTAGAGCGCAGGATTCATAACCCTGAGGTCGGGAGTTCAAATCTCCCTCACGCCACTTTTTTATCCTAACAACCAAAGTAAAATTCTACACCTACATCCTGAGGTCCAAGGGTCATGACCAGTTTTATATAGGTCAAACAAATAACTTGAACAATCGACTTAATATACACAATGCTGGATATGAAAAATACACCAAGAAATATACTCCTTGGGAAATAGTCCTTGCCATTGAAAAGAATAGTCGATCTGAAGCTATAATACTGGAAACCAAGTTATAGAATTTAGGCAGTAGACGTTTGGTTGATTTTATAAAGAAATACTCTTAATAATAAACCACTGAGGTCGGGAGCCTTGACGAAACGATTTGTAAAATCATTTATCAAGATGCTGATCGGGCATCAGCATTCACATCTCTCTGGCACGGCTTTGACATAGCGTATTTATGACTGAGACGCTTTATATAATCACAGATAAGTCTATATTCTATTCATTTCTCGAAACTTCATTTTTAAAAAATAAAAAAGCCGTGCATGGATGCACGGCTTATATTCTTATTACTTCAGTTAATTAAATATCAACATTCGCATATTTTGCATTTTTCTCAATAAACTCTCTCCGTGGCGGAACATCATCTCCCATTAACATAGAGAAAATTTGATCACATTCTGCAGCATTATCTATTGTTACTTGACGTAATGTTCTGTTCTCTGGGTTCATTGTAGTATCCCACAGTTGCTCAGCATTCATCTCACCAAGACCCTTATAACGTTGAATACCCACTGATGAGGCTGGTGATTTACCACGCATCTGCTCTACTATTCTATCGCGTTGTTCTTCATCCCAAGCATATTCTGATTTTGCACCTTTCTTTAATAAATAAAGCGGTGGAGTCGCAATGTAAATATACCCCTGCTCTATCAATTCCTTCATATAACGGAAGAAGAATGTTAAAATCAAGGTTTCAATGTGAGCACCATCGACATCGGCATCACACATGATTATTACCTTATGATATCTAAGCTTTTCAGTATTTAGCGCTTTTGCATCTTCTTCTGTACCAACCCTAACTCCAAGAGCAGTATAGATATTCTTAATCTCTTCGTTTTCGAAAATCTTATGCTGCATCGCTTTCTCAACGTTCAAGATCTTACCACGTAATGGCATTATCGCTTGGAAGTGTCTATCACGACCTTGTTTTGCTGTTCCACCGGCAGAGTCACCCTCTACTAGATAAACTTCACTTTCATGAGGATCTTTCGAAGAGCAGTCAGCCAATTTACCAGGAAGACCTGATCCAGACATTACATTCTTACGCTGAACCATCTCACGAGCTTTTCGAGCAGCGTTTCTTGCTCTTGCAGCGATAATGATCTTCTCAACGATCTTTTTGGCATCGTTCGGATGCTCTTCTAAATAAATCGAAAGCATTTCAGATACAGCTTGAGACACTGGAGCCTGAACCTCTCTGTTACCTAATTTCGTTTTAGTCTGACCTTCAAATTGAGGTTCTGCAACTTTCACAGAAACAACTGCTGTAAGTCCTTCACGGAAGTCATCCCCTGTTATCTCAATTTTCTCTTTTGTAAGCATACCTGAGTCCTCAGCATACTTCTTAAGAGTATTTGTTAAACCACGACGGAAACCTGTTAAGTGAGTACCTCCTTCATGTGTATTAATATTGTTTACATACGCCTGAATATTTTCCGTATAAGATGTGTTATAAACCATTGCTACTTCAACAGGAACACCATCTTTCTCTCCTTCAACGTGAATTACATCTTCGGTAAGTTGCTCACGACTTTTATCTAAGTACTTAACAAACTCACTAAGTCCACCTTCTGAATGAAATACTTCACTCGGAGAATTATCATCCTCATCTTTTGCACTCTCTCGATGATCTGTGATTGTGATTGTAATCCCTTTGTTCAAAAACGCTAGCTCTCGCATACGCGCTTTTAATGTTTCAAAGTTATACGTGATATCCTCAAAGATTGAATCGTCTGGAGTAAACGTAATAACTGTTCCATTTAATTCAGTTGTCCCAACTTCCTTAACATCGTATTGAGGTACACCAATTTTATATTCTTGCTGAAATATTTTACCTTCTCTATATACAGTAGCCTTCAGGTCGCTTGATAATGCGTTAACACATGAAACACCTACACCGTGCAATCCACCAGATACCTTGTAAGTATCCTTATCAAACTTACCACCTGCATGGAGGACAGTCATTACAACCTCAAGGGCCGACTTATTCTCTTTCTTATGCAAGGAAACAGGAATACCACGACCATTATCTTCAACAGATATTGAGTTCCCTTCATGAATACCGACTTTAATCGTATCACAGTAACCACCCATCGCCTCATCGATAGAGTTGTCGATCACCTCATATACCAAGTGGTGTAAACCCTTCACTCCAACATCACCAATATACATGGCTGGACGTTTTCTTACGGCCTCTAACCCTTCGAGGATCTGAATATTATCCGCAGAGTAATCGTCTCTGTTTTTTGCTTCTTCGCTCATCTTTATATCGTTAGTTATTTCTGTATAATATATACGCCAAACAAACACGGCGTACGAACAAAGATACGAATTCATTATCATGATAATTCAAGGTGAATAGGTGTTTTTCCACGGTGTTATTAACAATTTGAACGAAAAGTTAGGTGTAATTAACAATATCAATAAAAAACCTCTATTTCTTGTCTATTTGAGGCTTCTCTTTGTCCTATCTCAATCAAATGAAGGAATTTCTTTGTTTCAAAATTAACTGAAGGCGATTTCCATTTTTGAGAATTGTATATTTGCGGCGTGAAATCCCCATTGTTATATATAGTATTCATTCTGTTATCCAGTCATTCTTTTGGGCAAAGAGTTATTGATGCTACTCGACTTTCAACTGAAATTGAGGTTGATGGAAAGCTAAATGAACCGATTTGGCAATCAGTTCCAATAGCTCGAGGTTTTACACAAACAGAGCCTGACGCTGGACAACCTGCAACCGATAGCACAACGGTTAGAATTGTTTATGATAACGAAGCCATTTACATTGCCGCCATTTGTTATTCAGATTCTAATTCTATTTCACGTGTGCTTTCACAACGTGATAGCTACAATTCTAACACGGATTATTTCTCTGTCCTTCTCGATACATACCAAGATCAATTGAATGGGTTTGTATTTTCTGTTTCTACTGAGGGCGTACAGTATGACGCTAAAATTTACGCAAATCAATACAATTCAAAACTAAATATGATTTGGTATTCGAAAGTACAGCACTATGAAAATCGATATACTGTTGAAATGAAAATTCCATATGGTGCTATTCGATTTTCAGAGGAGAAAATACAAGATTGGGGGATTAATTTCACGCGCTACATAAGTGAAAATCGTGAAGAAGCTACATGGAATATAGTCAAGCCCGATCTTGACAACGTTGTAACTCAAGCTGGAACATTGAGCGGATTACGTGATTTAGAACCTCCTTTAAGGCTATTCTTCTCTCCATATCTGTCATCATATGCAGAGCACTACCCTATTACTGGTGAATTTGCCGATGATGTTTCATTTGACTTAAATGGTGGAATGGATATAAAATACGGTATCAATGAAGCTTTCACCATTGACATGACATTGATCCCAGATTTTGGTCAAGTTGTGACAGATAATGTTGTACTTAACTTAAGTCCTTTCGAAGTTTTCTTTGCTGAAAACAGACCTTTTTTTAACGAAGGAACTGAACTTTTTGAGAAGACAGGACATTTCTACAGCAGACGAGTTGGTGGTCGACCTATTAACCTGAGTAATATAAATACGGCAATTGAAGATGACGAAATTGTGATCTCTCAACCTTCAAACACTCCTTTAATAAATGCAACTAAGTTTTCTGGAAGAACAAAGGGCGGTCTAGGTATAGGAGTATTTAACGGAGTTACGGGAAGACAATTCGCATTGCTTGAAGATACCATTTCTCGACAAAAAAGAGAAGTTCAAGTAGCTCCTTTGTCCAATTACAATGTAATGGTATTTGATCAAAATCTAAAAAACAATAGTTCATTTACTTTCACCAATACAAATGTTTGGAGAGCTGGGTCTACCTATGATGCAAATGTGACTGCATTAAGTACTAATTTAAATACAAAAGACAATAAGTTTTTTATCAATGCAAATGCGGCCCTTTCTCAAAAGTACGCTTCCATAAATAACGAATTTGGTCATAGCCTCGGAATTGGTATTGGAAAACAAACGGGAAGGTTTACATACAACCTAAATTATGCTGAGCAAAACGATACATATGACCCTAATGACTTAGGATTCCTTACGAACAATAATAAACGAGATATTTCAGCTGGATTAGGCTATCGTATTTTCAAGCCTTTCTGGAAATTAAATAGACTCTGGAGTAATTTCAATAACACTTATAGTCGACTGTATAATCCAAATGAGTTTATTGGTTTAGGTTACAATGGTCAACTTGGTGCAACGAACCGAAAATTCCACACTTTTGGTTTGAATTTTAGCGGTATTTACACGCCTCGCAAGGACTTTTTTGAACCGAGGACGGATGGGTATTACTTCTTAATTCCTCGACACTTCGGTGGCGGGTTATGGCTATCATCAAATTATCAAAAAGCGTTCGCATTGGATGCAAATATAGATGCACGTAGCTATCAAAACACGAATTGGTCTGACTTCAGTTATCGCATCTCGCCGCGTTTCAGACTTGGAAATCATATTTTCCTCGTTTATTCTTTTGAACAAAACTTCAATACGAACCAACAGGGCTATGCCATTCCATTCATCGGAAATCAACCAAACAGTGAAGGTCCTATTTTCGGGGAGCGAGATGTTATAACTACAACCAACACAGTTGACTTTAGGTATACAATCAATAATAAGTCAGGAGTTACAATGAGACTAAGGCACTATTGGTCAACTGTGAATTACGACAATTTTTTCGAACTCAATTTGGATGGTTCGTTAAGTGATGTATCTATTGATGAAACAACCTATGATGGTACTCCTAAATATAACACTAGCTTCAATGCGTTTAGTATAGACATGGTATACAGATGGATCTTCTCACCAGCCAGTGAGTTAAACTTAGTGTGGAAGAATAACATCTTCACAACAGACAGTGAATCACAGATTGAATTCCTTAATAATCTTGAAAGAACGCTTCAGGCAGATCAACTCAATAGTATTTCTTTAAGAGTCGTTTACTTTTTGGACTATCAGCAAATTAAGAAAATGCTCCAACGTAAAAGAGATAAAGATGAAATGAGTTACACAGGAGAATTTGCTCTTTAAAAGTCTAATGTGTCCTCTTTAGGAATTCTATATTCCTGATACTCCGTAATCGATAGTACTAAGTAGAATAGGATGAATAGATAAGACAGGGGTTGAAGATAGAAATTTATTCTTCCAAAACTTACTTCCGAGAAATGAGCAATAACACCTATAAGAATTGACAGACCGTATATCGAAATATAGATTATTCTGCCAGTACTCAGCTTTTTAGCAATTAAAAAGTGTAATATCGAACTGATTACAATCCAGCCTAAAATTCCGATATTAATCCAATATAGATACCCCGAACCTCCAAATACGAATAGAAACATCAACCCTATCATTAGAGCCGTTCCCTGAAGTACAATATCTATTAATTTCAAACCTCTCATGAGTCCGTGTCAGCTGGCTGATAATTATCATCCCAATCTTTTATTTCTGGTTCACCAAGTTTACCAAGCGACTTACCAATGAGCATAGAAACTGCTGCATCACCAGTAACATTTACAGTTGTGCGCAACATATCCAGCGGACGATCAATTGCAAAGATCAATGCCAATCCAGCCTCCGGAATTCCAGCTTGAGCCAAAACAATTACAAGCATTACCATTCCGGCACCAGGAACCGCTGCAGAACCAATACTTGCTAATGTTGCCGTAGCTACAATACCCAATTGAGCTGACATCGAAAGGTCCATCCCAAATGCTTGAGCAATGAAAATAGCTGCAACGGCTTGATACAAACTTGTTCCATCCATGTTAATTGTAGCACCAATTGGCAAAACGAAACTTGTAACTTCTTCTTTGACACCTAAATGTTCTTCTACTCTTTCCATCGTAACAGGAAGTGTTGCCGCTGAAGAACTTGTACTAAAAGCTAACAGCTGTGCAGGAGCAATTCCACCTAAAAAATATTTTGGATTCTTTCCCGTAAAAATATAGACGATCAAAGTATACAAAACAATCATAAGCAGTAAGCCTATCACTACGCTCACGGCGTACCAGAGTAAAGCAACGAACAGATCCTGACTAGGCGATTCTACCACTAATCCCGCTAATAACGCAAAAACTCCAATGGGAGCTGCAAGCATTATTAAATCTATTAGCTTTAGAATTACTTCATTGAAACCATCGAAAAATGCTTTTACTGGTGTTGACTTATCAGCCGGAATAAGAATCAATCCAATTCCAAAAAAGATGGCGAACACAATCACTTGAAGCATATTGCCATTATTAGAAGCAGCCCCAAATATATTGCTTGGAATTAAATCTTCCAATGCTTGCAGAGGACCAGACTCTTTTTGTTTTTCAGCATCTTTTATTTTAGAGTCAGCATCACCACTGTAGCTCTCTATCAAATCATTCCGGGTCTCTTCTGAAATAGATTTTCCAGGATTGATCATATTTACAATAACCAAACCAATGGATACGGCTAATACAGTTGTAGTAATGTAGGTCAGAATAGTTCTTAAACCCATTTTAGAAAGCTTTGATATATCTTTCAGATCGGATACACCTTTGATCAAAGAAGCTAGAATTAATGGGACTGCAATTAGTTTAAGCGCATTGATAAACATGTTACCAAATGGTTTAATCCAATTCTTAACAAAAAGTGCCGCTCGAGAAATTTCTACATCCTTACCTCCTACTTTATGCGTTATCATATCAGAACCCCAAGAAGTACTAACCAAAACCAAGCTAAACAAAACGCCGGCAAACATTCCAATTAAAATCTTCCAATGAAGTGCTAATTTCTTCTTTTTGTTCTTTTTTGTCATTATGCTAGATGTGTCGTTTGATTTCTTAATAAATGATCAAGAATAGTTATGGCTACCATAGATTCAACAATAGGAACTGCTCTTGGAACCACGCATGGATCGTGTCTACCTTTACCTTCAACAGTGACCTCATTACCTTTATTATCGATACTTTTCTGGTCTCTCATCAAGGTAGCAATAGGTTTAAATGCTATCCGCATCGTAATCATTGCGCCATTAGAAATTCCGCCTTGCACTCCACCGCTGAAATTCGTTTTGGTTGTACCGTCTGTATTGAATTCATCATTGTGCTGACTGCCACGCATTTTAGCACCTTCGAATCCACTTCCAAATTCAAAGCCTTTAACTGCATTGATTGAAAGTAATCCCTTTCCAAGATCAGCATGAAGCTTATCGAAAACAGGTTCTCCCAATCCAACTGGGACGCCTTGAACCCGGCAAGAAATCACTCCACCCACAGTGTCACCTTCTTTTCGAACAGCTTTCAGATAGTCAATCATCTTTTCTGCTACATCTGAATCAGGACATCGAACGATATTCTCTTGTCTTGGAAGCTCAATGGTTGCCAAATTCTCATTTAATACAATCTCTCCAACGGCAGAAACAAATGCATCAACTACGATTCCCTTTTGTGCAAGTATTTGCTTCGCTACTGCTCCAGCGACTACTCTACAAACAGTTTCTCGTGCGCTTGAACGCCCTCCACCTCTATAGTCTCTATTCTCGTATTTCTTGTCATACGTGAAATCTGCATGGGAAGGTCGGTACTTATCTTTTATATGATCGTAATCTTTGGACTTTTGATTGGCATTTCGAATCGTAAACCCAATTGGTGTGCCTGTTGTTTTACCATCGAATAATCCAGATAGAAACTCTACTTCATCACCTTCTTTCCGTTGTGTTACGATTGCAGATTGGCCAGGCTTTCTGCGATCGAGTTCCTTTTGAACTTCCTCAAGGTTAATTTTAATGTTTGCAGGAACGCCTTCGATCACTCCTCCGAGTGCCGCACCGTGCGACTCACCAAAAGTGGTCAACACAAACGTTTTTCCGTAGCTATTTCCTGCCATTACTTTTACTTTTTAATCTCTTGCTCAGTTTGCGCTAATATTGTACGAACTTCTTCAATAGTTGGCGCCTCAGCATAGACTCTCAATACTGGCTCCGTTCCAGAAGGACGAATCATCACCCATCGGTCATTTGGAAAGTGAAATTTGAATCCATCTATCGTTTCTACACGTTGAACTTCGTAATCACCGAAAGAAGTGTATTTATCTGATTTACAATTCACTATTATTTCTTGCTTCAACTGTTCATTGATATGTAAATCGCTTCTCTCGAATTTGAATTCACCTACAATTTCGTACACTTCGTTGATCAATTCTTCAAGCGACTTACCAGATTTCGCCATGAATTCCCAGACGATCATTCCCATCCAAATGCCATCTCTTTCAGGAATATGTCCTTTGGTAGCAATACCACCAGATTCTTCTCCACCGAGCAGCACATCCTCTGTGATCATAATTCCCGCAACATGCTTGAACCCGATCTTTACAGTTTGGTGCTCTAAACCATAATGCTCACACATTTTCTCGATCTTAGGCGTACAACTGAATGCAGTAACTACTTTTCCAGACATTCCTTTGTATTTCACTAAATAGTGAATCAATAAAAGAATGATATGGTGTGAATCTACAAACTCTCCTTTCTTGTTGTATAACCCTATTCTATCTGCATCACCATCTGTAGCAAGTGCAGATTCTATATTTCCTTCTTTCTTGATAAAAGCCTCAAGTTCCTGGAGGTTCTTAGCTATTGGCTCAGGAGCTTGCCCCATAAAACCAGGATTGAAATCACAATGCAAGAAATCCATTTTCGGGAACAATTGCTTCAGTACATTCTGACCTGCACCATACATAGCATCATACGCCAAACGCATTCCTGAATTCTTTATCGCATCAATATCGAAGCTTTTCTTAACTGCATCGATATATTCTTTCTCTAGGTCAACCTTAACGATCAAACCTCTGTCCGATGCATCTGATAAGTCGATGTCACGAATTCCAGCCTTTGGCTGATCTTCAATCATATCCTCTACCTCCTGCACTTTCTCTGGAGATAACGGTCCACCTTCTTTTGATTTCAATTTATATCCGCCATACGAAGGAGGATTATGCGAAGCAGTCAACACCACTCCTAAATCACAATTGTACGTGTTTGCTCCCATTGACACCATCGGCGTAGAGACAAAGCCTTCAGCATAGTATACTTTGATACCTGCATCAACGAATACCTTGATCGCAACATCCATGAATAATGGTCCGTTAAATCTGCAATCGTGACCAATTATAATACTCGCTGCATTAGGGTTTTCTCTCATCACCCACTTTGCAGATGCTTCCGCTACTCTCGCTACGTTGTTTATCGTATATGTATCTCCGATTATTGCTCTCCAGCCATCGGTCCCAAACTTAATCTTATCTATCACGTTTCTTCTCGTTTTTTATATTCTTGATTTAAGGATTGCTAAGATAACGATTGTTGTGAAATAGTTGTGATTTGGGTGATGGATTAATGGAAGTGGGCTTGGAAGGTGCTGGATCAAGAGATATTAAGTAATAACGAAAAATGATTATTACAGCAGAAAATAGATTGCATTGAAAAGACCAAAATGTAACCCTCCATATATAAACATAGCTAGTATTAATCGTGAAAATGCAAGGTCAGATGTCATACCTATATAATCCTTGGTGTCTATGGATTGACTCTTTTTCATAAGAGTAAAAACCAGAATCAAAGTAGTAGTAAAATAAAAGATAAAGTAAAACATGAAAGCATCAAAAACACCATTCTCACTAGATGAATAATAAATCATACCAGGCAGTATTGGTCCTAAGAACATTAAAAGATAGAGACTTGCGAACCTATAACTATATCCTCTTAATTCTTCAATCATCGAAATTACTTTTAAAATCCCTAAGATTAGACCTTTCATATTTGTAGAAATAAAAAAGACCTCAGAAATTAACTGAGGTCTTAAAATTTAGATTAATCAGTTCTTTATTCCAATGCATCCGATTTCTTTCTAGCTTCAGCCATAATCTTATCAGCTCTTGTATTCGCTTCATTTTCAATTTTCTGAGCCTTATCTTCTGCTTGTTCACGTAACTTTTTCGCACTAAGTTCTGCCGCTTTCTTCTTGAGTGGATTATTTCCAGCTTCATCGATCAATTTCTGAGCATTCTTCTCACCCTCTGCTCTAGTTTGGTCTGCTAACTTTTTAGCTTCAGACTTAATCTTATCCGCTTGCATTTGTGCATCATCAAGAATTTTTTGTTTGCGCTTTTGAAGCTCTTCTTTTCCTTCTTCGATCTTATCATCGACAACTTGTTTTACTGTATCCTTGATCTCTTCAACTTTATCGTCGATCATATCTTTGATATCACCTTTTACGTCTCCAGCCAGCTCCATGATCTTTTCTTTCATGTTCGTCTTGATCTTTGGATCTTTTATGGTATTCGTTACGAAAGCAGTTACCGGGATCTCCGCTGGAAGCTCTTTCATTTCAAAGCCAGGGATATTTTTTACTTTTTTGATTGCTTGCTCAGCAAGTTTCATCACTTCTCCTGGGATTTCTTCCTTAGGAATATTCATCTCCAATTTATAATCGATTTCTTGTAAGAAAGATGTTGTTCCACTCACTTCAGTCGCGATATTCTTTGCTAGTTTGATCTTGAACGGCTTCACTCGAACTTTTCCATCTTCAAATGCAAAAGAAGCTCTAATATTTTCCAATGTTTGATCACTTAACTTATTGATCTTAGTCGCCTCTGCTAACTTATCTAATGGCTTGTAACCTTCAAGCTTAACCATATCTGTAAATAAGGTTCCGTCACCATTCAGTGAACTGTAAACAGGCTCAAACGATGGAGTGACTTCACTTGACATTTTGAAATCAGATGTAATCTTACCTTGAGCATGTTTAGCAATTGGAGCTAGTTTCTCAATCGTAAGGAAGTTTGTTGCCAATGCATTAATATCAACAGACTTTAAACTATATGCAAAATCCATCATTGGTTTTGAGTGGTTTTGCGTATTGTACTTTCCACTTAAACCAACTTCTCCTCCCATCGTATTCATGGAAAGATTTTCCAGTACAGCTTCTTCATTTCTTAAATAAACCATTCCATTGATCTTCTTCACATCTAATCCATCATAAATCAATTCATCAACGGTTGTGGTCATCGTGAAATCAATATTTGCAGGAATCAAAATCGGTTCTTCACTTTCCGAAGATGATGCGCTTGCAGATTCACCAGTTGATTCCTCTGCGGATTCACCCTGTGCAGGAGCCTCCTCGGATGCCGGCATGATCTCATCGATATTTAAAACGTCTGAATGGTAATCAAAAGTTCCTTTTAAGTCTCCTTCATTGAAAGCATAGGCCATGTAGTTCTCGACATCCCCACTCATCGTAAAGTCACTTGCTCCCATTTTACCTTTTAAATTAGCAAGGTTCAACTTTTGTGGAGAAAACTCGAATAACATATCTTCTACATCCACCGCTGCAGGAAGATCATCCGAATCATAATGGAACTTCTCAAGTCTTAACGAACCTTCCGCATTGAATTTCTCATATTCCTCTTTCTCAAGTGTAGACAATCTACCGTCCACTTTAAGATCTGATGTCAATTTACCGTTGTACTCTTCATTCTCACCTAATGGAATTACCTTTCCTAAAGTAGAAAGATCAACATTCGCTAAAACTTTAGATCGCATATAAGGATCTGTCATTGGATTACTCATATAGAAATTAGCGTCAATTGTATTTCCGACAAATGCAGCTTTGAACTGATCGACAGCGACAGTAATTGCATCCATGCTTGAACCTCCAGGAAACTTAGCTCCTGCAACAACAGCAATATTGTCAATAGATGAAGGCATATCTGGATAATTGATCGAAGCCCCTGTGATTCTAGTACCAAAATCAAAAGCAGGAAGGTTTGAGGCATCCATTTGTCCTTTTACAAACCCGTTTAAACTCATCTCTCCAGATGCTACCATACTTTCGTACCCGGTATAATAGAAAGCAGGAATTAACGAAAGAAGATCTTTGAAGCTTGTTTTTTCCGCATTCAGGGTTAAATCCATGTCATCATATCCCTCAAACATTTCATAATAACCGTCAAAAGAAGTAGTTAAAGTATTCAATGAAAGTTTATTCTCTTTCAATTCGAATCGACTGCTTTCATCTGTGAACGTCATTTTTAAGTCCATGTCAAGGTCAGTTTTTACTGATGACAGGTAGGAAATTCCGTCCATTTCATACGTCAATTGATCCATTGTAGTTGTAGTAGAAAAATCAATTACCTCTGCCGTTAAATCACCAGTACCTTTATGATTAAGGTTTACAATCTCAGCATACATCGGGAAAAGTTGGTCTTCATACACAATATGTCCCTTTTCAATCTCATAGTGATTTAGACCAAGTTTAAAAGCTGACGAAGTTGTATCCACCTCTTCAGCAGCTAACTCCTCAGAGGTTTTCATAATATCATAATTGGAAAGACCGTTTTCTAAAACTTTAACATGAATCTTAGGTTCAATCAGTTTAATGGAACGCACTTCAATGTTCTCCATATCTATAACACTCCAGAAACCTAATTCAGTTTCTAATCTTTTAAGGTCAACCAGCTTGATACCATCAAAGTTATCTTGCCCCGTTATTCTGACCCCATCGAAAGAAAGTGTCATATCAGGAAAAGTGGATATAAAAGTTAGGTCAAAATCATCCACTTCAACTGTGGCATTCAACATTTTATTCGCCTCATCAAGTGCCAGTTGTTTCAGTTCATCTTTGAAAAAGATTGGAATAAGTATCAACGAAGTAATGATCACTACAAGGAGTATTACCAAGTATTTAAAGATCCGTTTAATCAATGATTTCTTTTTTTTACCTTTTGAAGCTGACATATCAGTACTTTTGTGTTTGATTGTTTAAGTATAACTTTTAAGTTAGCTAAAATTAATCGTTTTGTGCGGATTGCAAATTGATATTCTAAAAAATTAACATGAAGTTTTTACTATTGCTCATAACGTTCATAGTCACATTTAGTCTTTCTGCTCAGATCATAACAAATGATCAAGGACAAAATAAAAAGAAAGAAAAACAGGAAGAGTCAGAACATAGCCTTCCTTCATACAAGTCTGGTATTGAGATTTATGCTGGTTTTAGCCCTTCTTTCACCTATAGAACTCTTCAGGAAAATGATGGTATCTTCGGTGACCCTTTGGGCGAAAGAGAAAACGAAATCGGTGAATGGGTAAGCTCTTTTGAAGCCGGTGTAAGAAATGATCTCAACAATAATCTTCAACTTCAAATTGGACTAGGGTTTACAAGAAACAGAGAGTCCTACAGTTTTGAATCCACGGAAATAGATTCAGTGTACAGATATATAAATACTTACAGACACATCTCATTCCCTATTCGGTTATCCTATGAATATGGAGAAGAAATTTCTTTTTTTGGGGGAATTGGAATAATGCCCAAAGCTTTTGTCTCGATGGAGAAAATAGAAACCGTAATTGATATTAATAACCAGGAAAGTGACATTACATCCATAGAACGTGATGGATTTAATTTTTTCGTTGTCGATGCTATTGGTTCTTTAGGTACGAAGATACAGTTCAATGAGAATTACGGAATTTACGCCCAGGTTGAAGCCAGAAGACAACTATCTAATAATTATGATAGTCAATCACCATATATAAGAAGACCCTACGCGTTAGGATTCAATATGGGTATTCAGATATATCTTTAACCTTAGTTCTGAACGGTAAATTGTCAATAGAAAATTCTAATTTTTAGTCGAGGGTTCTAATGAGTCCCTTATATTTGTTTTAAGAAATAGTTGAATATGAAAGTGAATCCAGCATACAAAACCAAAGAAGATTTAGTAAAGCTTTATAATACTCCGCTGTTGGAGTTGATGTATCAAGCAGCAACAATTCACCGTGAGCATCATGATCCAAATGAAGTTCAGATGAGTTCTCTTTTGAGCATAAAAACAGGAGGATGCCCTGAAGATTGTGGTTATTGTCCACAAGCAGCTCGTTACCACACTGATGTTGATACACATAAACTAATGAGTGTTGAAACGGTTGTTGAGCAAGCTAAAAACGCTAAAGC
The DNA here is from genome assembly GCA_965656195.1 of Brumimicrobium sp. GTDB lineage: Bacteria > Bacteroidota > Bacteroidia > Flavobacteriales_D > Crocinitomicaceae > Brumimicrobium. Next base: position 66,232 of record CBFHJL010000001.1, on the reverse strand, counting down.
AAATGGCTCTTCTCGATTATGTATGGGTGCCGCTTGGAGAAATATTCGTGACAATCGCGACTTCGACAATGTTATTCAGATGGTACAGGCAGTAAACAATCTAGATATGGAGGTTTGTTGCACACTCGGAATGATGACAGATAGCCAAGCTGAGCGTTTGAAAAATGCAGGTTTATACGCTTATAATCATAACTTGGATACTAGTGAAGACTATTACGATGATGTCATTTCAACACGCGAGTATGAGGACCGTTTAAAGACTATTGATAATGCTAAAAATGCTGGGATCTCAGTATGTTCAGGCGGAATCATTGGAATGGGAGAATCTGTTGAAGACCGAATGGGGCTGCTCATGTCGTATATGAAGATGGATACTCCACCAGAATCGATTCCGATCAATGCATTAGTTGCCGTGGAAGGAACTCCAATGGAAGATCAAAAACCAGTCGAAATCTGGGAAATGGTGAGAATGGTTGCTACAACTCGCATTCTATTTCCTGAGTCAGTAGTTCGATTATCAGCAGGAAGAACATCTATGTCAAAAGAAGGACAGGCAATGTGCTTTATGGCTGGAGCAAGTTCAATATTTGCTGGTGATAAGCTTCTCACTACTCCGAACCCTGAGTTCAATGAGGATAAGGAACTGTTCGACATTCTTGGATTGAAACCAAAAGCTGCTTTTGCAGATGGAGAAAGGCCCGAAAGTAAACCAGATGCAATCATCGAAGAGAAAAAGAAAAAAGCTGCTGCTCGTGAAAAAGAATTAGCAGAAGCTCGTAAAGAACGTGGTGAATTTTCTCCAAGAAAAGTTGTTTCTGCAAAGTAATCCCTCTTTACAATAGAAGTTATGTCGCTGGAAGAATCAATGAAGCGTCAACTCGATCAACGAGAGCAATCTGGCATATTGAGGTCATTGCGTATTGATGAATGTGACATTGATTTCTATTCAAATGATTATCTTTCATTAGCGAATTTCCCGACTAAAAGTAATCTCAGTGAAGCTCCCGGAAGCTCAAGGCTTATTGCTGGAAACACTAAGGAACACGAATCACTAGAAGATCAAATCGCTACTTTTTTCAAACAGGAGTCAGCACTGCTTTTCAATAGTGGTTACACTGCAAATGTTGGTGTATTATCCAGTATTCCGAAAAAAGATGATATCATTCTATTCGACGAATTATCACATGCAAGCATAAAAGATGGAATTCGACTTTCTTTGGCAAAAGGTATTCGATTCAAACATAACAATATAGATGATCTCAAAATTAAACTTGAGAACAACAAGGACAAGACGTGTTTTGTAATTACAGAGGGACTTTTTTCAATGGACGGAACATTCGGTAAAGTCAAAGAAGTCGAAGAATTATGCAGTCAGTACAAAGCTTATTTAATTGTAGATGAAGCACATAGCGGTGGCACATTTGGCACTAACGGAAAAGGCATCTGTCATTCACTTGGTATCAATCCGTTTATAACAATGTTTACTTTAGGAAAAGCCTTTGGATCTCATGGAGCAGCTGTTACTTGCAGCCAAACAACCAAGGATTATTTAATCAACTTTGCACGATCATTCATTTATACGACGGCATTACCGCAATCTGTAATTCATCGATCTATTCAGTTGTTAAAGGACGATTTGATTGCTGAACGAACTAAGCGCTTACATTCTGTCATCGCAATGTTCAATAGCTTTTTTGACAAATGTGATTTTAAGAGTGATCCGAGTTCACCTATAAAGATTTTCACATCTAGAGATATTGATGAATTAAAGTATATCGAACAGTCTTGTTTAAAGAACGGGGTTGGTGTAAAAACCATCTTCCCTCCTACTGTTCCTGAAGGAAGTAGTTGTATTCGTATTAGTTTACATGCGGACCAAACGAAAGAGGATATCACAAAGCTTCTCGAAATTATTACTTAATAATAAGGCGAATGAAACATATTGAGGTGAGGTCAGACAGCAAAGTTGAATTGGTTTTCGCCAATTACCCTGATAAAGTTCGAAAGAGAATGTTAGGACTGAGAGAGTTGATATTAGAAACAGCCAAAGAACTTGAGGAGGTCACAGCGATAGAAGAAACACTAAAGTGGGGTGAGCCGAGTTACATTACAAAATATGGAAGCACGCTCAGAATGGATTGGAAATCAAAAACACCAGATCAATATGCAATGTATTTTAAGTGCACCAGTCGATTAGTTGAGACTTTCAGGTTGGTTTACAAAAACACCTTTAAATTTGAAGGGAACCGAGCTGTTGTATTTCACATGGAAGATGAAATTCCAACGCGTGAATTAAAGAAATGTATTATAGCAACATTAACTTATCACAATGTTAAACAACTGCCTACACTGGGGATAATCTAAGAGTTAATTACAATAAAAACAAGAATTGCTTTTAGTCGTTTCCTCCTATTTACTTAAAGAGCAGAAAGTATGCTTAATCTAATGTTATCTTAGCATGTCCTCGATCTCCTAACGGAGCACTTCTCCACCCATCAAACCCATTGATTTGATTTTTATCAGGTTTCTCAACAACCTCCAAATAGTAGCGCTGATAATACGGTCTATTCGTTTGAGGAACTACTAATGTTTTAACTTGCCCCTTTCGTTTGATGGATAACACTTTCTCGTCTTCCATGAAATAGTCAACCCATTTCGGAAAATCTCCATTCACTGCAACTCCATTAATTCCTACGACTTCATCACCGATCATTACGCCAGCAATGTCCATGGCTCCACCTGGGTAAAGGGAATGAATTTCTGTTTTCCCATCTTTCACAATTGTTCTAGCACCAAGGTAAGCCGCTGCAGCATCCTTAACGGGTTCGTGCTGAAGTATCAAACCAATATATTCAAAGCAATCAACCAAAAGAGAATTGTATGAATTTGTACCATTCACGTAATCATCAAAATACCATTGAAAAGAATCTCCAGTTACATTCTCTATAGCAGCTTGATAATCCTGTTCAGTGATACCTTTCCCTTCTTTTCCAAAATCAAAATAGAGACTACGCATCACGTTATCCAAATTTTTCTTGTTTTTGGTAGCTTTTAATATGTGGATATCAAGAATAAAGGCGAGTAAGCACCCTTCAGTATAGATAGAAACTTTTCTTCCAGGAGCACCTAGTTCATATCCATCCAGCCAAGTATCATGAGAAGATTGAGCAACAGAATAATTGAATCGTCCAAAATTATCGAAATGCCGCTGCAATTGAGCATTCATTTCTTTGATGTACTGCTTAAGACCGAACACACCAGACTTATATAACATAAGGTCTCCCATGTAGGTTGTTACTCCCTCTGCAATGTAGCCAAGTTCAGAATAATTCTCTTTCGTGAAATCATAAGGCATCATTTCAGCAGGACGTATAGACTTGATATTCCAGGTATGATAAAGTTCATGCGAGCTAACTCCTAACAATTCAGTGTAATAATCTTTAAATACATCGTAGCTTGGTCCAATAGTGATTACGGTACACTTTTCATGCTCTACTCCATGGTATGTTTTATACGGTAGAATTTGAAATAGAAAGTGGTATTCCTTCACTGGAAACTCAATGAACATTTCTAATTGCTTCTCTGTGAACTTGGTAAAATCGCTAATAATCAATTCCCAATCAGGTTTCACTATTCCATTAAACCATATTTTAAAAGTAATGCCATTCACCTCGTAAGATGACATTTGTAAGTCCGCCGAACAGATAAATGGACTATCCGCCAACTCATCATAATTCTTTGCAGTAAACCTATTGTTTTTAGTCTCGAGAGGGTTTGCCACCTCCCAATGCTGCGGAACATCAAGTGAAACCTGAATTTCATCGTTATACTCATCAGGATTGAAAAGAAAACAGTTTACAGGGTTTACGTAAAGTTGAGATTCATCCAAGAAACTAGATCCAGCATTTAGTTCGTGAGCATAATAGCTATATTGAACTGTAAATTCAGTAGTGTCACCATTTTCGATTATCCAGGTATTCTTATCTACTTTTGTATAACCAAGTGGCTTGCCATCATTCGTAAATACGTTGAAATGATTTACATTTTTTGCAAAATCCCCTAATTGATATCTTCCCGGCCGCCACGCAGGAAACTTCAGTACAGTTTGCTTCTTGTGCGATTTAAAACGTGTCTTAAAATGAATATACTGTTGTTGCGGAGCGGGTATTGATAGATAATATTTCATAGGTCAAAGTTGATGAATTTTCATTTGAAATGAAAGCTCATTGTTCTAAAATTAATCTTAACGTTAATCAGAAATAAAACGTGAAATTTTCAGTAGGCTTTGTCAAGGCAAAGCATGTTGAAATTTATAAGTTTATTTCAGTGCGTTTTTAGTGTGATTTTTAAATAAAATCTAGCTATATGTTAATATTTTAATGATTATAAATGGAGACATAAACAACTGTATTGCTACACTTTACATATCCAAACTTATCATTATTGTCAGTATTTTGACAAAATAGATGAATGACCACATCCATGTTTTTGATACTCTTCAGACACACTGTATATTCGTATCTATATACTGAAGAATTATGAAAGATAAACTACTATTACTTTTCGTACTTTTCGTTAACCTAACTTATAGTCAAAACGGATTAAAAGGTAATTCCATTGATTACACCTATATTGAAAGGCCCGAATATGAATTAAAATTTGGGGAGAAATATAATCCTGACACTCTTTTTGATCATCCGGAATTTGGCATCTTACCATTTGACAAGCCCTATGGCAAAAATGTAGTTGAAGATCTGAGTAAACGAAACGCATACAAGAGATATTATGTGGATTTAGATAATCCGAACTTTTTTTACATCCAAAAGTCAGCAACGCCTATCAACTTCAAAAGAGATAATGACTGGATCGCAATATCATCCTTACTTGAAAAAGAAAGTAACAATGTCTATTCAGCTCTCAACCAACCTTTCCCAACTTCTGTTAACATTAGTGAAGGGGTTACTTCGATAAAAATTAATGCTGAGGAGATAATATTTAATAACTACTCTATGACAGCGGAACTTATGAACGGAGGTGTCGTGAGTTATGAAGCAAATTGGTCTGATGTCAAAGTAGGAAACGAAGCAATCTACATTACCAATTTGTTTCCGGACATTGACTTTAGAATACAATTCAAAAAAGGAGCTATTAAATCCGAATTTGTTTTTAATTCCGAATCTGATTACAAGCGCATAAAATTCAGCGATTATTTTCAAATGCCTAGTCACTTCGAAATCACAGATACAGTAACCTCTAACCTACCATTTATTTCTATCATAAATACTCTAACGGAGCAGGAATGTGCTAAAATCGGGAAAGTACGATCTTACGACTTTTCGGGAATTAAAGAAGGTTGGACTCATGAATATGAGATTAACGGCAGTCAATTGAGCTTTGAATTAGACTCGTCATTTTTACACAATTCTAACGTAGTATACCCACTAATCATCGATCCTCTGGTAACTGCGGTAGGACCAGTATTCGGAGGGATTTCCGGATCTGTTGAAGCACCTGCTGAATGTTCAAACAATATAAATGTATTATTTCCTGGAGGTTCAACACCATGGGATGTATCAGCTACTTGGAATGTGTATACTCAGGAATGCATTTACTGGGATTTTTACGGTTTTTACTATCCTTGCTTTATGGCGGAGGCTCAAGTAGAGTTAGAAAGCTCTTGCGGCGGGCTTTCACCTAGCCCAGGTAATAGCTGGCAATGCTTAGGATGCAATACTCCAGGAACGTGGACACCAGCGCTACCTTTTAATTCGGCTGGAACTCAATCCTTAGCTCAATGCTACGCCCCTTCCTGCTCAAATCAGACGCTGTCTTTTGATCTTAATATTAATCGAGCTTCTGGGTGCACACAGTTGTTTGGTGTTTACGACAATTGTAATTGGAATAATTCACTATGTGTTTCACTTGATGCGTGGAGCGTCACTGTTCAAGGTAGAACGATAGAAACACTTGGGAACAGTTCTACAGGAAATGGATCTACATCTTTAATAGCGTCTAGCTGTGCTGGAGGTGTTACGACTACTTTAGATCCTACTCCAGAATATGGAGTACCAGGATACACTTATAATTGGAGTACTGGTGAATCGACACCAACTATTGACGTTAGTGGCTTTACCACTGGGGATATTTTCACAGCCGATGTAACTGATGCTTGTGGCTCTACAGCTACAGCTACCTTTGAAGTAACCTGTCCGCTTTCAGTAGATTTATTAAATTTCACAGCAGAGAATTTAGACGAATCAGTTGTACTAAGATGGGCTACAGCATCGGAAAGAGATAACGACTTCTTTGAAGTATTAAGGTCTTCAGACGATAAGCATTTCGAGTCTATTGGAACGATTCAAGGTGCTGGAAATGCTACATCTACAAATTACTATTCTTTCGTTGATAACTCTCCAGAAAGTGGCATAAACTACTACAAATTAAGAATTGTTGATTTTGATGGTGTAGAGGAATTTTCTGCCATAGAATCTGTAAATAGAGTTTCTATAGAATCTTCAATCGTTTGCATCCCTAATCCTGCTAAAGACAAGGTTAATTTAATATTTAATTTTCCCGAGGATGATTTCTACACTATTTCCATCTTTGATATGATGGGGAAAGAAGTATATCAAACAAAAACCTATTTTGAGAAAGGGACCAATTCTCACATGATTAAAACAGGTGAACTTCCTAGCAATGTATATAATGTTCAGATAATAACTAATAATCATGTTCATTCAAGTCGACTTGTAATAGAATAACAGTTTTACTAGTAGATATTTAAAAGGCACGTTAATCACGTGCCTTTTTTTGCTTTAAAATATTCCAATTCTCTCCCCTATTTTACCCTTCTTTTCATTAACTTCGTCACACGAAATTTAGAAAATCAAAGAATATGAGTTACGATATTATAGTTGTAGGAAGTGGACCAGGAGGATATGTTACTGCGATCCGTGCTTCTCAGTTAGGATTAAAAACTGCTGTGGTTGAAAAGGAATCATTAGGTGGTGTTTGTTTGAACTGGGGATGTATTCCAACAAAAGCGCTATTGAAAAGTGCAAATGTATTTGAATACTTATCTCACGCGGAGGATTACGGCATTACTGTTAAAGACAGTAAAGTAAATTTTGACGGAATGGTGAAAAGAAGTCGTAATGTAGCGGAAGGAATGAGTAAAGGCGTTCAATTCTTAATGAAAAAGAATAAGATCGATGTTCTTTCTGGAACAGGTAAAATACTTGCTGGAAAAAAAGTAGAAGTAACGGATGCAAATGGCAAGAAAGAAACACATCAAGCAGATAAAGGAGTGATCATTGCAACAGGAGCGCGTTCTAGACAGCTCCCTAATCTTCCCCAGGATGGTGAGAAAGTAATTGGTTACCGTGAAGCAATGACATTAAAAAAGCAACCGAAGAAAATGGTTGTAGTTGGTTCTGGTGCAATTGGTGTTGAGTTTGCTTACTTCTATAACTCAATTGGTACAGAAGTAACAATCGTTGAGTACCTTCCGAGCATCGTCCCCGTTGAAGACACAGATGTATCAAAGGAATTAGCGAAAAACTTCAAGAAAAAAGGAATCAAGATCATGACTGATTCTTCTGTTGAGAAAGTTGATACAGGAGGGAAAGGATGTAAGGTTACGGTTAAGACAAAGAAAGGAGAAGAAATTATCGAATGTGATACTGTTCTTTCTGCTGTTGGAATTGAAGCAAACATAGAAGGTATCGGACTTGAGGATGTTGGTATCGCTACAGATAAAGGTAAGATCATGGTTAATGATTACTACCAAACGAATATCCCTGGATACTATGCGATTGGTGATTGTGTTCCTGGTCAAGCATTGGCTCATGTAGCAAGTGCTGAAGGAATTACATGTGTAGAGAAAATCGCTGGTCATAACCCAGATCCAATTGATTATAACAATATCCCAGGATGTACGTATTGCTCTCCTGAAGTAGCTTCTGTAGGAATGACAGAAAAAGCGGCTAAAGAAGCTGGTTATGATCTCAAGATAGGTAAATTCCCATTCTCTGCATCAGGTAAAGCTAGCGCTGCTGGAGCAAAAGAAGGGTTTGTTAAATTAATCTTTGATGCGAAATACGGTGAGTTATTAGGAGGTCATATGATTGGGGCTAACGTTACAGAAATGATCGCTGAGATTGTAGCTGTTCGTAAACTTGAAACAACAGGTCATGAATTGATCAAGACTGTTCACCCTCACCCTACAATGTCAGAAGCTGTTATGGAAGCGGCGGCTGCAGCGTATGACGAGGTTATACATTTGTAGAAGTTTGGAATTTAGAATAAAATACAGCTGCTCATCGAAAGGTGGGCAGTTTTTTTTGTTAATAGGTTAGCCTAATATTAACGAAGGTATCTGCATCCAATAAATAAGGTGCGAATAAATATACAAAAGGCGGGATTATAGCTGCAAAGCAAAAGGAGAAACCTATTACATTCCAAAACACTCTGTGCTTAGGTATATATATCCCAGCTAATCCAACAAGACCTGGAAAGACAATATGAATCATTGGTATGCTAAAATATGATTGTAACCCCCATACTTCATCTTGAAGTGACCAAGAATAAAGTAATAAAACATATAGAAACAGAGAAATCAATATCCCAATAGGTATACTCCACCATTTCGCCATATGCCCATCAGAAGTTCTTAAAAGAAAAAAAATCAAAGCAAAAACCCATACTAGAAAGGCTAGCAAGTAGACTGGAAGCAATACTATTCCCATTTCTCGTCAAATTTACGTCGATGCTATTATTAACCAACTTTTTGATTCAATCACTCCACTATTTAGTTCAAAATAACAGTTCTATTGCTATTTAGTCAAGAAAAAATGTTCCTTTTACATTATTTGCATTCAGTAAATTATACTATCACCATGAACCTGTTTTTAATGTTTAATGCACCAGCTAATTGATTACATTAAAATGATTATTTAATAATCTTTTCATTGATTATATTTTAATCTTTTTAAAACTTAACCTATCTTTGTTCTATCCGAAAGGAGCAATTCGATATGCAGTTCCAATTGTCATTTTTTTAACCTGTAAATGCTTAGTTATGCAAAAGGAACGCGCTATTGTCCATATGGATTTGGACACTTTTTTTGTCTCATGTGAACGTCTACTCGACAGTCGATTAAACAACAAACCTATACTGATTGGAGGAACCAGCGATCGCGGTGTTGTAGCATCATGTAGTTATGAAGCTCGTAAATTCGGTGTTCATTCTGCTATGCCTATGAAAATGGCACTGCAACGATGTCCTGATGCTATTGTAATTAAAGGTAATTCATCTACCTACACTAAATACTCAAGAATTGTCACAGAGATTATCCGCGAATCAGCTCCTGTATATGAGAAGAGTTCAATCGATGAATTCTATCTCGATTTCACAGGGATGGATCGTTTTTTCGGCTGTAAACAATACGCTGATGAATTGAGAGAAAAGATCATTAGAGAATCCGGACTACCCATTTCATTCGGGTTATCAGAAAACAAAACGGTTTCCAAGATCGCTACGGGAGAAGCCAAACCTAATAATGCAATCAATGTAAATTATGGAACTGAACGACCATTTCTTGCACCACTATCCATACGAAAAATCCCTTCTGTAGGATTAAAAACGTACCAAACCTTCTGCGGACTAGGTGTAAAAAAGATCTACACCCTTCAAGAGATGCCTGTTGAACTACTAGAACAAGTATTTGGTAAGAATGGACGTATGATCTGGAAGAAAGCGCATGGTATAGACCCCTCACCTGTTATTCAACACAGTGAACGCAAATCGATTTCCACAGAACGCACTTTTGATCGTGATACAATTGACATTTTAAAAGTAAAAGGAATTCTATCCGCAATGGGAGAAAACTTAGCCTTTCAATTGCGAAGAGCAAATAAGGTTTGTGCCTGTGTAACTGTCAAAGTACGTTATTCAGATTTTCAGACGAAAACACTACAAAAAAAGATTCCTTATACAGCTGCCGATCACGAGATCATTCCATTGGTATTAGAGCTTTTTGATAAGATTTATAACCGAAGGGTTCGAATTCGCTTGATCGGAATACGACTGAGTCACCTTGTGAGCGGTAGTCATCAGATCAACTTATTTACAGATGATACACGACAGAGCGATTTATATCAGGCTATGGATAATATCCGTAATCGGTTTGGCGATCGAAGCGTAATGCGTGCAGCAGGTTTAACAGCCAGAACCATAGGAAGAACGAATCCTTTCAATGGAGAACCACCTGTATTATTGGCGAATCGAAGGGTGTAACATCAAGTATTTTAAATATTTAATAATCAGATAAATGAAAAATAAAACGCAAATACTTTCAATTATTTTTGAAAGTTTAGAAATAAGTATATATCTTTGTTGAAGATGGAATTAAAAGAAGCACAAAGCGCATTTATACAACACTGGGCACAACTTGGTTCGAGTTGGGGAATAAACAAGACCATGGCACAAATACACGCGCTATTATTGATTTCGCCAGATGCACTTACAACTGAAGAGGCTATGGAAAGACTTCAAATCTCCAGAGGGAATGCGAATATGAATCTTAGAGCTTTACAAGACTGGGGATTGGTATATAAAGAACATCACATCGGTGAAAGAAAAGAGTTTTTCAAAGCCGAAAAAGACATCAACAAAGTTGCTCGATCAATTGCAAGAGAAAGAAGAAAACGTGAAATAGAACCAGTAACTCAGATCATGCAGCAATTATCTACAGAAAAGTTCGATGACAGTAAGGATGCACTAGCTTTTCAAAAAATAACGAAAGATATTCATTCATTTTCAGGTAAAGTTGACGGATTACTAGACAAATTCAGTCGATCTGATGAAAATTGGATCTATGCTACCCTATTCAAATTAGTGAAATAAAAAAATTTAATTCAAACTTTCAATAATTTCTGAAACTTTAAAAATATAAATATGAAAACTAAAAATTTAAGAACACTGCTCAAGGTCGAAATCTTTATACAGGCTACAATTCTAGCACTTTCGATTTCATTCCTATTTCTGCCAATGTATTGTGGAGCTTCATTCCTTCTCTTCTTCTTTGGATTAGGAGGAGTACAACTTTTAAGCTATTTGCTTCACTTAAATAGAAGGTTGAAGAACAATTCAAACCCAACCGGATATACGATAAGCTTAGTTTCATTAGCTATATTAGGTTTGCTTACAATCTTACTTAGAGAATTGCTATTCCTTTACCTTGCGATCATGTTCTTTGCTGGAATTATTATGGCGATAGGGTATCTAATCATCACAATTAATGAATTTAAAAAAGTAGATCATGAAAAATAAAATAGTCATAGCGGGAGGCACTGGTTTTATCGGAAGTTATCTTAAAGAAAGATACATAGAGTTAGGTTATGAAGTTATCACAATCTCTAGAAAAAGCGGGACGGGAAAAGTGAGCTGGAAGGACACAGAAGGACTTATAGATTCACTCAACAACGCTGAGGTACTTGTGAATTTAAGTGGGAAATCAGTTGATTGTAGATATACCTATCGCAACAAATGGAAAGTGCTAACATCAAGAACTTGGACAACACTCAGGCTACATGAAATCATTAAAGAATGTGAGCATCCACCAAAAAAGTGGATCAACTCTAGCACAGCAACAATTTATCGACATGCTGAAGATCGACCAATGACAGAGCAAAATGGTGAGATAGGAACCGGTTTTTCCGTTCACGTCGCAAGAACATGGGAGTCAGCTTTCTTCGCTAAAAAACACAAAAACGTACAACAAGTGGCTATTAGAACTGCAATTGTACTTGGAGACGGAAGTGCTTTTACTCCTTTAAAGATGTTAGCAAAATTTGGTTTTGGAGGTCCACAAGGTAAAGGATCCCAAAAATTCAGTTGGATACATATAGAAGATCTATATAGAATAATAAGACATATAGAGAATAGTGAAAATCCAAAAGCAATCTATAACTGCACTTCTCCGAACCCAAGTGACAACGAGAAACTCATGCAATGGGTAAGGGAGTTTCACGGTAGAAACTGGTATATTCCTATCCCTAGATGTCTTTTAGCAGTAGGTGCTTTTGTGATTAGAACAGAAACAGAGCTTGTCTTGAAAAGTCGATGGGTACTTCCTGAAAATCTTGAAAAAGAAAACTTCAAGTTTAAATTTCAACATCTATCAGATGCAGTAAGGGCTATACCTTAGTCCTTCTCCATTTGAGCAAGGTGGCGCTTTTTCATTTGTTGCTTCTTCTTACGACGTTCATCTCCTGGATCATACTTTGAGATCATTAAACGCATCCCTCTATCGGAACTAAAATAATTCTTCGTCCAGTTAAAGAGTGTAATGATTCTATTTCTGAACCCAACAAGCGCCATGAGGTGAACTCCCATCCACACAAACCAGGCAAACGTTCCACCGCTACGGAATTTACCCATTTCCACAAGGGCCTTATTCTTACCTACAGTAGCCATGGCGCCTTTGTCTTTATATTGAAATGGTTTCATTGGCTGACCTTTCTGAGAGCGGAGAATGTTCTTACCCAAATTTACTCCTTGCTGCATAGCTGGTGGAGCAATCATGGGATGACCATTGGGATGTTCTTCTGTTGACATTGACGCTACATCACCAAGCGCATAAATATTGTCATACCCTTTAACACGATTAAACTCATCCACTGCTACTCGATTTCCACGAACAATCGCTTCTTTTCCAAGACCTCCAACAGGGTTTCCTTCAACTCCGGCCGTCCAAATCAACGTTCGTGCAATAATATCTTCTTCCGTAGAGGTCTGAACATAATCTCCGGACACGTCCAATACTCTCGTATTTAAAACTACGTTAACGCCTAACTTTTCTAAATAGCGCTTTGCTTTTTCACTACTCTTTTCACTTAACATCGGTAATACCCTACTACCACTCTGCACAAGGTAGACATTCATCTGACTGAAATCCAACTCAGGGTAATCATGCGGAAGTACATGCAACTTCAACTCCCCCATTGCTCCGGCTAATTCAACACCCGTTGGGCCAGCACCTGCGATTACAAAATTCATCATCCCCTTTCGCTTTCGCTCATTAGAATTCCGCAAGGCCTTCTCAAAATTATTTAAAATCATCGAGCGAAGATCAAGTGCCTCTATGATACTCTTCATCGGCATCGAGTTAACAATCAAACCGTCATTACCAAAGAAATTCGTTTGTGCACCAGTAGCAATCACCAAATGATCATACGATAACTCATCATTATCCAGGTAAACTTTATTTTCTTTTGGGTCAATCTTCGTCACCTCTCCTAATCGGAAAAAGACATTCTTGGCTTTTTTAAAGATCTTTCGGATGGGGTAAGCAATCGATTCAGATTCTAAAACTGAAGTAGCTACTTGATACAACAACGGCTGAAAAGTATGGTAATTATTCTTATCAATGATCACAACCTGAACATCTTTGTTCTTCAACGTCTTAGCAAGCTGAATACCTCCGAACCCTCCTCCGATGATAACAACTCTTGCTTTCTTATTATGCGGAATATCAATGATCATAGTAGAATATATATTATTTGAATAGCTACAACACTTTAAATATAACCATTATACGTTTTATTCTTTTGATTTTTTCAAGAAACTGTAAAACAGTCACCTGAGGTATTACTTGTTTTATTTTGATTAATTATTAATCATTATAATGATTAATAATTAATTTTGAATCTAGAGAAATGATTAATATACATTCAAAATACAGCATAAAATATGGAGTGAAGTCAATTCGCTGGATTCTAGAATGGGCAAAATACAATAGATATGAAAAAGTAGCTATTACCGACATTAACAGTACAACTGCTATACTAAGTTCTATTAAGTTATCACAAGAAATTGATACAAAGATCATAGCAGGCGCAGATATAAGAAACGGAATAGATCAGAAATACATACTAATTGCTAAAAACAATCGGGGTTTTCACGAAATCAACACCTATATATCCCATCATCTCCATGAAAACCTACCATTCCCAGATCGTACAGAGTATTTACCTAACTGTATAGCTGTATACCCGCTAAAGAACGCTCCTAGAGTCTACAGAAATGATGAATACCTTGGCATTCGTCCGTCTCAAGTGAATAAATTGAATAATGATCAAAAAAGTAACATGAACAAAATGGTCATTCTGCAAACGATGACATTTGAGAACAAAAGAGAATTTAATGCTCACAGGCTCTTGCGTGCAATAGATAAGAATTGTTTGCTATCTAAGCTACCTACCAAAGAGCAAGCTCAAGAGCGAGATCATTTTATTTCAAAAAAAGAACTTTATGATTTTTATAGGGATTTCCCTGAAATTATAACACGTACAGAGAATCTGATGGAGTCTTGCCATGTCAATTTCAGTTTTGGAGATGAAGTTGAAGCTCAAAATATTCAAACATACACTGGATCAAAATCACAGGACAAGCAGCTAATTGAATCATTATGCCAGCAAGGATTACCAAAAAGATACCCTACCGTTAACCAAGTCATTAAAGATCGTATCCATCGTGAAATTGATGTGATCGAGAAAAAGGATTATCTCGCTTACTTTCTGGTGACTTGGGACATCATCAACTACGCTACCTCAAAAGGATATTTTCATGTAGGACGAGGCAGCGGAGCTAACAGTATTGTCGCCTATTTACTCGGCATAACAGATGTTGACCCATTGGAGCTTGATCTTTACTTTGAGCGCTTCATCAATGTATATCGTAAAAACCCTCCAGACTTTGACATTGATTTCTCATGGAAAGAGCGTGACGAGGTTATACAATATATTTTCAAACGATTTCCTAACGCGGCATTACTATGCACATATAATACATTTAAATTCAGAGCCACTGTTCGTGAGCTAGGTAAGGTCTTCGGGCTTCCAAAATCAGATATTGATGTATTAAGTCGTGGAAAATATAACATAACCCAACTTGATGAAATGAGTCAACTCGTGCTCAAATACAGTAGTTACATAGAAGGACTCCCCTCTCACCTCAGTGTTCATTCAGGAGGAATAATTATTAGTGAAAAACCGACAACATGGTTCAGCGCGACATTTCTACCACCAAAAGGATTTCCCACGACACAGTTTTCTATGCTAGAAGCTGAGGATGTTGGATTGTACAAGTTTGATATTTTAAGTCAACGTGGACTAAGCAAGATTCACGAAAGCATTGAAATCATAAAATACAATCAACCAGAAAAGAAGATTCATGACATACATGATGTGACACATTTCAAAGAAGATCCAAATGTTTGCGCATTGCTTCAGAACGGTGAGGCAATGGGTTGTTTCTACGTTGAATCTCCCGCTATGCGACAGTTAATGAAAAAACTAAAAACGAGCACATATCTTGAACTCGTTGCTGCCAGCTCTATTATTAGACCTGGGGTTTCTGATTCAGGAATGATGAGAGAATATATACTCAGACACAAAAGCAAAGAACGCAGAAAAACTGCGCACCCTGAACTCTTGAAAATCATGCCCGAAACTTATGGTGTTATGGTTTACCAAGAAGATGTGATCAAAGTAGCTCACCTTTTTGCCGGCCTTACTCTGGACGAAGCGGATGTTTTAAGAAGAGGAATGTCTGGTAAATATCGATCTCGAAAAGAATTTCAAGTGATCAAGCAAAAATTCTTTAAGAACTGCTCACAAATAGGATATGGAGAGCAGGTAACCGAGACCATATGGAAACAAATTGAGAGTTTTGCAGGCTATGCTTTTTCAAAAGGTCACTCCGCTTCTTATGCAGTAGAAAGCTTCCAAAGTTTATACTTAAAAGCCTATTTCCCCATCGAATATATGGTTGCCACCATCAATAATTTTGGAGGGTATTACCGAACAGAATTCTACATTCATGAAGCCAAAAGAAAAGGTGCTGAAATAGAACCTCCCTGCATTCAAAAGAGTCATTGGCAGACGATCGTAGAAGGAAATACCATCTATCTTGGATTCAACCTAATTAATGGTATTGGTAGCAAAGATATCTACAAGCTATTACAGTATCGTGAAGTAAATGGAGCTTTTACTTCACTTGAAGAGTTATTGAAAGGGACCTACCTCTCTATCGAGAATGTACTGCTACTTATACGCATCGGAGCATTCCGAAAAATTTCCAGCGAAAAACAACAATTAAAATGGCGCGTACACTTGTTTTACAAGACCAATACTAGGACTGATAAGCAGCCTGAATTATTTGAGCAAAAGAATAAGGACTTCACATTTCCGAATCTCCCTGTAGATAAATTAGAGCAAGCTTTTGAAGAAATGGAGCTATTGGACTTTCCCTTATGCAACCCCTTTCTATTGCTTCAAGAACCGGTTAAACCTACTATTCGTGCTACTTTGTTTAATGAATATGCTGGACGGAAAATTAAAATGTATGGCTATCTCGTTTCTATCAAGAATACAAAGACCAATAGAAATGAACACATGTGCTTTGGCACATTTATAGATTATTGGGGGAACTTTTTCGAATCGGTTCACTTCCCTCCAACCATCAGAAAATTCCCTTTTCAGGGAAGAGGAATATACCAGATCAATGGAAGAGTTACTGAAGAATTTGGATATTATTCACTTGAAGTTATTCACAGTAAAAAACTCAATTATATCGGTGATCCAAGATATAATGAGGAATAAAAAAAGCGGTACTCCAAGAGTACCGCTTTTGAATATAAAGACGCAATTCTTATTGAACGATCACTTTTGTAGAAGTTACTTCATTAGCTCCTTCAACACGAACGATGTATAAACCACGGTTCCAATCTTCAGTAGAAACAGTTGTAAAATCAGTTAATGAACCTGAAGCAACTACCTGACCAGTAATTGAAACTACAGAGTAGTTCAGTTCTTGATTCAATTCAGAAGAAATCTGAATTTCAGTTGCAGTAAAAGATACGTCAACAGCGTCAGTAAAATCAAGCTCTACTATATTAGCCAAAGCAGGATCTACTGTGAAACAATCTGTATTATTATCAAAAACTGGATCTTCATCATCACCAGCTTGCGTTAACGCGTCTGAACCGATACCAGCTAAATAGGCACATACAGAAGTTTGAGTTGTCAAACCAGAACAATCAACATCGAATGATCCTCCTACTGCAGCAGAAATTGCAGCCCAAGGAATGCTACCACCAGAAGCGATGTTACCAAATCCTGTAGGAATTATGATACCATTAACAGAGTTAAGAGTTCCATCACTATCAACAAGGTCAGTTCCTCTAAGAGCACCAAAATAAATAGTATCTCCTTCTACGATGTCATCAGGACCATTATTAAGAATATTAAATTCAAGAGAGATAACTCCTGGTGCTTCTGACGATCCCGATGTTGGTGAAACCAACTCAATTTCAACGTCAACCTGAGCAAAAGACGCTCCAGCTAATAAAGTGGCAACCGCCAATGTGTAAAGTTTTTTCATAATAGATTTTTTTAAATTATTTGTTCAAATATAAACAAATTAATTACTATTTAATCATCTATTATGATGAGAGGCAATATAATATTGTGAGAAACGTTATGTGTGATTGAAATCAATCAATCAACTTACCATATAGATCGTAATGATCCGCTTTTGTTATTTCAACATTCGCAAAATCACCTATACGAACGTATCCATCGGATTTTTTCACCAAGACTTCATTATCTACCTCAGGTGAATCATACTCTGTTCTTCCTATGAAATAATCCCCTTCTATTCTATCGAATAAAACTTTTCTGGTTTGACCGATATGTTTTTGATTTAAGTCATAGCTAATACCAGACTGTAACTCCATAATCGAATCGGCACGCTCTTTCTTCAATTTATCTGGAACATCGTCAGCAAAATTATAAGCATGCGTATTTTCTTCATGCGAATAC
Organism: Brumimicrobium sp.; assembly: GCA_965656195.1. Lineage (GTDB taxonomy): Bacteria > Bacteroidota > Bacteroidia > Flavobacteriales_D > Crocinitomicaceae > Brumimicrobium. The sequence continues at coordinate 48,346 of CBFHJL010000001.1, read as the reverse complement.
GTAAAAATCCCGAGGCGCTCAAACCGTGTTTTTTCAACCCAGTCATACATCTCCTGGAAGTCCGCTTCAGTTTCTCCAGGATAACCAGCAATCAAAGTAGTTCTTATCGCTATATCTGGAACAACGTTACGTATATCCGTAATTAACTGCTCAGTTTTCTGTCTAGTAGTCCCTCTTCTCATGGCCTTCAACATACGCGTTGAACCATGTTGTAGAGGCATATCAAGATAATTACAAACATTCGATCTGTTCTTCATTACATCCAAGACATCCATTGGGAATCCTGTAGGAAAAGCATAATGCAAACGGATCCATTCTATTCCTTCAACGTCAGATAAACGATCTATCAGTTCTGCAAGATTTCTCTTTTTATAAAGGTCTAAACCATAATAAGTAAGATCTTGAGCAATAAGCATAAGCTCCTTTACTCCTTGGGCAGCCAAACTCTCAGCTTGTTTCACCAAGTCTTCTATCGGTGTTGATCTATGACCTCCTCTCATCAAGGGAATTGCGCAGAATGAACATGGTCTATCACACCCCTCTGCAATCTTAAAATATGCATAATGCGAAGGAGTCGTCAATAAACGCTCACCCACCAATTCATGTTTGTAGTCTGCCTTTAATGTTTTTAATAAGCGAGGAAGATCACGCGTTCCAAAATAAGCATCGACTTCGGGAATTTCAGTTTCTAACTCTGACTTATAACGCTCTGACAAACATCCAGAAACGTAAACTTTCTCAACCTGCCCTTCTTTTTTGGCTTCTGCATAGCGCAAAATCGTATCGATAGATTCTTGCTTTGCATTATCAATGAAACCACAAGTATTTATGATTACTATTTCAGAATCATCTTGTTTCGCCTCGTGCTCAACTTCAAACTTATTCGCTTTTAGCTGCGCCATCATCACTTCTGAATCAAAAAGATTCTTTGAACATCCCAATGTTACTACATTAACCTTGTTCTTCTTGAGCGTTTTCGTTTTCATGCTGCAAATGTAATGCTTAAATGAGAGAAAATAGAAATATTAACGGTAGAACAGTAGACTTCTCTCGTTCACTACCATTCATTTCTATTTTCTGATCGCTTTTCCTCTTCCTCCATTAGAGACCTCCAATCATCTGTACCATCATCGGCATCTTCGATAATAGCAGAGTAATCTCGTTTATCTAATTCGTATTTTTCAATTGGATGTCCTGTGTAGGATTCTATTGCTTCTAAAAATGGTTTTTCGTGTTCACTGCAGAATGCGATCGCCCAACCCTTCTCTTTTCCTCTTCCTGTTCTACCCACTCTGTGTACATAGTTCTCCGGCTGTTCTGGAAGGTCATAATTGATTACGGCATGAACACCTGGAATATCAATTCCTCTTGCAGCAACATCAGTAGTGATCAATAATTGAAGCTCTCCTGACTTAAATGCTTCGAAGAGCTCAAAGCGTTTATCTTGCTCAACACCTCCATGAATCGTATCTGACTCGATCCCTGCCCTCTCCATTGCTTTCACTACTCTTTCAGCTCTTACTTGGGTGCGCACAAAAACTAAGATTTTCTTATCCTCATTTTCCTTAACTACATTTTCAAGAAAGAATCGCTTATCATCCATTTCTACATCCACAACAGTATGAAAGATATTCTTTGAAACAGGATTCTTTGGAGAGATTTGTATCCTGATCGCATTTCTTACTAAGTCATATGCGACTTTCTTAATATTCTTATCGATGGTTGCGGAGAAAAACAATGTTTGTCTCTTTTGAGGAACGTGTCGCATTAAGTCGCGAATATCCTTAATAAATCCAAGGTCCAACATATGATCAGCCTCATCTAATACTAAAGTATTTAGACGATCTAATTTTAAATAACCTTGAGAACATAGGTCGAATAACCTCCCTGGTGTTGAAATAACAACGTCAACACCTTCTTTCAAGGCATTGATCTGAGCGTCTTGTTCTACTCCACCAATAATTGCCTGGATTCTCGCACCCGTTTCAGTTCCTACTTTTTCAAATACCTCTGCGATCTGAACAGCCAACTCTCTCGTTGGAACCATCACTAAACATTTAGTATAATGATCTGCACCCGTAGACAATTCACTATAAATTGCATTCAGTGTAGGTATTACAAAACTTGCTGTTTTACCTGTTCCCGTCTGTGCTATCGCTAATACATCTTCACCGTTTAAGATGGGCTGTATTGCTTTGAACTGTATATCCGTAGGACGCTTCCAGCCAAGCTTATCAACAGATGACTTTATGCATTTAGCAATCTTATAATCTTTGAATTTCATAATTGATCAATCAATGCAAAATTAGGTATTAAAGTTTAGTCGGAAGAATAAAAAAAGGGCGAAAATATTCCGCCCTATTCTAAAGTCAACTCATCGCTTAATTGATTTCCTTTGGTTCCTTTACACGCTGTTTAGTCAGTGCTATATCTAAAACTTCTCTCATTTGAGATACGTAATGGAACTTCAGTCCTTTCAAATAATCTTCTTTAATCTCCTCGATGTCTTGTTTATTCTTTTCGCAGAGTATGATTTCCTTAATATCTGCTCTTTTAGCCGCCAAAATCTTTTCTTTTATTCCTCCAACAGGAAGAACCTCTCCTCTTAGCGTAATCTCTCCTGTCATAGCGAGATATTTCTTCACTTTGCGCTGCGTAAAAAGAGATGCCAGTGATGTAAGCATTGTAATACCTGCAGAAGGTCCATCTTTTGGAGTTGCTCCTTCTGGAACATGCATATGTACATCGTACTTATTAAATACATTTTGATCGAGATCCAACCAATCAGAATTTGCCTTCAAAAACTGCAGAGCGATCGTTGCAGACTCCTTCATCACATCTCCAAGATTACCCGTTAAGGTCAATTTACCCTTTCCTTTCGCTAGAGAAGACTCAATAAACAATATATCTCCTCCCATTGAAGTCCACGCTAAACCGGTGACCAATCCAGCAACCTCGTTGTTGGAATATTTCGTTTTGGAGCGTCCCGGGCCTATAATTTCTTTTAATTCTTCTTTAATAATCTTTTTCTCAAAATCTTGCTCCATAGCAATTTGACGAGCTCTATTTCGTACCAGTTTCGCAACCATTTTATTCAATCCACGAACTCCGGATTCATGTGTATATTCCTCGATTAGTTTTTCAAGTACAGGTTTACCGATTGAGATATCTGATTTTTTGATCCCATGATTCTTAATTTGATCAGGAAGCAAGTGTCGCTTAGCAATTTCAACCTTTTCTTCAACAGTATATCCATTCACCTCGATAATCTCCATACGATCTCTTAGCGGCCCCTGAATCGTGGACAGATCATTAGCTGTTGCAATAAATAGTACTTTAGACAAATCATACTCTGTTTCGATATAATTATCGTAAAATTCATCATTTTGAGCTGGGTCTAAAACTTCTAAAAGAGCACTTGATGGATCTCCATGGTTTGATCTTCCTAGCTTATCTACTTCATCCAAAACAAATACAGGATTAGAAGATCCCGCTTTTTTCAGATTCTGTATAATTCTGCCAGGCATTGCCCCGATATACGTTTTACGGTGACCACGGATCTCACTTTCATCATGCACACCACCTAAAGACATTCTGATATATTCTCTACCTAGAGCTTCAGCGATAGACTTACCCAAAGATGTTTTACCAACTCCCGGAGGTCCATAAAAACATAATATCGGAGATTTCATATCCTTCTTTAGCTTTAACACTGCTAAATACTCCAGAATTCTTTTCTTAACCTTTTCTAACCCGTAATGGTCTCGTTCTAGAACTTTCTCAGCTCTTTTCAGGTCTAGATTATCTTTAGAAAACTCATTCCAAGGGAGTTCCAGCAAAAGATCAAGATAATTGAGTTGAACCGTATACTCTGCTCCTTGAGGATTCATTCTTTCTAGACGAGTCAGTTCCTTTGTAAAGAGTTTTTCAACATCCTTACTCCACTTCTTCTTTTTAGTACGCTCTCGCATATCCTTAACATCCTGCTCTTGAGGACTACCACCCAATTCTTCTTGAATAGTTTTCATCTGCTGATGCAAGAAATACTCTCGCTGCTGCTTATCAATATCTGTCTTAACGCGGCCTTGGATCTCGTTGCGCATTTCTAACTGTTGAGCTTCGAGTGTTAAATGCTCTAGAACGTTCATTGCTCTTTTCTTCAGCTCCATCTCCTCAAGCATCTCTTGCTTTTTCGCAACATTTGCATTCATATTCGAAGAAATGAAATTGATCAAAAACGAAGAACTTTCAATATTCTTTATGGCAAATTGAGCTTCAGTAGGGATGCTTGGAGAATCCTTGATAATTTTCAAGGATAACTCTTTCATTGATTGAATAATCGCTGTAAACTCTTTACTCCTCTTCGGCGCCTTCTCTTCCTTACACAATTCTATTGTAGCTCTTAAGAAAGGCTCCTCCTGTGTCATTTCTTTCAATTGGAAACGACGTTTACCCTGAATAATAACAGTTGTACTGCCATCAGGCATTTTAAGCATCCTTACAATTTGAGCTATTGTACCCACGCTGTGAAGATCTTTAAATTCAGGCTCTTCTATTTCTTGATCCTTTTGTGATACAACACCTATGATTTTATCTTTATCATTCGCATGTTGTACTAACTTAATCGACTTATCACGTCCAACAGTGATAGGGATTACAACTCCTGGAAAAAGAACATTATTTCTAAGAGGTAAGATCGGAACATCTGAAGGATAATCTGCGTTCTGCATCTTATCTTCCTCCTCTTGTGTAATCAATGGTATAAATTCTGAGTCTGGCTCACCTCCCATCTCTCCGTTCAATTCAAATAAACTATCGTCAAAAATGTCATTCATATCTATTGCGCTTTTGCGTCAAACTGTCAGTTCTACGTATTTCTTAATGCTATAACAGCACAAAACCATATTCGTTTCATGCACATTGAATAAATGACAATTGGCGTGCCATATCAATTCATCGGAAAAATTGTCTGATTTTAATACTACAACTTAATAAGCCTAAACTTCAGGGAACAGTTTTTCGAAAATCTTTCGATCTGCAGGGGTCACCTCCTTTCCTCTTCTGTTCATCATGTTATTTGCTGCCTCAATGGCTCTGTCAAAAGAATAAACGGGATCACCTACTTGACCTCCCCAAGAAAAATGAGGAATATATTTAGGAGGAAAGCCAGAAGAAAATATTGTACTAGAAACTCCAATTACTGTGGCGGTATTCAACATTGTATTAATACCTGTTTTCGAATGATCCCCCATGAACAAGCCCATAAATTGAACATCAGTCTGTTCTATAGCTTCTGTTTCGAAATTATACGTTTTAACATTCCCGTAATTGTTTTTTAAGTTTGAACTGTTCGTATCAGCACCTAGGTTGCACCATTCGCCTACTACTGAGTTTCCTAAAAAACCATCGTGACCTTTATTCGAATACGCTTGAAAAACAACATTATTTACTTCACCACCAACTTTACAATACGTGCCAATTGAAGTTGGACCATATACTTTTGTAGAAAGTTTCAGTACAGAATTGTTAGCCATTGCAAAAGGTCCACGAATAACGCTTCCTTCCATAACTTCTGCATGTTTACCAATATAAACAGGACCCGTTGACACATTAATTATTGCACCTTCCACACTTGCACCTTCATCAATGAATAAATTCTCTCTAGGTCCAATAATTGTATTGGTCTCACTACAATCGAACCCTTCTCTTCCTGACTTAACTGATTCGAAATCTTTACAAATTGCCTCTTTGTTCTTCTGGTAAATATGCCAGCGTTTCTCAATATGGATTAAATCCTCCTTATCTAGATCTACTCTATATGCATTATCAGGATTGAATTCTTCTGAATGTAAGGCTACAAAAACTCCATTGATAAATAAAGCCTGATTAATTTGCAACTCTTTGACCGCTTTTGCTATCTCTTCATCAGGAATGATGGATGCATTGACCCAAAAATTATCTCCCGTTTTGTGACATGGAAATTTATCTTGAAGATAATCCTCTGTCGCATACGATACGCTAGCATCTTTGATATAGTTTAACCATCTTTCATCATTTGTCCAGAGGCCCATTCGTAGATTGCCTACAGGTCTCGTGAGCGTCATTGGAGCAAAACTTAAATGATTGTCTAGATCGTGGAGAATAATATTCATCGTTTCTACATTCTATTTGGAACATTAATACCTAACAAACGCATTGAGGAATTAATCACCTTCCCCACGTTTTCACTGATAATAATACGTGCGTTCTTCAAAGACTCATCTGTTTCATTCATCACGCTATACGATTGATAAAATGAATTAAATGATTTCACTAAATCAAATATGTAATTTGCAATTAAAGCTGGACTATAGTTGATCCCTGCCTCCTTAATGATCATTGGATATTCAGCCAATAGTTTGATAATCTCTTTTTCAGGGGCGTTGATATTCACTTCAACATCATTATTCACACTCACTTTACTCAATAAAGATTGAATTCTTGCATGCGCATATTGTATAAATGGCCCTGTGTTTCCATTTAATTCTATCGATTCATCAGGATTGAATTTCATTCGCTTATGCGGATCGACTTTAAGCAGATAATATTTCAACCCACCTAAACCAATCATTTCATAAAGCTCTTCTCTCTGTTGATCTTCCATTCCCTCGAGATGCCCACGTTCTTGCGTACTCTCCTTTGCCATTTTAACGACCTCTTCCATTAAGTCATCGGCATCTACGACTCTTCCCTCACGAGATTTCATCTTTCCATCTGGTAGATCAACCATCCCATAAGACAAATGATAACATTGCTTAGCCCAGTCATACCCTAACTTTTTAAGAATCAAGAACAGCACTTGAAAATGATAATCTTGTTCATTACCAACGGTATATATAATTCGATCGAGCGACGGATAATCTTTAAATCTATCGATAGCTGTACCGATATCTTGAGTCATGTAAACAGCAGTTCCATCTGCACGCAACACCAACTTCTCATCTAGACCATCTTCTGTCAGATCAACCCATACTGAGCCATCATCTTTTTTGTAAAAGACCTCTTTTTTCAGACCTTCTTCAACAATATCTTTTCCGATCAAAAAAGTATCTGACTCGTAATACAGCTTATCGAAATCCACACCCATTCTCTCATAGGTCTTATCAAAGCCTTCATATACCCAACCGTTCATTGTATTCCACAATAAATAAGTCTCTGGATCACGAGCTTCCCACTTCACCAACATATCCTTCGCTGCTTGAGTGAGTTCAGTCTTATCCGCTGCTAAACCAGCAATTTTCCTGTATATCTTAGTCTTACTTTTTTCATCTTCTGCTGCGTCGTATGCATTGAATAATCCTTCAAGCTTTTCTCCGATCTCTTGCCCACACGCTTCATAGTAATTCTCCTTCCAGTAAAGCGCTAGCTCATAGCCTTGCTTCGTTACTTGTTTGTCGAACTCTATGTAATATTTCCCTACAAAATGATCTCCTTTTATCTTGGTAGTCTTTGGCGTTTCGCGATTCCCACTTTCATCAACTGGAGCATATTGCTGCCATGCCACCATACTCTTACAGATATGAATTCCACGATCATTAATTATCTGTGTTTTGATTACGGCGTCACCATTTGCTTTTAAAATCTCAGCAACACTGTAACCTAAGAAGTTATTTCTTAGGTGACCAAGATGTAAAGGCTTGTTTGTATTCGGAGATGAATATTCTACCATGGAGGTTTTTCCTGACATCTCTTTTGCATACCCAAACTCTTGGTCTTCATGAATTGAATCCAAAACATCCATCCAATAGCGGTCAGTCAAAACTAGATTTAAAAAGCCCTTTACGACATCAAAATCTTCTATTTCTAAGACATGTTCTTTTAGGTATTCCCCAATTTTTTCTCCCGCCTTTTCAGGTGAAGTCTTCAACATCTTAACGAAAGGAAAAGTTACGAGTGTCATATCTCCGTTAACGTCCTTTCTAGTTTTTTGAAATTGCACAAGACCTTCATTAATATCTTCTCCGAAGATTTCTTGTGCATTATTTAGCAATAACTGCTTTATTTTCTCTTCCATTACTTCTATCTACGCTTTCTTCTCAGCAGTTTCTACAACATCTTTCATTAAATCATATGCAACTTCCGCCATACGATTCGTTTTCTCATCCAAACAAGGGTTAACTTCAACAAACTCAATACATTTCACCTTAGGATGATTTGCAAAGTGTGTAAGTAAAGATCTTGACTCCTCTGGAGACAAACCATCGTCTACAGGAGTCCCTGTTCCATGAGAAACTATATTTGGATCCATTGAATCTACGTCAAATGACAAATAAATCTCATCACAATCTGAAAATTTCTTCTCTAACCTATCTATAATTGACTGAACACCAACTTCCCTGAGTTCCTTAACGGCAATATTTTTAATTCCTTTTCGCTCCATCAACTCAATCTCCGGAGTCTCTAAATCTCTCAAACCAATGAACGCGAGGTCATCTGCTTCTATTTTCGGAGCAATACCACCAACATTTTTCATCTGATTCCAAAAACGAACTGTTTCATCTTTCGGATCATTTTGTTTAGATTCAAGATTATCTTCATTTAAGGCGGTTGCCAAAGGCATTCCATGCATATTTCCCGAAGGAGTTGTATATGGTGTATGAAGATCTCCATGAGCATCAATCCACAGCACTCCAAGTCGATGAGCAGGGTTAGCCATCTTTAATCCAGCGATCGTTCCTCCAGCCGATCCATGATCAGCCGCGATTACCAACGTGAAATCAAAATTCCCCCTGCTTTCTTTAACAGCTTCAGCTACTCGGTCATAGATTTTAGCCAATCCATCTGCTCGTTTCCCCCATACCAAATCAGTAGGCTGATCCAAAAGGTGATTCTCAGTTTGGATAAAAGTATTTGGATATTTACCAAAAAGAAACTCCTTTCTATTGTGATCCACAACGCGCATTGCACCAGGACCTAGACTAGCCCCTCTAGTTCCTGCAGAAATTTCAGACTCATTAATGATGTAAGCAATCGAGTTTGACATATTTATGTACTATTTTAATTCAACTATTGAGCAGCAAAAATACAAAAATCAATAGCATGAACTTTGTTTTCAATAATCGATTCATAGTTGGGTAAACTAAAATATTAATTTAGTAACCGATTATTGAATTAAACGTTATTACCAAAAAATAAATCAATGCGTCTATTTACATTTATAATTATCTCAATTTCAATATTTTCTTGTGGATTACCTAAAGAACATAATGAAGATTTTCAAGGTAAAATGATTTACAAGATAACCTCTTCAATCAGCAACCCTTCTGCTCAAGATAGTTCTAATTATCAAATTATTTATATGATGGATTCAATGTTGCGCATTGATAGTTACACACCTATTGGAAAGCAACTTTACATCAAACATATTCCCAAGAATAGAGCTTATATCCTAATGGATCTAGGAGTTAAGAGCGTTGCCATTCAAACGATAACTGATAGCATCAAAAACAATGACAAGTACACCTATAAAAATAAGATGGGTACTGATATTATTGCAGGACAGGAGGCCCGAAGAGTTATGATAACTGATAATGATCAAGACACCACTTTTATGGTGAACTATCTTCCTGAAGTTTCTTCTAAGTATTCAAACGCATTAGAAGGAATACCTGGTTTACCCGTAAAATACAGCATCCATTCAAATGGTATTTGGATAACGTACGAGTTAATAGAGTTTGAGCAGAAACCTATTCCGCGGGATTATTTTGGTATTCCATCGGATCATGAAATTATTACGCTCGATGAATTCATGGAAATGTTGCAAGAGAACTAACATTAATGTGTGGAAACACGGTTTTTAAAACTACTTTAACAATGAAATCTATACCTATATTCGTACAATAATTGGGTTAGAACATGGCAAAAGGAAACGTTCTCAAAGAGAAAGACAAGAAAAAGAAACGATCGACGAAAAAGAGCAGTAAGAAATTTTCATTAGATCAGTTTTATGGTAAAGTAGATCGTCGTAAGACCAAATCTATTACTGGAACTATACTTCTTTTGCTCTCGGTCTATCTGTTCATAGCGTTTGTTTCGTATTTGTTCACATGGAAACAAGATCAAAACCTAATCATTGACAAAGGATTCTTTGAGTTTATTTTTGGTGATACATCTGCGGAAGTGAGTAACTGGCTTGGTAAGTTTGGAGCTTGGACCTCTCACCTTTTTATCTATAGCTGGTTTGGAATTGCTTCTTTTGCGTTCAGCATGTTATGCTTCATAACCGGAATGCGATTATTGGTAAACATACGCTTATTACCCCTGAAACAAACGTATATAGTAACGTTCATTGGTATCCTCTGGACGTCAATATTTTTAGGGCTGTTTTCTACTGATATTCACTACCTAGGAGGAGTATTTGGGCATTCTATGCACATTTGGCTCTCATCAGTTTTAGGAGAATTTGGAGCTGTACTGCTTGTGCTCGTAACTTTATTTATAGCTATCGTTGCGCTATTCAACCCTGATTTCAAGGCGCTATTTGATAAGTATTTTGGTAAAAACACGGAAGAAGAAGCAGAAGAGTTGAAAAACTCGATGGAGGACATAAAAATTGTAAACACCATTGAAGATGAAGAAATAGAAGAAGAAAAAGAACCTGTTGAAGTCCAATTTGAAGACGAAACAGAAGATGAGGAGGAAGAAAAAGAAAAGGAAAGCGAAGAGTCCAGTTTAGAACTTGAAACTGAATTCCAGGAATCTGAAGTGGCAGAAGAGACAAATGACGAAGATGATGAATTTTCAGTAGAAGTAGCTGAAGAGGAAAAAGAACTATCTGATGACGATGTAAATAAAAAAGTAGAAGACTTTGGAGAGTATGATCCTAAATTAGATCTAGCAAATTACACCTTACCTCCTATTGACTTGCTTCAAAAATTTGACACAAGCAAAACAGGTGTTAGCAAAGAGGAACTTGAGTCTAATAAAGATAAGATTGTTGAAACATTGTCCAATTACAAAATCGAGATTTCCAAAATTAAGGCAACAATTGGTCCTACCGTCACCTTATATGAAATAGTTCCAGCTCCTGGAGTTCGTATCTCGAAAATCAAGAATCTAGAGGATGACATCGCATTAAGTTTAGCAGCACTTGGAATACGTATTATCGCTCCGATACCAGGAAAGGGGACCATAGGGATTGAGGTTCCGAATAGCAAGCCTGAAATCGTAAGTATGCGTTCTTTGATCGCTTCAGAGAAGTTCCAAAATTCAGACTTTGAGCTGCCCGTTGTTCTTGGTAAAACAATTACTAATGAAACATTTACATTTGATTTAGTAAAAATGCCTCACCTATTAGTAGCAGGTGCAACAGGTCAAGGTAAATCAGTTGGACTGAATGCTATTCTCGTTTCAATGCTCTACAAAAAGCACCCTTCGCAGGTGAAATTCGTATTGATCGATCCAAAAAAGGTGGAATTAACACTATTCAATAAAATTGAACGCCACTTCCTTGCTAAACTTCCCGATGAAGAAGAGCCAATCATTACCGATACCTCTAAAGTTGTAAACACCTTGAACTCACTTTGTGTTGAAATGGATGATCGATATGAACTCCTAAAGCAAGCACAAACTAGGAATATAAAGGAATACAATAATAAATTTGTACAAAGGAAACTGAATCCAGAAAAAGGTCACAGGTACATGCCATATATTGTTGTCTTAATTGATGAGTTTGCAGATTTGATTATGACGGCTGGTAAAGAGGTAGAACACCCTATTGCTCGATTAGCCCAACTTGCTCGAGCAATTGGTATCCATTTAATTGTAGCCACTCAAAGACCTTCCGTAAATGTAATTACAGGTATGATTAAGGCGAACTTTCCAGCTCGAATTGCCTTTAGAGTGCTTTCTAAGGTAGATTCAAGAACTATTCTTGATTCTTCCGGCGCTGACCAGCTTATTGGTAAAGGGGATATGTTAATCTCAACCGGAAATGATGTTATTCGTCTACAGTGTGGATTTGTTGATACTCCGGAGGTTGAAGAAATCTGTGACTTTATTGGAAATCAAAGAGCCTATCCCGAAGCACTTGCTCTTCCAGAATATGTTGGTGAAAGCAGTGAAGGAGGTTCAGGAAGTGATGATCTTGATGAACTAGATGCTAACTTTGCCGAAGCTGCTCGAATCATTGTGACGCATCAACAGGGGTCTGCTAGTTTGTTGCAGCGTAAATTAAAATTAGGCTACAATAGGGCAGGAAGAATTGTTGATCAACTCGAAGCGCATAACATCATAGGACCTTTCAAAGGAAGTAAAGCCAGAGAGGTGCTTGTTCCAGATCTTGTAGCGCTAGACGAATACTTAGACTCTAAGGGACTTTTATAGGTTAAGACAAATCGTTATATAGTTGTTAATTTCACTTTTGACCCATAGAAAATAACTAGTTTTGGCACAGTTTCTGTGTTAAAGCAATCAAAATTAAGAACAATGAAATATTTATTAATTGCATTAGTATTTATAACAACTGCAGCATTCGCTCAATCTGATGAAAAATCAGAAAAGATCTTGAACAACATGTCCAAAGAGATCAAAGCGATGAATTCTTTTTACATTGAGTTTACAATGAATGTAAAAAACCCATCTACAGGTGAAAATTCAAGTCAGAAAGGGTATGGCTATGTAAAAGATGAAAAATATTACGCTGCACTCGGTGAAAACGTATTGATTTCAAATGCAATGAAGAATTGGACAGTAGTAAAGGAAGAAAAGGTTGTGTATCAAAGTGATGTGGATTACGAAGATGAAGAAAGCATGAATCCGAAGAAGCTAATGACCATTTGGGAAGAAGGCTTCAGAAGTAAATATGCAAAGGAACTTACCATGAACGGTAAAAAGGTTCATCAAATTAATTTATACCCTACCAATCCTGCTGAAGTTAACTACCATACAATCATTCTATACATTGGAGTTGATGGAAAAGATCTTCAAAAGGCAATTATGAAAACTAAGGATGGTAGTACGATGACATATACAATCAGTAAATTCGATAAAAACAAGAAGGTAGATGATGCGAAGTTCGTATACAATCCTCAGAAATTCCCTGGATATCAGTTGATACGAGACTAGTTAAAGCAAAACACATTATATAGAAAGGCGCTCCTAAATAACAGGAAGCGCCTTTTTTTTAACATAATTACACTTAGTATGAATTAAAAAGTTATTTTTGTTAATTATACAACAATCAATTAAATAATACCGTAATGTCATCTATCGGAAAGGTTACAGAAGAAATCATTAATCGCTCCCCTTTTTTAAGAGAAGCTCTAACAGAAAACTTGATTAACGTTTCAGCACTAGCACGTAAAATCAAACCTGAGATTGAAGATCATCTTAAGAAACCCGTGAAAGAAGGTGCGGTCATTATGTCTATTAAAAGAATGTCTCCTGGGTATTACCATAGAATTAACCTGAAGATTAAGAATTTTATGGGAACATTAGGTGACTTCCTCGTGCGAAGTGATTTAGAAGACTTCACTTTCGAGAATTCCACTACCCTTACTTTGCGTCAAGCAGAAATGATGAAGTTGCTCAACGATGAACAAGATCCGTTTTACACATTCTGTCATGGTGTGGGAGAGTCAACCATCATTACAAGTTTATCAGTTAAAGAAAAACTAGAGGTTGTCTTTAAGGATGAAAAATTAAAATCGCATACAGCAGATCTAGCTTCAATAACAATCAAGCTTCCTACAGTTAATACAGAAATATCAGGAATCTATTATTTTATCCTTAAACACCTAGCTTGGGAAGGCATAAATATTGTTGAAGTGGTTTCTACATCGAATGAGTTTACCGTAGTTGTGCACTCGGATGATATTGATGCTGCGTTCTCTGTTCTAATGCAATTAAAGAAAGAAGGCAAGGATCAGTAGGGATTAATACGATTTACTTCTTTGCTAAAACCCTGCTATCTTTTGATGAGCTTCTTCCTAATGATCTCTCCAGAGATTAGTTTAAGATGCACATAGTATATTCCTTGAGGCAAGTTAGACAATTCTAGTTCTATCAAATTCGTAGCGTTGTTTTCAATTAAATGGACGCGCTGACCAAGAGCTGAAAATAAAGATAATGCTGTCACCGTTTGATTCGCTTGAACTTTTACAGCATTTGTCGCAGGGTTGGGATACAAACTTATTGTAACATTATCTAATTCTGTAACATTCAATGGATCTTGCTCTCTAACGTGAATACTGTCAAGGTATAATTTAAATCCATCAAAAGTGGTATTGACAAACGCTATAAAAACTGTTTCACTCGCATATTCTTCAAGATCTAGGGTGTATTCGGTCCAATCCGGAGATTCAGCACCAATGAGCACTAAAGTATCTGTAAAATCAACTATATCACTCGTAGTTGTTGAAATAACAACCTTATATGAATCGGGAAAAGAAGCATCACTTGATAATCCTTTCCAAGAAATGAAGTTTCCGGAGGCTCCCAAAGTAATCGAAGGAGAGATCAACCAACGATCTGCGCGATCGATAGGATCAAAAAATGAAGTACTGGAAAAAGTTCCATTTCCTGCGTTCAACGGGTCTTCTTTATAAATCCATGCGTCGGTATATTCGCTTACATCATTTGCTGGTGTATTTCCATCATTGTCAATTCGCTCCCATCCGGCAGGTAATCCAGGTGTGTCAAAATTTTCTTGTAATAAAGTAACTTGTCCTGATAGTGCTGATGCAAATAAAACGAATGATAGAAAAACAGAAATTTTCATGAAATAATTGATTGAGTTTAAGACAACAAAACTAAGCAATTAAAGGGAATTACTGTAATTCTAGTTGGTAGTATTTACAAATGAATCATCAATCATCTTCTCGAACAGTAAAGAGACGAAGGGGACTAAGGTGTTTCAAAGATCCATCTCTATCCATAGCACAAATTCTAGTAAAGTAATAATGCATTCCAGGACCTTGAGATTGAATAAAAGCACAGATGCTATCAGGTAATTGATTTCCGTTAATTCGAATAATAGTGTCGTACCTACCCGATTGCAATTCTAATTTAAAAGATATGACCTTAAGTCCTCTATCAATGTATATCCCCCTTGCATCACAAATTTTATTGATTGGAATATCACCGTCAACGTAACCAGCTATTCTAGGAGCGAAATCCATTTCACCCCACTCTTTCTGAATGTGTACTTGATCTACTTGACCTATACACATCCAAAAGAGCGAAATAAATACAAAGCTAAGCCCTAACTCTTTCCTTATCTTCATCCAATAATGATTTGAAGAACTCCATATCTGCCTCCTTTGCATTTATAGGAATGAGCTTAATTACTCGATTCTGAATCTCTTTTCTTGAGTGAACTCTTGCATACCCCATGTTACCATTTCGATCTTGAACAATTATTACAGTTTCACCATTATTAATAGCAGCTGAAGCCAATGGATGATTATGAGTTCCATACCTATATTGCACATCTTTATCGAGATCAAAAACATGAATTTCTCGAGCTTTCACAGGATTATTGTTTGAAGCAAAAGTATATGGTGACAAAGGAGCGCTAGGATACTTAACAGGTTTATCACAGTTAAAAACACCCCATCTGTTTGTTCTGAATGTAGCTGAAGCATTGTAGAACTCGTTCAACATTGCAACTTTCTCAACAAACTCTTTATTATCAGCTTGTGCACGACGATCCAAAAACTCCTGATTTCTGCGTTCATCCAGGCTAATGAGACTGCTAATTCTTTCTTGTCTTTCATTATTTTCAGCGTATAGACCTTCTAACACCTCTTGTTTCTTGCGTCTTTCATTCTCTATACGTTTCTTTTCAGATGAATATCTTTTGAATGCTATATCAGCTTGTTTACCACTTACAACCGGCACAACATCAACAGCTATTTTCGCACCACTTCGATTTGAAAATTCAGCTTGATACTCTCCTCTATTCGTTTGCTGAAGATCAACATCTGTCCATGTTTTAACAAGAATCTCACTATATTTAAGAGCGCTACACTTAGCCTCAAACTGAAGCTGTTCAAATGATCTTAGCTCCGGAAATTCGTGTTTATTAAACTTCAGTTCGAACACTTGTTGTTTGTTCTCAGCGATATGATAATCTGCTTTCTTGGGTGTAGTTAACGTTGAGATTTCCTTCTCTACAGCCTCAACACGCTTTATACCTTCATTCAATTCAGATTTTAACGCTTCAACCAAATCATTTTGTTCTGGCAATTGTTGAGCGATGGATTTCATTTCTGCAACATATTCTGACCATTCACCTGTTTGATCATCCAAGGCGTAAAAATCAAAATCTTCAGGCGACTTATGCAAGCCTAAAGTGACTTCAATCTCTTTATCAGCATTCAACTCCACCTTCTTTCCATTTTGACTGCCTCTGATTTCTATCATTCCAGCAGACTCAAAAGCCTCGCTATCACCATAGTCCATTGGAACACCAGCAACATAGGCTTCTGATTTGTCTCTAAATACTCTGGCATTAATTATAATATCCTCTTTGCTTTCCGTTACAAATGCATCTGCAGGAATGGATATTATAGCACCTCCTTCTACGTAGATAGTATTTGACTTATTCGGTTGAATTACGAAAGTTTCAAATTCATGATCTACACGATCATTGATTGGTTTTATGCACTTTGTGTCTTGAGGTAATTCATTAGACTGAATTGCTAAAGTAGGGTTTGCTTCATAGGCATTTTTCTCTTTTACAGAATTAAAATATTGGTTGGTTAGAAAAGTAAAAGCGATTACTGAGGAACCAATAGCTCCCCAGAAACCTATGCTCTTAAAAAACGGTGCAGGTACCGTTGCGATTTGATTCAGAACGTCATCAAAATTTTGACGTTCCTTTACCTTTTCGCTAGATGGTACCGGACGATTATAATTAATTTTACGATTACTCATTACCGTAGGTTTTAGTAAATAGATGTTTCAATTTTTCAAGTGCTCTAAAAGTTTTCACTTTCGCATTATTCTCCTTGATTTCGAGTATCTCCCCTATCTCACGATATGGACGATCTTCAAAGTAGCGTAATTCTATCAGTTGCAAGTCCACATCCTTCAACTGATCTAAAGCATTAAATAGTCGTTTACGATTCAAATCATTTTCTTCCTCGCTAAAAACTTCCATGAAAGTAGCAACATGCGTTTTATCTATATTGATCGCTCGTTTAGCTTTTCGATTTCTAAAGGCTTGATTTAATTCACTCTTAGCTATTCTATAAAGCCATGAACCTAGCGGAACCCCTCTATATTCAAATTTGTGAATATTTTTTATCGCCTTAAGAAAAACTTGTGAAGTTACATCGTACGCGAGGTCTTGATCATCCATACGCTGATCAATGTATCTAAAAATCTGCTCGTGGTATTTCTCATACAGTGGAGCAAAATATCTAGGATCACTTTTCGCAAGAGCGATTTGCTCTTGCTCGTCACTCAGCATCCTATCTGAATGATGATAAACGGGGTTTATTCGACTCTGACTCATAGTAAACTTGGGTTTTTGGGGTTCAACGAAACCATTGCTTGCAGACAATAGTCTCTTATTTATAACGCAACACTTATATCACGTTACATTATATTACGAATTATTTTCGGATTTATTGCTGGAGCAATAGATGAACACCACAATCCAAGCGCTCTAAATGGGTGATCGCGCTCAAAAAACTTTAAAGTATTAGTTACAAGCGAAAGGATAATTTTGCGCAATATCATTTGTGTTATCGCTACAAAAAAGCAAGGAACCCGTATATTGTCCTTGGCAAAGTTCTCTAGTACTATTAACATTTAGTCCACGAATATTAGGACTGTCCGGGCTTTGAAATGGCTTATACTGCGCAGCTGTTGTTCGTGCCGAAAAAATACCCAAACCACCATCTACATTAGAGAAAGTAGGCTGATT
Organism: Brumimicrobium sp.; assembly: GCA_965656195.1. GTDB lineage: Bacteria > Bacteroidota > Bacteroidia > Flavobacteriales_D > Crocinitomicaceae > Brumimicrobium. The sequence continues at coordinate 30,432 of CBFHJL010000001.1, read as the reverse complement.
CTGCGCCAACGAAGATGTCGGTTCATTGGTAAGCATATAAGTATTAAGATCTTCGGAACCTGCAGTAACAATTAGTTCGAAACCTCTAATCGTTCTTCGCGTAACAGTTGGGTCTTGCTGAATTCGATTTGCTATAAACTCATAAAATGCTTCTCCATTAGCACCTAATGAAGGCGTAGGAGTTGTTAAATCAGCGATTCGAACAGTTCCAACATCCCAAGTTAAAGACTTATTCTCATTACCAGAGGCCTTTACTTCTCGATAATCAAAACGAACTTGAACCTTATAAATAGCACCACCAATTCCCGTTGAAAAAGCAATTGACTGAGTATTGTAACCATTTTGAGGTACATTAGCCTCAGCGAAATTCAATTGCTGATTTACATTTGGAAAAGTAATATTAATACCTTTTACCAATTCAGTTTCACCCTGAACGGTATGCTTGCCATTTTCTATATCAATATTTAACCTATACGTAGCTTCTTCATTCAGATCATCTGCTTGAAAGAAATAGAGTTTTTGTTCAGGGTAATAGAATGATCCTGACTCTTTATTTTCGATTATTGTATCTTGTAATGTCCAACTTCTAACTGTAGTCCCATCTATCAATTCCTCGATTGTTGCGTCAACTTGATCAAAATAGGCAGAATCTGCTACCAAAGCAAAATCATTAGCATTTCCATCTCCCAAAAACGTTTTGTTGAGTTTCAAGAAATGAAATTCGTCATGTGGATCTAACAACATGTGAACAATAGGAGTTTCAGAATATTCCCCGTTAACACTGAATTTTGTTGTACAGCCAGCTAAAATAGCGATAGAAAGTACTGCAAATAAAAGATGCTTCATTAGATACAATTTTATAAATGTAAAGTTAGCAATTTATTACCATCTTCTATTACCGTACAATCATTAAAACAAACCACTCAAGTATTGTAGGCAAATTATTTCACTCTGTTCATCCCCATGGCTTTAAGCATCCATTTTGGTAGAGACTTCCTTGGATCCCGATTCTTTAAGTTCAAATACCAACCAATTTTCTTCATGATTGGAACTTTATGTGTTTCCACAAACTCAATCAAAGCTCCATCTGGATCTTCAACATATGAAAAGCGACCTCCTGCCTCTCCCATATCAAAAGTATCTCCGCTATCTACAGTAAATGGAAACCCAGCTTGCTCGCACTCTTTTTTCAGTGCTTCCATTCCTCTGATGTCGTAACATAAATGTATGAATCCCCAGTCTCCCCAATATCGATCCTTAAAGATCTTTTTACAATCATCGCGATCAAGCGATTGAATCAACTCAATTTTAGATGGACCTAGTAAAGGGGAAAAAGGTCCTTGGCGCTTTTCAGGATGAGACAATAAAACTCTTCTTACTTTTTTATCTCCTTGAGGTAATTCTTTGAAGCAATCGAACACATCGGATTCATCGTATTCTATTTTGGAATATCCCAAGATATCAGCATAGAGCTTCATTGCATTTTCGATATTACTTACTCCGATCATAGCACCTGCCACTCCACCTGTCTTACCTTCAAAGTTGGTTTCTTTGAATGTAGTCTTCTCCAAAACAACATTGAAGATATTATCATTTGGATCTTTCACGAAAAAATGAGGCTCTCCATGTGGCGTTTGCATAAGTCCTCCCAGAATATTGGCTCCGTTCTGCTTCATGTATTCAAAGGAAGCTTTTACATCACGAGACTTAATTCTACAAATGTATAATCCATAGTCTCCCAAGTATACATCGTACTTCGGTCGCTCAGTGGGTCTACTTGTAAATTGCCAGATTTCAAATCCACCACCTCCTTCCATGGATAGAGCAAGCGTTGCTGTTCTTGACTGAACCTTACCTCCTGTATAGTCAATCATTAAGGGCGCGTCAGCAGCTTCTTCAAAAATGCGCACATCTACACCAAAGAATTTACGGTACCAAGCCCAAATCTCTTGAACATCAGGAACACCTATTCCCATTTGCTGAATACCACTAATGACTTTTTCCATGTATAAATAATTTAGATTCCAAAAATAATATTCTTACTTCAAAGATTTATCTAATTCATAAGAAATAGAGAAGGTTCAATATCTGTAACAATTATTTACCCCAAAATAGCTACTTTTGAGAAAAAGTTACATGTTAAGCTGGATTGCATATTATCTGTTGATCTACCCTGCTTCATTGCTGCCACTTCCAGTTATGTACTTATTTACCGACTTTTTCTATTTACTACTTATCACAATTGTTCCCTACAGAAGAAAAGTTGTTCGTACGAACATTAGCAATTCATTTCCTAATAGAACTCCAAAAGAAAAAAAGAAGATTGAACGTATGTTTTATCGACACCTCACGAATCTACTTGCTGAAGGAGCCAAAAATCTCAGTATTTCAGAGCGTGCACTTCGCAAGCGCTTTAAGGTTCGTAATCCCGAGATCATGGATGATTTATACCATTCGGGAAAAGACGTATTACTGGTTTCGGGACATTATAATAACTGGGAATGGCTTATTACGGCACAGAATCTTTTATTTAAGCATAAGGCTGTAGGTATAGGAATGCCTTTAACGAGTGGATTCTGGGATGAAAAATTGAATGCAAAAAGATCGCGTTTTGGGATGAAGGTCATACATTCTAAAATTGTGAAGGAATTCTATAAAAACAATACAGAACGTGTCGCAACACTTGTGCTGGCGGATCAGTCTCCTGGTGATTCACTAAAATGTTACTGGATGAAATTTCTAAATCAACAAACTGGGGTTGTATTTGGTCCAGAAATGTTGGCAAACGAATACGATCAAGCGGTTGTTTACTTTACGATTCATAGACCTAAACGTGGATTTTACGAAATGGAATTGGTCGAGATTACGCGTGAACCAAGGAAGTTAGACTGGGGAGAAATAACTGAGCAACATACACAACATCTGGAGAAAGCCATTCAAGAAGCTCCATCACGGTGGATTTGGTCACACAAACGTTGGAAAAGAGAAGTACCTGAGGACTTGGATAGTTTGAGAAAAGAACAAAAAGCTAAATTCCAACAGCGCTATCGCTCATCTCAGTGAGTTAAGCGTGTTTCTCAAACATAGTCATATCACCTTTTTTCATTTGGTGATACCCTTTCGTTAAGTACGCCAATAAAATTCTCATGGTATCGAATGCCTTTTCAGACTCTGCCCCAATCTCTTTACCTTGTAATTTAAGCAAAAGCTTCATGTAAAGGGCTTGGAAACAAATCTCTACTAAATGTAGATTATTCATATCACTTTTCTCTCTAAAGGCTTCTATATTTGGCTCAGCTGCTGCAAGCAAATCGATGTATTTCTTATCTTCAACTACATCTTTCAGGGTATTGTGCAAGTAAATCATCTCAGTAATGATTTCTCCGATACGATGTATATGCCCTTTGCGCTCCAGTTTGCGGGACTTCATTTCATCAATCATCTCTTTGTACCAAGCAACTGCCTCCTCTTCTAACGAAGCACTTTTAACTTGTGGACGAACAATCTTTTCTCGTATCGCATCTAGGTCAAAGCTGTAAGCACGAACCATATCTTCCATCTGGTACATATAGATAACATACTCAGCGATATTCGATTCTCTTTTATCTTTTGCGATATACATGCTTCAAAAAACTATTGATTGAATTATTATTTTGCTAGGCTATCAGAACTATTCTCAATTTCATCAACCTTTTCATCAAAGTCAGCCATCAACTCGTCCTCTCTCTTGTTCAGGTATTCTACAAATTGTTCAGTTACATCAAAAGCATTAGCGATGTATGTAATTTGTCCACCTTTCTGATAAAAGAAGAGAATATCGATATTATTCTTTTCAGAAAACTCTTTACCTGCTTCAGAAATCTTATTCATCATCGCCGTTTGATAATCTATCGACTCTTTCTGTAAAGCTGCTCCTCTTTGTTGTTCAAATCTTGAAATAGACTGTTGTTTTTGTGCAGCGGTCTTTTGAATATCCTCTAACTGATACCCAGTAATTTCATTGTTATTCATTCTACGCTGAATGTCTGCTTCATACGCTTGGTAAGATCGAATTCGAGACTCAAGCTCCTTTTGAAACTTCATTTGCTTTTCATTCAACATAGAATCAACCTCACGATAGAAATTGAAATTGTTTGCAATACTGTCTTGAATGTAGTACGCAATAGCCACTCCTGTAGTATCGTTCCCTACTTCTCGTTTAGAAACGCTTACATCACCTTCACTATCGGTTGTATTTGTTGCATTATCTTCACCTGCATCGCCATTACAAGAAGTGAATATTACTGACGCTCCGAAAGCGATTGCTGTAAATAAAATAATTTTTTTCATATTTTCTATTTTGCTGTAGTGTTCTTATTTCTAAATGAATACTCCCAATCCTCACGCATCGTAACAAAGCGCTTTAGACAACCACTCAAAAAATCTTGAGTAATCATGCCTTTAACGTCATCAAGTCCCATTACATCTATCTCCCCAATCTTATAACTTTGTTCAAACTGACCTAGTTCAATCTTAACAATATACTTCGAATTGTAGTTGAATATCTGGATCTTAAATCTTTCGTGAGGGATCTCGTCAATTACTCTCATACTTTAATTTGATTCAATTTAATCTCGGCAAAAATACCAATTCAGCTATGATTGGCAAAATATTACTCAAAAATCGCATTGTTTATTTAATTTCGTTGGTATGAATTATGATTTCTTTAATTCTTTACAGAACACAAAAGTTCAGGACCTTTATTGGTTATTGTTTAAAACATCACCTTTAAAAGCATGTCCAAAAGAATTCAGCATTCCATTTTTTCCAAAGGATATCATTGACCAATGGGAGGAGCATGCTTCAGATTACTTTCGATCTCTGGATAATTCGCCTGAAGAACTTCAACATTTTGTAGATCGAAAAAAGAACTATCGATTGGGATTTTATGCAGAGTCATTGCTTTCCTATTTTTTTCAAACGTTTGCCGAGGTTGAACTACTGATTCAAAACTTTCAAATTACGGAAGACAAAACAACCATTGGGGAAATAGATTTCGTCATTCGCTGGAACAATAGAATTCTTCACATTGAATTAGCAGTAAAATATTATCTATTGCTACCTCACTCCGATCCATATACAACACGAAACTGGATTGGTCCTTCAAGAAAAGATAACTTACAGAAAAAACTAACAAAAATTGAAGGACATCAACTTCCATTGGGAAAACACGAATTGCTTCTAAACTCAATTCCCGGAATAAAAGAAGAGCTGATTGAATCCTATTTTCTCTTTCGAGGACAGTTCTTTTGGAATGAACAAGTAGCATGTGACTATTTGAATCACGAACCATTGCATTACTTCTTTAATCAACAGATAAAAGCATCACAAAACAATTATTCCATTCTTTATCGTCCAGATTGGCTTGGAAGTATTGATCGAAAAGAACCTTATAAAAAGCATGAAACTGCGGAATGGGATAATTCAAGTAAACCTAAAATGGTTAAATTAAATTCAAAAAAAGTGTGTTTTATTGTCCCTGATGATTGGAACAATTAAACAGCTTCTGCCATATACTCCTCATTTTCAATGAAATTAAATGGAATATTTACCATACAAGAGAAATCATTACCTGCTTCTCTCATTTCGACATCACCTTTTGGATATTTCCAATCAATATCAAGGTCAAAACCTACTTCCATCATGTCGTTTAACTTGTGTAACAAGAATAAAATTTGTTTTGATGAGGAAATATTGAAGTACTCCATATCGAAAACAAACTTAGTTTTCTTCAAAGGATCTGTAGCATATGCGTAGAACCATTTCAGTACAGGTCCCCAGAAGTCTTCAGATTCTAAAGGAATCGCTCTACCCTTGATAATCATAACGCCTGTCTGAGCATTGAATAGTACTTGTGGCGTTTTAGCCGTAGCTTTTAGCTCTAAATTCTCCATTTTAACTAATCGAATAGAGCTACAATATCAGAATTTTTTCCCAATTAGAAAGGCCTTAACATCAAAAGAAAAGTATGTTTCTCGATGAACAAGACATAAAACTTAGACCAATTACATTTTTTTATCGATAAACGTATAAATATCATCGACTGCAGCTAAAGCCACTTTTTTTAACTCTATATTATTGTTGGACAATACATTAGAAAGTTCATTTTTAAAATAGAACGCAACACTACCTACCATTCCGATTTGTCCATCATGTTTTAGGGGTAAGATAGCTTTTTGAACAAAATCTTGAAAACTCTCAATAATCACCTTATGTATAACTGGATTGGTGCGGTACTCTGCAATCACCTCGGTAAGACCAGCAATTTTAAATCTGCTGTTTGCACCACTGCAGGCATGGACAATCTTGTCTTTTCCACCATAATAATTGTGAATTAAAACTTCAATATCAGGATATTCTGCCAACGCGTTGTCCAGACATGCTATTGTAATTTTTTTACCAATATGAAAGCCACTACCTTCATCGCCAAGGATAAAGCCGCGACCTGAAGCCATCTCCTGAACTTCATTATTCTTATAATAGGCAGCAACAGCACCCGTACCCAAGATACCTGCAACGCCATCCTCGCCACCCAATACAGCCATACAAGCACCAACAACGTCAGATACAATCATTTTAGGAACGAGGCCAATCTCCAAAAGAAGCTTGGATATTATCTTTTTACCACTTTCACTTTCGCAACCTGCGCCAAAAAAGTACACCTCTCTACCCGTCAAGTTATTTCGTGTAATTAGATCATTGACAGCTTGTGATTTTTGCGGTGTAATTTCTTGGGGATGCAGTCCTAGAAGAACAGATTTTTTCAAATCACCCGCTGCATCCTCATAAACCCAGGTGGACTTTGTACCACCGCTCTCTACAACTATCATGAATTAGTACCAATCAAAACGATAAGCAAGATTAACAGAAAAAGATAATGGAGAGATCTCTTGCCCAAGAATAAACTGTGGGTCGAATATCCGGGAGACAACATCCAGTGTAAAATCTAGGTTAAGCGCGCCTCTAGTTGGCAGCTGGTATTTCACACCAACATTTGCCCCGAAAGACACCAACAACGAGAACTCTCTGGGTATAGGCTCAGTATCGTACTCTTCGGCAGCAATAGAATCAGGAAGAATATACTCACGAGAAAATGAACTAAGTATACCTCTAAGATGAAAACCACCGTAAACTGCAAAACCAATATCGTAATCATTTATGAAATATACCCTTTGACCACCATCAACAGAAAAAAATGATGTTCTTGCTATTTCACGTGCATCGATTTTTTGTGGCTGAGTTCCAAAATCTAATGCATCTATTTGAGTATTACTTTCACTCCGTTGAGGTATCAAAAAAGTTGCTCTGTAGTAAGAAGTCCGAACATCTGAATTCGGCATTTCTAAAAAAGCATTAAATCCAACACGGTTGATATCTGTGTTTGCTCCATGAAATGAACTGAGCCCAAAACCAGCACTATACTGCGCATGCACTAAAGCAGTACAACAAAATGTCATAGTGAATAAAACAGTTTTTAATCTTGATCCCATACAGGTTGTTTTTCTATTATTTTTTTAAATGTTGAGCAATTTTCATCATGCGCTCCTTTCAAGTAACTCGTGCTCATCAAAAATTCTCTAGTTATTTCACCACCGGTGAACTTAAAGTTATTTTTGAACAACTTAATCCAGTTATCCAAAGATAATGATTTATGCTTATCCAACCAATTCTTGAAAGAACCATATTCCAACTGAATAGCTTTAACGCTTCCAGCGTTATAAATTGCCGCATCCACTTTAAGTCTATTACGAATTATCCCAGCATCAGATAGCAATCGCTGCTTATCATCATCACCATAATTCGCAATTGTTTCAACATCAAACTGATCATACGCACTTCTAAAATTATCTGCTTTCTTGAGAATTGTTGACCAACTCAATCCAGCCTGATTTATTTCTAGAATTAATCGCCCGAATAATTCATTATCATCATCAATCGGAAAACCATAGTCTTGATCATGATAAATTTTATCTGGATGATCTTCAGCTAAATCTTTTGTAAATTCGCAGTAACTCATTGCTTCTTATTAACGTTTTAGGAGGACAAAAGTTGTACAAAAAAAATAAAAAACAATGTCAAACATTTTTGAGTTCAATGGCTTTAAGCCCGTAATTAACGAAACGGCTTTTATACATCCGAATGCAACAGTCACTGGAAATGTGCATATAGGTAAAGATGTTTATGTCGGTCCAGGGGCTGCAATAAGAGGAGATTGGGGTGAGATAATTATTAAAGATGGCTGTAACGTACAAGAGAATTGTACTATTCACATGTTTCCGGGAACAACAGTAACATTGGAAGAATCGGCTCATATTGGACATGGGGCTATCATTCACGGAGGCACCATCGGTAGGAACTCTTTAATTGGAATGAACAGTGTGATTATGGATGATAGTATTATTGGGGCAGAATCTATTGTAGGCGCACTATCCTTCGTTAGTGCAAAGAGTGAGTTCCCAAAACGAAGCTTAATCGTTGGGAATCCAGCGAAAAAGATCAAAGATGTTTCCGATGATATGATTGCCTGGAAAACAAAAGGCACATCCCTTTATCAAGCTTTACCGGGAGAATGTTACGCAACATTAAAACCATGTGAACCTCTTCGCGAGATTGAGCCAGGAAGACCAACGCAAGAGAAACTTTTCGAAACATGGGAAAAAGTAAAAAAAGAAGATTAAATCAGAATGCCTTCGAAGCAGGGTAAGCATTGAATGTTCCATTTGCTCTTGCTACCAACTGTTCTCTTTGATTAATAATACTGCATTCCACATAAATCAAACGATTGCCGGTATTTAGCACCTCGCCTACACACCTTAATTGGTCTCCTTCTAGAACAGGTTTTAAATAATTGACTTTGAGTTCAACGGTACTCACAACTCTGTCACTCTCCACAACAACAGATAAAGCAGTAACACCCATTGTTGCATCTACCAAAGCCGCCACAACTCCACCATGAGCTGCTATCGGTGTAGCCAAATGCTTCTTTTGAACAGTTAAACTGTACGTTGCACTGCCCTTCTCGATGGGTCCGAGTTGCATACCCAATGTATCTCTGAATTTATTCGTTTGTTTATAACGCTCTAACAATTCATTTTTTAGCATTTCCCTTGATTTTAAAACAAAGTTACTGTATTATTAAAAGTCGTCGGCATTATTCACTAATTTCGCAAAAAAATCAAGTATGGCAGGTCTTTTCAGACGTAAAAAGAAGTATAAGGGAGATAAAGAGGGGAAACGTCCTAGTAAGCTTGAAGTAAAGCCTTTCGAATACCATCCGAAAATTATTTTGGCATGGGCAAAAGGAATTGAAGGCAATACTGATTTATTGGATTTTTTGTACAAAAGTGGCTTTGAAGAATTAGTGATGGCTACACATGCCATTAAACTAAAGGATAAGGCTAGGGATTGGCTCATGGAAAACGGCTACCCTCATATTATGGCTATGATCAATGGATCCGAAGGAAATGCACAAGCCTTAACATGGCTTAAAAGGAATGGATTTGAATTGCTTTATCACATGGCTATTGCAATCGATGATGATGTGAATGGATTTAAATGGCTCAACAGACATGCATCTCAGGATATATTTCTTTTAACCCGATCGATTAAAAAGGTGAAGGACGAAATAGAAGAACGTCACAATGATGTACACATTCATGGATCAGAATAAAATGGGACAATTTGTAAATATAAAAGAAGCCATTGCTGGGCTGCGAGAGGGAAAAACACTCCTCTATCCAACCGATACGATTTGGGGATTGGGCTGCATGTCAACTAATGATGAGGCTGTAAAACGCATAAAAGAGCTAAAGAACAGACCAGTTGATAAGTCGTTTATTGTACTCGTTAATAATGTAGCGATGCTTGAACGATCAGTGAAAGAGGTTCCTGAGGTATGCTATGATATCATTGACTTTAGTGAAAAGCCTACCACAATCATTTATGACCAACCCATGGGTATCAGCTCTGAAGTACTTGCAAAAGATGGCTCTTTAGGTATTCGTGTTACAAGTGACCGATCATGCCAACGTATGATTCAAGGAATACGATGTCCTCTGGTATCAACGAGTGCTAATGTTTCTGGCTCTCCTTCTCCTACAGGGTTTGAAAACGTAGAACAATCAATTAAGGATGGTGTTGACATGATCCTGAACGAACGATTAAAAGAGGTTATGACCTCACCTTCTTCCATCATTAAAATTGGAAGTAATAATAACGTAGAAGTGATTCGCTAATTATGAGATTTGAAGATATAAAGCTTCCTAAACAATTGATGACTGCGCTGAATGAGCAGAATATCACGGAGCCAACAGCCATTCAAGAGAAAGCTATCCCAAAGGTCTTAGCGGGAAAAAGCGTTATAGGTATAGCTCAAACAGGTACAGGAAAAACCTTGGCCTATCTTCTCCCCATATTGAGAGATCTCAAATACTCTGAAGAGAAAATGCCCCGTGTAGTTATACTCGTTCCTACTCGAGAACTCGCTATCCAGGTTGCAGAAGAATCCAATAAATTGAGCGAATATCTTTCCGTTAAAACATTAGCTGTTTACGGAGGAACAAATATGAATACGCAAAAGAAAGCTGTTCATGCGGGTTGCGATATTTTAGTCGGAACACCGGGAAGATTCTACGATTTAGCGATGACTGGAATTTTACGCTTAAAACTGGTCAAGAAGCTCGTAGTAGATGAGTGTGATGAAATGCTTAATCTCGGTTTCCGCCCTCAACTGCAGCGAATCTTTGACCTATTGCCTGAAAAACGTCAGAATCTTCTATTTTCTGCAACGCTTTCAGATGATGTCGATGAAATCGTCAATACTTTCTTTGGATTAAGCGAACATGTTATTGCTGCACCTTCAGGAACTCCATTGGAAAATATTGAACAAACAGCCTATCGTGCAGAGAACTTCAATACGAAGTACAACTTACTGCGTCACATCATTGATACCAACCCAGAAATGCGTTGCTTCATTTTTGCGCAATCAAAACGTTTTGCAGATATTCTCCACGATAGATTGGAAGCTGATTACCCAGAACAGTTTGGGGTGATTCATAGCAATAAGTCTCAGAACTTCAGAATGCGAATGGTTCAAGAATTCAAGTCTGATCAATTGAAAGGAATTGTTGCTACAGATCTTGTTTCAAGAGGTATAGATATCGACAATGTCAGTCACGTAATCAACTTTGATTTACCAAGCGAAAAAGAGCAATATATTCACCGAATAGGACGAACAGGTCGTGCAGAACAACGCGGAACATCTATTTCATTTGTTACTTTAGAAGAAGAAAGTTTATTTACTGGAATACAATCTTTTATGGATGCTAAGATAAACTCACTCGACTTCCCGGAAGAAGTGTCCAAAAGTGAGTCTAAGATCCCAGAAGAAGTTGAACCAGATATTCATGACGCACCTTCTATTATTAACCCAACACACATTGTTGGCGAAGGGGAAAAATTCCAGGAAAAGAAAAAAGAAAATAAGAAGGAGAACTTTCGACCGCGAGACAAAGCAAAACGCAAAAATTTCAAAAAGAAAAGACGCAGAAAATAAAGATCATCAATTGCACTGCTTTTTGATACGAACAATATCGTATTCATGCCGTTATTACTAGACATTGCACGATTAAACTTGTATTTTTGCCACCATGTCGACACTCTTATTCGTCATATTGTCTAGTTTCCTATTTGCCATCCTATTATTTGGCATAGGACAAAAGACATTTCAAAGAATCCCGTGGTTTGCCTCAATACTCCCTATAGCTCTTTTCATCTACTTCTTAGGTTTTCTAGGCGACACCTCATCAGGAGTAATCTTTCATTACCACACCTCGTGGGTTCCATCTGCTGGAGTTAACTTTGACCTTCGTCTAGATTCGCTATCTTCTTTATTTACACTGCTCATTACAGGAATTGGAAGTATCGTCTTCTTGTATACAATGAAATACCTAAGAGGTCATAAGCACCTTTCAAGGTTTTATATTTACTTGAGCATATTCATGGGGTCAATGTTAGGCCTGGTCACCTCTGACAATTTAATCACCTTATTTGTTTTTTGGGAACTTACCAGCATTAGTTCTTTCTTTTTGATCAACTTTAAAAATACTGAACGAACCTCTCGAAAGTCTGCAATCATTGCTCTTGGTATAACTGGATTTGGTGGACTTTGTCTTCTAGCTTTTGGGGTTTTGGCAGGTGGGTTAACTGGAACTTATTCGATATCAGAGATGCTATCCTCCCCAGAAGCACTAAATGAAAGTACATTTACACCCATTTTACTCGTCTTTTTGTTTTTAGCAGCCTTTACGAAATCCGCGCAATTCCCATTTCATTTTTGGCTTCCTGGAGCAATGAAAGCACCAACCCCTGTTTCTACTTACCTCCATTCAGCAACGATGGTCAAAGCGGGGATTTATTTACTCCTTCGATTTTCCCCACATTTTTCAGGAAATGAGGTTTTCCATACCACTCTGATTACAGTTGGATCTATTACAATGTTATTTGGTGGCTTACACACACTATTTCGAACAGACCTCAAAGGAATATTGGCTTATTCAACCATTGGGGCGTTAGGAATCATTATATTTCTCATTGGAATTGGAACCCCTATTGCATTAACAGCTGCCATTGTATTTATAATCGTCCACGCATTATACAAAGCATCTCTATTCTTGATCACCGGTACAATTGATCATCAAACAGGAACTCGTGACATCACACAACTCGGTGGATTAAAAAAGTTCCTCTTCCCTTTGTTTATTGCCGGCATGTTAGCCGCTATTTCAAGTGCTGGTATACCTCCGAGTGTTGGTTTTCTGGGAAAAGACCTAATCTATGAAGCGACACTTCACGGTGGTTCAGTAGCTGTATTGACCACAATTGCCGTAATCACTAATATTTTTATGGTCTTCGCAGGATTCATGGTTGGTGTACGTCCTTTCTTAGGTCCAACAAAAGCAAAGACAGAAGCAGTCAAAAAGCCTCATATCATTCTTTGGATCACCCCATTAATTCTGGCAATCACAGGAATTCTTTTCGGGTTATTCCCTGGAATTATAGAAACCTCATTCACAGGATCAATCTCCGAACAATTGAGCTCTGGATCTAGCCCTCATCTAAAGCTATGGCATGGCTTCACAATTGTTTTGTTATTAAGCGCCATTACTATTGGCGGTGGGCTTATACTCTATTTCCTATGGAATACTTCGCATAAAAAAGTACGAGCCATCTCAAACCTAGATAGGATAGCCCCTAAAACTATCTTACTAAAAGGAACAGACTATTTCCAGAAATTTTCATTCTTTTTGACGAGCATATTTCAGAATGGCTATCTACGAAGGTATGTGATGATCATGCTCGTTATTTTGACTATAGTTTTTGGGATCCATGTTTTTATCAACCCGAGGGTTTTCTTAAGCTTAAAAGACATCAAAGGATTGGAGGTTTCCGAAATTATTATCTGTATTATCATGTTTGTCTCAGTAATCTACACGGTGCTCACAAGATCAAGATTATCCGCAATTGCAGGAATGGGGGTTTTAGGATATTCAATATGTTTTATATTCATGTTCTATGGAGCTCCGGATCTTGCCATGACACAGTTCTCCATTGACACACTCACTGTCATTCTATTTGTATTGGTACTCTATCGTTTACCGAAGTATCTGAAGCTTTCCAACAACACAAACAGAATTAGAGATGGAATTATCGCGACTACATTCGGAACCTTCCTCGCATTTACGATTATTGAGATCATGAATGAAACTCCAGTCAAGCGCACCACAGAATTTTATGCAGAAAATGCCTATGAACTTGCAAAGGGAAAAAACGTTGTAAATGTAATACTTGTTGATTTCAGAGGGTTTGATACTATGATTGAGATCATTGTATTATCAATTGCTGCCATTGGTGTATTTGCCTTATTAAAATTGTATCTTAAAAAATATGAGAAATAAAGCATGAAAAGCATAATATTCACAACTGTTTCTAAAACGCTACTCCCGCTGTTACTCTTATTCTCAGTGTTTGTATTGTTGCGTGGCCACTATTTACCCGGAGGTGGTTTTATCGGAGGTCTTATTGCCTCTATTGCTTTCATTGTACACTCTTTTGCAAATGGACTGAGTAAAACTCGATACCTTCTGCGCATACATCCAGGATTTTTGATTCCCGTAGGTCTTCTCCTTGCCTTTGCAAGTGCTGTTGCACCTTTACTTTTTCAAGACCTACCCGTAATGACTGGTTTGTGGTATCCAAATGAAATTCCTGTAATTGGCAAAATAGGAAGTGCATTATTTTTTGACACTGGAGTTTACTTAGTTGTCGTAGGGGTAAGTCTAACCATAATATTCACAATTTCAGAAAAAGCGTAGCAATGGAAATACTATTAGCAATTATGACTGGAGTTTTGTACGCAGGAGGAATATACCTCATCTTGCGCCGAAGTCTCGTAAAGCTAATCATTGGTATCGTTCTTCTTGGAAATGGGGTCAATCTTTTAATTTTCCTTATGGGAGGACTCGTTAAAGGAAAACCTCCAATTATAGCTAAAGAAGCGCATCACCTTGAAGGACTTTATGCAGATCCGGTTCCACAAGCCTTAGTTTTGACAGCTATTGTGATCAGCTTTGGTCTTCAGTCCTTTGCCATAGTTCTTATTAAAAGGGCATACAAAGTCATTCAAACAGACGACATTGACGCAATGAACACTACAGACGATATTGAATGAGTGAACACTTGATCATATTGCCCATTATAGCGCAAGCACTAATTGCCATTGTACTGCTGTTCTTTTGGAGAAAACCAGCTGTGCAACGCATCATCAGCATCATCGGAAGTGCTGTAGCAATCCTAATCGCCGGTCTTTTGTTTAATCAAGTCTGGAGTGAAGGAATTCAAGTCATTCAACTCGGTAACTGGGAAGCTCCTTTTGGAATCTCTTTAGTTGGGGATACACTCGCAGTCACTTTAGTTCTGCTCACCAGCATTGTCGCTTTTGTAATTTCAATCTACTCCAATTCAAACATGGTATCTGCACGCGTAAAATTTGGTTACTACGCCATTTTTCACTTCTTAATCATGGGGCTTTCTGGAGCGTTTTTGACTGGCGATATATTCAATTTATACGTTTGGTTTGAAGTTATTATCATTTCCTCCTTTGTGCTTTTGACAATTGGAGGACGTAAAATACAGATTGAAGGAGCAGTCAAGTACTTTACACTAAACATGCTATCCTCTATTGTATTTCTAACAGGTATCGCAATGCTTTATGGAGTTACGGGGTCACTAAATATGGCGGAACTTGCTCAAATCATACCTACGATAGAAAATAAAGGATTAATACAAACCATTTCTCTTGTCTTCATGATAGGTTTTGGGGTTAAGGCTGGAGTATTCCCGCTTTACCTTTGGTTACCTGCCTCCTATCACACACCTCCAGCAGCGGTATCAGCACTATTTGGCGGACTACTCACGAAAGTTGGTGTATATGCATTGATTAGAGTATTTACCTTAATTTTTCCACTAGGAGGCCTAAATCAAGACATACTGATGGTCATTGCAGGTTTCACAGTCTTTTTTGGAGGCATTGGAGCATTAGTCCAAAAAGATGTGATTCGTGTATTTTCCTACCTGATCATTTGCCATATTGGATTTATGATCGGTGGACTCAGTCTATTCACAGAAATCGCATTGATTGGAGCTGTATTTTATATGTTTCATGACATCATTGTGAAAGCAACACTTTTCATGATTGGAGGAGTCTTCTTTCGCATATTTGGAAACACTAAACTCTATAACATGGGAGGATTAATGAACGACTATCCAAGACTTTCCGTATTGTTTGCTGTTCCGTTGTTTGCCTTGGTTGGAATTCCTCCTCTCTCTGGTTTCTGGCCGAAACTTTCTCTATTTGGAGCCAGCTATCAAATGAACTCTATTCCAATGTTGATCGTATTCATATTTGCAAGTTTGATCACGTTGGTCATCATCGCCAAAGTATGGAATAGTATTTTCGCCAAAGAAGCTCGAAAAACCGATAAACTAGAGAAACTAAAATACTTTAAGGAGTTTAATTTCAAAGAGAAAGCGTCAATGATCGTTCCAATAATGGTGTTAGTTTTAGTTATACTCTACTATAGTATTTTCGCTGAACACATTCAATTAGTAGCAGAAAGAATAGGAAGTGATTTAATGCACCCAGAGCAATATGTAGAATCCGTAATACAACCAAAAGAAGGTACACCATGAAAGTACAATTCTTACTAAACATATTATTGACAGTTGTTTGGGTCTTTCTAACGGGAAGTCTTGCAACAACTAACTTCATCTTCGGCTTTGTGCTCAGCTTTTTAGTACTTTGGATCGTAAGTCGGAATCAAAGGAGTAGAAAATACTTTAGAATCGCACCGAGAATGATTGGCTTTGTTTTCTACTTTATCTATGAACTTATCAAAGCAAACATACAAGTTGCTGCAGATGTTATCACTCCAAAGTTCTATATGACTCCAGGTATTATAGAGTATCCACTCGATGCCGAGACTAACTTAGAGATCACCTTTTTAGCCAACGTAATCACCTTAACACCAGGAACCCTCAGTTTAGACATTTCTGAAGACAAGAAGGTGCTATACATCCATGCGATGTACATTAACGACAAAGACGAATTCATAGATGGAATAAAGCATGGGTTCGAACGAAGAATATTAAGCATATTGAGATGACGATAGAACTCTATTTAACATATATCATCTTACCAATATTGAGTTTTTCAGCCCTATTGGTTTTTATTCGTTTCTTGATGGGGCCAACGCTATCTGATCGAGTAGTTGCTTTAGATTTGCTCATTACCATTGGTATATCTACAATAGCTGTTTATGCTATAATTACAGATCAACAATCTTTTCTCGATATCGCTATGATCTTTGCTTTGATTGCTTTTCTTGGTACTGTTGCCTTCTCATATTATCTCGAAAAACGTAAAAAAAATGAATGATGTTATTGTTGTCATACTGATCTCTTTAGGAGCCTTATTTATTTTACTGGCAGCAGTTGGGCTATTACGAATGCCTGATCTCTTCTTACGCATATCTGTCACTACGAAAGCAGCAACGCTTGGTGTAGGCATGATACTCGCAGGAATGGCGCTACACTATATGGAAACCTCAATAACAACAAGGGCTGTCGCCATAATTGTCTTTCTTCTTCTTACAGCACCCATCGGCGCTCATCTTATTGGAAGAGCCTCTTACTTCGTTGGAGTTCCGTTGTGGAAAAAGTCCCTTAGAGATGACCTTAAAGGAAAATACAATATGGACACCCATGAATTGAGCAGTTCAGAGTCACAGCAAGAAATCAATAGAAAGTCTCGCGCTTCAAAAACTGACGATTAGTTTCTCTATAATCGTGAATAACTACTTTATACTTGTTCATAACTAACACAGCGAAGTACCCGTCTACTTTTCTGGAACTGAGTACTTTTAGGAACATGATTTTTATACGTTCACTAATTCTTTCCGCCTTATTCCTAGTGAGTTACTCTGCGTATGCTCAAGACACCATACCCTATTTCATTGATGATGTTGAATATAACATATATCAAGGTATGGATAAAGAGGAGAAAAGTGAATTTCTTTCGGCTGTTGATGCTATTGAATTCGAGATTAGCGAATTCATGGACGTTGATTATCCAATTAGAATTACACGAAAAAATGGAAAGCAAAATCTAATGCTTTACGGAGAGGTAGAATTTGTGTACAAGAAGGATCTTGACGAGATCGCTTTTTTCACAGAGACCTCCAGCCTAGCTGGTATTACCTTTGGAAAATTTAAAGGTCAGGAAAAGATTGTTTTCGGTAACACATACATCCAAAAAGAGAATAGGAAAAAGGACGCATGGGATAAAATCATATGGAAAAATAAAGAATGGTTTATCCAAGAAATGAAAGATGCTAAAGGATATAGATTTTCAGAAGCCTACCCTATTGCGGAATTCTATGTCCAAGAAGATGGATTATGGGGAGTCATTGGGATCACTGAATCTGAGATTAAAATCATTGTACCTCCTATATATGAAAACAAGAACGATATTAACCAAGCAATCTGGACGTTAAACTTCGTTCCTAACTTCCAAGAAATTAGAAAAAAACTCAAAGTAGATCTGATTGAGCCACTCGAAAATATGGATGAGTTCTACAAAGTAAGAAGCAAGAAAGATAAAAAATGGGGAGTATTTCACGATATAGGAGGCAGTAAATTAACGCTTGACACCTCTTATGACAGCATCATTGGAAATGACGATCAACGAATTATTATCCTTTGGAAAGACAATCAAGTTGGCTTGAGTGATGATGAAGGCCATATTTACTACACCCCTGCTTATGATAATTATGAAATAATCAATTTAGATTACATGTACGGCATTGCTTTTCAGTCAGACAATAAATGGACGCTGCACAGTCTTGAAGAGCCTAAAAAACTGGTCGATCAAAAAGCAGAAAATACTGAACAATTAATAGAATACTGGTTAAACAGAGAATAATAAATCCTATGAATAAACTATTTCGCCTTACCCTAATCTCGCTTTCAGTTATAGCGACATCATTATTAACGACACGATGCAGCGATGATGACCCAGGAGAATTCAAAGTAAATCCTGAATTCACTAAGCATATTTCTGCTTTTACATCAGGAGTGATAAGTGCACATGCCACCATAGAGATTCAGTTGGTCAAGCCTTATTCCAAGCCAATCACCCCGAATACAGCTATTGATGAGGAGTTATTTGACTTTTCACCGGGCGTTGAAGGAAAAACGATGTGGATTGACCAAAATACAATCTCTTTCGTACCCTCTAAACCATTGGAATCTGGAGAAACGTATTGGATAGAATTCAACCTAGGCGCAGTAGCAGGGGTAACAGGAGAATTAGAAACATTTAAATTTCCAATTACAGTTATTAAACAAGCCTTAAGCTTTGAGGCGGATGGTTTGATAGCATACGACAATGAGAACATCGAATGGCAACAGTTCCAGGGAAAAGTCATTACCGCAGATAAAATCAATACAGCCCAACTGAACAATACTTTCACCGTAAAACACAACGGCAAAACGTACAAGACAAAATGGGAACGCAAAGGATCTGACCGCATTTACACCATGGTCGTAGATAGTTTAAAACGAGCTAAATCGGCGCAAGACCTCATGATATCATGGGAAGGAAACAACATTAATGCAGAAGGAAGCGGAACAGACCGAGTTGAAGTCCCTGCACTTGGCGACTTCAAGATTACAAGCTACAAGGTGATACAGCACCCCGAACAACATGTACTCGTACGATTTTCAGATCCGTTATCGTCTAATCAAGATATTGACGGATTGGTAGCAATAAAAGAACACGAAGGCATCCGTACAGCTGTTTCAACAAATGAATTAAGAATCTATCCTTCAGCTAGACTCGTTGGAGACAAGACAGTAATTCTTCGCGCTGCTATTGAAAACTGTAAAGCATTTAAATACGGAAGAGAAGAGTTTATTTCTGTATCATTTGAAGCCATCAAACCCTCTGTAAAATTAGTAGGTAAAGGAACAATACTCCCTTCTTCGAACGGAATGGTTCTGCCTTTTGAAGCTGTGAACTTGAAGGCCGTTGATGTGCGCATCATTAAGATCTATGAAAACAACATCTCTCAGTTCTTCCAGACAAATAACTATGACGGAGATCGAGAATTGAAAAGAGTTGGACGGATCATTCGCAAGAAAACAATCTATCTGGGAGAAACGAAACCTGTAGACTACAGTGTTTGGAACCGTTTCAGCTTGGATCTTTCAGAATACATCAAAGTTGACCAAGGAGCAATCTATAGAGTTGAATTGAGTTTTAGAAAACACCACTCTACCTACCCATGCAACGGAGAGATCAATGAAGACATCCAGATGGATGAAACAGACTGGGATGAGCATGATGACGCTGAAAAGTCGGAATGGGATTACGTAAGCGACTATAGCTATGGTTATTATTATGGAGATTACTTTTCAGGTTACGACTACCGTCAACGCGAGAATCCTTGCTCCTATTCTTACTACAGAAACAAAAGTGTTGTAAAAAATATTTTCGCTTCTGATATTGGAATCATTGCCAAAAGAGGAACGAATGGAGAGCTATTAGTAGCTGCTACAAACATCGTTGACACCAAACCTATAATCAATGCTTCTGTTAAGGTATTTGACTACCAACAACAGCTTATTGCAGAACTAGAGACGAATAACGAAGGAATCGCCAGAAGTGAAAAACTTGACAAGTCTCCCTTCTTTATTGAAGTTTCTGACGGAACAAACAAGGGGTATCTTAGATTGAATGATGGTGCCTCACTTCCACTCAGCCGATTTGATGTTGGAGGTGCAAATATTCAAGATGGAATTAAAGGTTTCATCTATGGAGAACGTGGTGTTTGGAGACCAGGAGACACTTTATTTTTGACCTACATCTTGGAAGACAAAGAAGACTTGATCCCAGAGAACCATCCAGTCATTTACGAATTGTATGACCCACGAGGACAGCTGTTTAAAAGAGACGTATTAAAGTCAGGCTTGAATGGGTTTTACGACCTGACAACACCAACTCAACCAGATGTTCCAACAGGAAACTGGAGGGCACTTGTAAAAGTTGGTGGAGCTTCATTTAACAAGACGATCAAGATAGAGAGCATTAAGCCAAATCGCTTGAAAGTAAACCTTGCAATGGATACAAAAATCCTTGGTGCAGATCAAAGTAGAATCACAGGAAAACTGGATGTTAAATGGCTGCACGGAGCACCAGCACGCGGATTAAAAACAGATGTATCCGTTACTTTTGTTCAGGCTCAAACAGCATTCGAAACATTTAAAAAGTTTGTATTTGATGACCCATCAAAAAGCTTCAACTCATCAGAAGAAAAGATCTTTGAAGGCACATTGAACGACGAAGGACAAGTTCCTTTCACTGCTCAGATTGCTGCACATAAGCAAGCCCCTGGAATGTTAAAAGCCGTATTTAAAACAAGAGCTTTTGAAAAAGGAGGTGACTTCAGCATCAATCAACAAGTGATGCCATATGCGCCATACACGCGTTTTGTAGGTATTAAATCCCCTACTTTGAGCAAGTACGGTGCACTTCAGACAGATTCTACGTATACATTTGACATTGTTTCTGTAAATAAGAAAGGACAACCTTCTCCGAGCACTAACATCACAGTAGAAGTCTACAGAATCAACTGGAGCTGGTGGTGGGAACGCGGAAGAAACAATCTCGCGAGCTACATCGGTAGAAGTAATATTCAGCCCATTTCTAAAGAACGTATAAGCACAAATGGCAGCGGTAAAGGAAAGGCAAAAGTTCGCATCAACAAGTACGATTGGGGACGTTACCTCATACGAGTAACAGATGAAAACAGCGGGCATTCAACTGGTCTGATGACCTACTTCGATTGGCCTAGCTGGATGAGTCGTTCTGGACGTGAAACACCTGATGGTGCTAATATGCTAGTTTTTGCTTCAGACAAGAAGGAATACAAAACAGGAGAAAAAGCGAAGATCAGCTTCCCATCAACCAAGGAAGGACGAGCATTGATCAGTATTGAAGATGGTAAAAAAGTAAAAGATGCATTCTGGATAGAGACTACGCAAAGCGAGACCTCCTTCGAGTTACCGATTACTGCAGATTTAGCACCGAACTGTTACGTGCATATAACGCTATTGCAGCCTCATAAGCAAACGAAGAATGATGCGCCGATCAGAATGTATGGTGTAATACCGATCTTAGTCACAGATCCTGGTACAATCTTAAAGCCAGTAATCGATATGCCAGATGAGCTAGCGCCAGAGTCAAGTTATACATTGAGTATATCTGAAGAGAATGGTAAAGCCATGACGTACACCGTAGCTGTTGTAGACGAAGGATTATTAGATCTTACAAACTTTGCAACGCCAGACCCTTGGCAACACTTCTACAGTCGTGAAGCACTCGGTGTAAAAACATGGGATCTTTACGATCATGTTATTGGCGCCTATGGAGCAAAAGTTGAGAATCTACTTACGATCGGAGGTGATGCCAGCCTTGATCCTGGTAGCGAGAACACTGTGCGATTCAAGCCAATGGTTCGTTTCCTAGGACCCTTTAAACTCAATGCGGGATCTACGGCTAAGCACAAGATCGACATTCCTAATTACATAGGATCAGTAAGAACCATGGTCATTGCAGGTCAAGATGGAGCTTATGGAAATGCTGAAAAAGCAACCCCCGTAAAGAAACCACTAATGGCTTTGGCTACATTACCGCGCGTTTTGAGTCCAAATGAGATTGTGAACTTACCCGTAACCATCTTTGCTATGGAAGAGAAAGTGAAAGATGTAAAGGTTCAAGTCAAGACGAACAGCCTGCTTAATGTTCAAGGAAGTACAGTTCAAAACATTCACTTTGACCGCGTAGGAGATCAGGTTGTCAATTTCTCGATCAAGGTACCACAGAAAATTGGTAAAGCCACTGTACAGGTTATTGCTACAGGAGCTGGTGAAAAATCGACCTATGAGATTGAGCTCGAAGTTCGCAACCCTAACCTTCCCGTCACAGACGTTAGTGAAGCAGTTGTAGAACCAGGAGAGTCATGGACTAATGTTGTGAACTTACCAGGAATGCCCGGTACGAATGTAGCAACACTAGAAGTATCTACCATCCCTCCTATTGACCTTGAAAAGCGACTACAGTATTTGATCAGATACCCTCATGGTTGTATCGAGCAAACTACGTCTAAAGCATTTCCACAGTTGTATTTAAAAACATTTGTGGAACTAGACAAGGATGCAAAAGAAAGCACCCAGCGCAACATTACAGCTGCAATCAATAAGATTCGTAGACATCAATTGGCTGATGGTGGGTTTGCCTACTGGAGCGGAAGTCATCGATCTAGCGATTGGGGTACTTCCTTTGCAGGTCATTTCTTGATTGAAGCTGAAAAGCAAGGTTACGCGCTCCCTTATGGAGTTAAGGATAAATGGATTGATTACCAACGTTCCAAAGCACGTAAATGGAACACACGCAACGTGAATGGATTTAAAAACAATCAGTTGTCTCAAGCCTATCGCCTGTACACTTTAGCATTAGCAGGAAAACCTGTAAAAAGTGCAATGAACAGACTTCGCGAACAGCCTGACCTTAGTATTTCAGCATCTTGGAGACTTGCACTCGCCTATCAGATTATAGGAAAAACAAATGTTGCAGCTTCCATTGTGAAAAACAAGTCGACACGTGTAACACCATACAATGAACTCGGATACACTTATGGATCGAACCACAGAGATCAAGCCATGATCATTGAAACGTTAACGAAAATGGGACGTAAGAATGAAGCCGCTGCTTCTGTAAAGGAGTTATCTGAAACATTAAGTAGCAGTGCATGGATGAGTACACAAACTACTGCGTTCTCATTAAAGGCAATTGCTGAATTTGTTGGAGTACAACCTAAGAATGACGGTATTAAGTATAGTTATTCATTCAACGGAAAGTCTGGAACTCCAGCGAGTAATCAGCTCATCCACCAAACACAACTCAAAGTTTCTGGCGCAGAAGGAAAAACACTTTCTATCCAAAATAAGAGTAAGTCACTGATGTTCGTTCGAGTAGTGAGAACAGGAGTTCCGCTAGCAGGAAATGAGGAAAACAAAGAGAGCAACCTTAGTCTTAACGTAGTCTACAAAAACATGGAAGGACAAGTGATCACGATTGACGAACTCGCTCAAGGAACAGACTTCATGGCTGAAGTAACGGTGAGAAATCCAGGATATCGAGGCTACTATAACGAAATGGCGTTAACACAGCTCTTCCCAAGTGGTTGGGAGATTCGAAATCAACGAATGGAACTAAGTGGTTCAACACTCGGTAATGATTACTACGAATATCAAGACATCCGAGATGATCGAGTATTGACGTATTTCGATCTACCGCGCAATTCAACAAAGACGTTTACTGTTGGTCTTCATGCAGCATACATTGGTGAATATTATTTGCCTGCCGTAAGATGTGAAGCCATGTATGACGCTTCGATCATGGCACTGCGCAAAGGACGTCGAATTAAAGTTGTTCAACCCGGAAAATAAAACTATGCAGCTCAAAGTAGGAGGCTATTTCTTCTATTTCAAACGTCGAACGCTTTTCTACTATGGGCTGGCATTGTTTGCCGTATACTTTTTGTATTGTTTACCAGAGCGCCTATTCGACACTCCAAAATCGACAGTGATCATCAGTGCCGAAGGCGATCTACTTAACGCCAAAATTGCTGATGATGGACAATGGCGTTTTCCTGCAATTGATAGTGTGCCCTATAAATTTGAGCAAGCCATCATTGCCTTTGAGGATGAAGAATTTCACTCGCATTGGGGCGTCGATTTCACTTCTATCGCGCGGGCAATGTATCAAAATTTCACTGCCGGTAAAATTGTGAGTGGCGGAAGTACTTTGACCATGCAAGTAGCACGAATGTCTCGTAATTCTGACAGAACACTACTTAATAAATTCATTGAAATGATATGGGCTTACCGACTGGAAGTCAGATACTCTAAAAAAGAAATATTACAACATTACGTCTCGAATGCACCCTTCGGAGGAAATGTTGTAGGACTAGAAGCCGCATCGTGGAGATACTATCAATTACCACCACATCAACTGTCTTGGTCACAGAACGCGACACTTGCCGTTTTACCCAATGCGCCAGGACTCATTCACCCCGGCAAGAATCGGAATGTATTAAAAAAGAAACGTGACTTTGTATTAAAGAAGCTATACGAGAATGAAGTGATTGACTCAATGACCTATATCCTGTCAACCGAAGAACCTTTGGTAGCAGCACCTAACCCACTTCCAATGCTGGCTGATCATTTATTACAGAAAGTTCTTGTTGATGGAAGAGCTGGAGAACGCATCCAAACAACGCTAAATGCGAACTTACAAGAGAAAATGACGCAATTGCTTCGCCGACATCAACATCGATTGGACAAGAATTATATTCACAATGCAGCATTATTAATCATTGATACAAAAGAGAATAAAGTAAGATCTTACATCGGTAACAGCGCTACAGCAAAAGAGCATGATCCTTATGTCAATGTAATCCATGCAAGAAGAAGCACAGGCAGTCTATTAAAGCCTTTCCTCTACTCTGCTATGATGCAGGAAGGTCAAATCCATAATGACATGCTGATACCTGATGTTCCTTTGCGCTTTGACAATTTCGCTCCAAAAAACTTTGACAAAACCCACGACGGAGCAGTCCCCGTAAAAGATGCATTGTCTCGATCTCTAAACATACCAGCAGTTCATCTACTCGAAGAATATGGAGTAGAAAAATTTCTTTACCTCTTGCAACAGCTTGATCAGCGCTATGTAGACAATACAGCAGATCACTATGGATTATCCCTCATTTTAGGAGGCGCCGAATCTTCACTTTGGGATGTTTGTCACGCGTATGCAGGGATGGTCAAGACACTCTCACTTCACAACGCAACAAATAAGTATTCAACTACCACATGGAATCCAGTAGATTGGGAACTTTCAGCATCCAGGGACACCACCTTAACACGTTCATCCACAAAGCTAGATGCAGGAGCTATATTTGAAGTTTTCGAAGCCATGTTGAACGTGAATCGTCCAGCAGCAGAATCGTCTTGGCAGAACTTTTCATCCTCTCGCAAAGTAGCCTGGAAAACAGGAACCAGTTTTGGAAATAGAGATGCTTGGGCCATTGGATGCACGCCGCGCTATGTTGTAGGCGTCTGGGTAGGAAATGCCTCAGGAGAAGGGAGACCAGGATTGATTGGTAGCAGCACAGCAGGTCCGATTTTATTTGATGTTTTCTCCGCCTTAAGTCAAGATGTAAAATGGTTCACTGCACCATTCGACGAGTTAACAAAAATAAAGATCTGTAAACAAAGTGGTCACCGAGCAGCAGAGGACTGCGATCAGATCAAAGAAGTTCAGGTACATAAAAATGCATTACGCTCTCCTTCTTGCACTTATCATCAAACGATACTGACTGATCAGCAGGAACGATTTCGCTATAACATTCAATGCGTTAATGGTCAGGACACAAAACTCGTAACACGTTTTGTTTTACCCGCTTTACAAGGTTGGTACTATCAAACCACACATCCATCTTACCGCGGACTACCTCCATTCCACCCCACATGTCAATCTCAAAGTAGTCAACAAGATTTTGCCATTGTATATCCAAAGCAAGGAGCCAACATCGTGGGGATACGAGATCTTGATGGAGATAAAAATGAGATCGTTTTGGAAGCCGCGCACCAAAATTCATCCAGCACATTATTTTGGCATATTGATGACGTTTACCTCGGTTCCACCTCATCCATACACAAGATGAACTATACCCCTTCTGAAGGCGAGCATCGCCTAACAGTTATTGATGAAGAAGGAAATGAGGAAACCGTTCGATTCATGGTTTTGAACAACAACGATGAGGATTAACACTGCATCTAAAACGCTGCATTTTTTTTTTTAGATTAGCTTGGTTTGATAAAATGTATTTCATTATCTTAATTAGGAAATAACCTAAATCAACGTATATGAACTTACCCACGATCGTCCTAAAACGGCACGTACATCGAAATCAAGAATGTCTATTTTTTTATTTTCATTATAATTTAGAGCTTGTCAATCATCTCCGAAATTTTCCCGGTCGACAATTCAGCAAAACGAATGGAGCTTGGTATGTAGAGCATCATGCGAATACGATAGAGAGATTAAAGAAGTATTTTCAAGGTATAGCTTTAGTCGAGATAGAAAAAACAAAAGTTTCTGAGAGACAAAAAACATCATCAAGCCAATTACCAGAATTAAATAATTCGCAGTTGCACATGGTTGAACAACTGAAAAAATATATGCGTGTAAGAAGGTATAGTGCTTCGAGTATTAATTCATACACAACAAGTCTTGCCGTATTTTTAAGATTTTCTGGAAAACAGACACCTCATGAGATTTGTAATCAAGACATAGAGGATTTCAATGATCAGTATATCATACGCAATAATAGATCTGCTTCTTATCAGAATATTGTAATCAACGCTATTCGATTATTCATACATGTATTTACACACGTAAATATCGATTTCTCACTTTTAGAAAGACCGCGTTCAGCCTATCGTCTCCCTGTTATACTCAGTAAATCAGAGGTTGAAAAGATGCTTAAAAACACTACTAATTTAAAGCACAAGTGCATGCTCACATTGATTTACTCTTGCGGGCTGCGCTCAGGCGAACTTATTAACATGCAAGTAAGTGACATCGACTCAGAACGTATGGTTATTCATATTCGGAATGCAAAAGGTTCGAAAGACCGCTACGTTCCTTTATCACAAAAGCTTTTACCACATCTTCGTGAGTATTACATTGAGTATAGACCAAAGCGTTTTTTATTTAATAGTGGTGATGGAGAAGGAAAGTATTCAAAAACGAGTTTACGAAAAGTATTTCACAGAGCAGTGAATCGAGCTGGAATTTCAAAGAATGTAAGGCTTCACAATTTGAGACACTCATATGCCACCCATTTACTCGAGCAAGGTGTGAATCTTAGATACATTCAAGAACTATTAGGACACAACAGCCCTAAGACCACTCAAATCTACACTCTTGTTACGAGCGAAGACAGCAGAAAAGTGATTAGTCCCTTAGACGATTTAGAGATATAATCGATCACATATCATTAAAGCAATGACCGTTATATACCCATTTTCACCATATAACGATCATAATTTGTATATTAGTGACTCCTATATACAAGTTACTGTTCATTCGGTTAAACGCTTGGGTCACTTTTATCTCATTTCAGTTCGGGGGATTATTCTAGTATATCATCAGTTGTATGTGTAGTTCTGGGGTGTGTCTTTTAAAGTCTGGTGCGCTTGGCAGCGTTCAAATCGCGATTTGTAGACGTTGACACGTCGCCAGACTTTATTTAAGATACTGCTTAAATTTGACATTGTCAAGAAGGCACACCCCAGGGCGTAGGATCAAAAGATGAAAAGATTAAGAGGATTACCCCGAACCGATTTATCCATCAACTCTTCCTAGAAGGATTTCTAAAAATAATTGATAGAAAAAACATAAGATAAAAGTGGATTTAATTAGACAGCTAAGGCTGGGGCGCATAACCGAACATCGTTATTCTATGAGATGGTAAAAGTATTTCTTACTTTTAAGCAAAGAATAACTAACAGTAACAGCTTATAGACGGCACTGACGCGACCGCCTATAAGCATAACGTTATAAGCAACTGAAACATGACCACAAAGAGTTTAATTTTATTCATATTACTTCCACTGGGTCTTATAGGTCAATGGAATATTCAAACAGGTTATGATTTTGGAACATATACAATTCCAGTTACTCAAAGAAAAAATTTTAATAATTCCCACAGAGTAAACTTGGTGAATGAATATATCTTTACTAATAAAGTTTTAGTTTCTTTGAACAGTGGGATAGACCTTCAAAAAATTAATTATATATCTAACAATAGAATAAATGGTTCTAATGAAAATAGCTTTACAGAATATATTTCAGAAAATGAAATAAATATTCAAACCTACAGGTTGGGTCTGTCTTTAGGTTATCAGTTTGAAATAACCCCCTTAACCAATATTCTTTTTAAAATTAGTTATGATCAATATTTTGTAAATAATGTTTCAATTAAAAAGGGTTATCAAACAAAGAATTCTTATTCAGTTCCATCAAGTGAAATTGATAATTATGAACCAACAGTTTCAACCAAAGAATTCTCCCCGAATATTGATTTTCAAAGGATCGGTTATAGAAATAAGTTTTTAAAAGAAAATAGAAATTTAGTTTTTTCTCTAATCTACCGTTATCATATTCATGATTTTTTCATTAGTCCATCAATTAGTTTTTCCCCTTTTAATGAAGGTTTTGTTTTGTTTCCTTCACAGAACCTGTTTTTATTTGGAGTTAATCTAGGCTACACCTTCCCGCAAAAAGATCAAAATAATGAAAAATAAACTTCGGGTCTTACCAATAATTATACTTCTTTTCACAGCAACAAGCTGTAAAAAAGATCTAACCGGTAATGCAATTACAATTCAAGCCAGCTCCAACCTTTCTGTAGATGACTTTTATTTGTACGACAGCTGCGAGCCAGGCCCAGGAGAACCTCAAGGTTCTAAATTTCCTTTGGAAAACAGTGGAACTGGTAATTACTCTTACCAATTAGACTCAGGTTATGATAGCGACTGTTTTACCATCATGGGATTTGTTCCCTCCAACAATGATACTACGGGTAAAACGATCGTAGCGATAGATGTTTTTTATTCGGAAGAAGAGAATACCGTAGGCTTTCAGGATATTGAACTTGAACGACCTCATGGTGAGTATCGTATTTTTTATGAGTTCCGACCAGATACTTATATTGAATAATTTCTTAAAGCAAATGCTAAAAACACTCCAAAAAGTTTGAATTATTTATTATTTCACGTTATTCAAACTTAAACTAAAGTCAGTAGGGTGCTTATAACACAACCTATACTCCACTGCACCATCTGCTCTTGTTTGAACAATCATCCAAACTCAATCAATCCTCTTTTCAAATTAATGCTTAATTTTAAAAGATAGCAGCGAGAGCATAGCTAAGGACCGTTGTGAGCAATCGAAAGCACATTCATTATTGCTTTATATAATATGTGCGGATTAGTACCGTTGAATATCTCAGAACTATTTCCGCCGCTAAATGAGAAGTTTTTCATTTGTATTTCTGTTTGTACCTCTCTTTTCAATGACTCAATCATCGATTAAAGTAAACTATAACGCTGTTTATGTAGGAAAGAATGTAAGTGTGGATTTTGACTATCAAATCAAAAGGTACTTTTTTTCAATCGGAGCTGTTTATTATCCTGGCATCGACAAGAAGACAATACCATTTAATAGTTTTTATAGGAACAGAGGAGCGCCAGCGAATACTATTCAACATTTCGGTTTTCAGTATAGCATAGGATATAGATTATACAGAAATTCACACTTTGATTTGTACGGAGTGTATAGAGGAAGTTTAGCTTCCATGAATACCTACATTAAACTTTTTCAGATTTATACTCCTATCGCACCTGAACCTCAGGTGATAGAAGATTATGCTGTCACCATTCAAGATCATGAATTTGGTCCAGTCTTTTCTTTTGACAATACATTCGGTTTGCTATTCAGAGGGAAAATAACTAAAAGTCTTTTTTTTAATCTTCAAGGAGGAGTTGGTTTTACTTATTTAAAAAACACTGATGAAACTGTCATTACTCCTTCGAACTCAGGATCATCTCAAATCTGTTATACTTTTTCAATTGGTTTAGGCTACT